>JAOPVE010000128.1 GCA_025963185.1 Actinomycetes bacterium
GCCCACCAGCCGTGGTTGCGCAGGCCCTGCCGTCGCCGCCCGCTGGCCGCGCCCGCGAGCAGCCGCAGCCCACGGCCCGGATCGCCGCTCCCCGTCGCCGCGGCCCCCAGTCCCTCGACCAGGTCGAGCAGGATCTTCGTGCCCGTCGCCCTCGCCACCCCCTCCTCGAACAGCGCGGCGGCCCTCGGGTGGTCGCCCGCAGCCAGCGCGATCGCGCCGCAGGTGTGGCGCTCTTCGAGGTCCAGCGCGTCCCCGCGCAGCGCGAGGAGGCGGGCCGCCGAGGCCTCCGCCGCGGCGAGGTCCCCGCGGATCAGCGCCGTCCAGGCAAGATCGTTCAGCGGATCCGCGAGCTGGTCCGGGCGACCGGTGGCGGCCACCTGTTCCCGCACGAGCAGGCGCGAGCGGGCCGGATCGCTGTCGGCGATCGCGTAGATCAGGGCACCCCGCGCCTGGAACGCCAGGCCGTCCTCGCCGAGGCTCAGCGCGCTGCGGTAGGCCCGCTCCGCCACCGCCACCGCGACCTGCTGGTCACCGCCGAGCGCGAGCGAGGTGGTTACGGCCATGAGCAGCCTGGCCTCGTCCCCCGGTTCCAGGCCGGGCTGGTCGAGCGCGTGCTCGGCGAGCGCCTGGGCCTCGGTGCTGCGCCCGCTGTCGTTGAGCAGGACCGTGGCGGCGGTGGCGAGCACCCCGAACCGCGGATCCGCGTTCTCGCAGGCCAGCGAGGCGGCGTACTGATAGGACTCCAGCGCGGCGAGGTCCCAGTTCCAGTCGTCGGGATCCTTCGCGCGGCCGCGCCGGCCGAGCAGGATCCGGGCGCGCCCGGCCAGCCACCCGAGCAGCAGTTCGTGGACCTCGCCGGTCTCCCCCGCGGCGGCGAGCTGTTCCCGGCCGAAGTCCCGCACGGATCCGAGCATCCGGAACCGGCCCGGCGCGCGCTCGCCCGGCAGACCCTCGTCGGGCACAGTGTCGTCGGGCACCAGCAGCGACGCGGCCGCCAGCCCGGCGAGCACCTGCCCGGGCCGGGGCACCCCACCGGCGAGCGCGGCCGCGGTGATCTCGTCGGCGCCGCCAGGCAGGATCGCCAGCCGCCGGAACACCCGCTGTGCGGGCTCACCCAGCAGGCCGTAGCTCCACGCGATCGAGTCCCGGAGCGAGCCGTGCCGGCCGGGGACGCCCCCCGCGGAGTCGAGGTCGAGCCGCTGGCCCAGACCGGACCGCACGGCCTGGAGCGGCAGGAACGCGCACTGCTGCGCGGCGAGTTCGATGGCGAGCGGGAGCCCGTCGAGGGCCGCGCAGATGTCGGCGAGCAGATCCTCGTGGCCGTCGGCGTCGAAGTCGTGCGCGGCCTCCCGGGCCCGTTCGGCGAACAGCCGCTCGGCCGGCCCGCCGACGGGCAGCGGATCGGCCCGGACGCGCGCTTCCCCGGCGATCCGCAGCGCCGCCCTGCTGGTGGCGACGGCGGTTAGCCGGGGGTGCTCGGCGAGGAGCGTCGCGAGGAGCGCACCGCAGGCACCCGCGAGGTGCTCGCAGTCGTCGGCTACGAGCAGCACCGGACCGTGGGCGCAGGCGGCCGCGGCCGCGTCGGCGAGGGGCTGCCCGGGCGCGCCGAGCGCGGCGGCGAGTACGCCAGGCAGCCGGTCCGGATCGGCGACGGGCCCGAGCCCGGCCCAGCAGACCCCGCCGGTGAACCGGCGCGCGGACTGGTGGGCGAGTTCGAGCGCGAGCCGGGACTTGCCGACGCCGGGCGGGCCCCACACGGTGACGAGCCGGCGCCGGGGTAACAGCGCGCCGAGGTCGGCGAGCTCGCGCGCGCGGCCGACGAACAGGTCGAGCGGGCGGGGCGGCAGGGTCCACTGTGGCCGGTCGGTGGCGGGCCGGGCCGGGGTCATCTCGGGCTCGGGCTCGCCGGGCTGGGGAAACAGCCCGCCGCCCTGCTGGAACTGGCGGTGCAGCGTGGCGGGCGGAACGCCGAGGACCGTGGCGAGGTCGCGCCACGACGATCCGGATTGCCGGGCGCGCTCGATCCCGGCCCGCAGCGCCCAGGCGGCCGTGCGCTGGGCCGCGAGGATCGCCGCGAGCATCGGCTCCGGATCCCGGGCGGCGCCCGCCTCCCGCGCCAGCTCGGCCAGGTGCCGCAGATGACGGTGCAGGCCGGGGGCCGGATCCCGCTCGTCCGGCGTCTGGGCCATGAAGTCCCCTGTTCGCGCGGCCGCCGGGTGGACGACCGGAGTGTACGAACCCCGGTCCAGTGACCCGCCACCAGCCGAAGTGGGACTGGGAGGACGGGCGCCCGGGCCTCGGGTGGGGGCAGAGGCCCGGGCGCGTCCCGGCCGGCGCCGTCCGGTGGGGGAAGCCCGTTTGCGGCGGGCTTCCGGCCGGCGCCAGCCACTTCCCGGACGCGGGCGCGCCGGGAAGGTGCGCGGAGCGGGCGTCAGCCCCCGCCCGCTCCGCGCAGCTCGGGTACCGGCAGCGGCGAGCGCTCCCGGTGGTCAGCTCAGTACCGGTAGGCGCTGATGATCGTCTGCGCGACCGTGCTCCCGGACGCCGATGCCGCCTTGGCCCGGATCGACACGAAGCCGTGCCCCTTCGGGTGCTGGACCTGCGCGACCCGCGCGTCGCCGCTGCCGATCAGCGGCGGGGTGACCCAGGTCGTGCCCCCGTCGAACGACACTTCGACCGAGAGGGACGTGGTGGCCCCCACCGCGGATCCGGGCTGGCGCTGCACCCGTACCGGCAGGGCCAGCGATCCGCCCGGCGCGGTGTTGGTGTCGTCGACCTGCGGCGAGATCAGGATCGCCGCCAGCGGCAGGTAGTCCCGCTTCGCCGTCGTCGCCGAGCGGAAGGTCCACGTCGTGGTCAAGCTCGTGGCCAGTTCCGCCGGGGCGGCCCTGGTGAGCGCGATCGTCGCCGTGTAGACCCCGGACGCGGCCGGTGCGACGAAGCCGGTCGTGATCGTGTGCTCATCGAGGACCGGCTGGCCGTCCCGCGTGATCGTGATCCGCTCGCTGGCTGTTTCCGCCTCGCCCGTGCGCTCGGCCCCGTCGCTGAACACCGACGGCCAGAAGATGACCTGGTTGCCGGTGCGGTACGCGCTCTCCTCGCGGTCGAACCAGGACAGGTTCTCCTGCGGCTGCGGGAACGCCGGGCCGTAGACCGCCCGGTTCCAGTCCAGGAAGTACGCCTTGCCGGCCTCGTACGCGGTGTACCGGTTGCGGTGGGTGGACAGGTAGTGCTGCTCGCCGTCGGCGCTGACGGTCCCCGAGCCGAACTCGGTGCGGAACTCCGCGCCGCCGTCGGTGTTGTGGAACACCGTGCGCGTGGTGGGCAGGACGGCGAGCCCGGCGTAAACGGCCCAGCCGCGGGAGAGGTCCCCGGTGAACCGGTTGGACGTCGTGATCCCGCCCTCGCTGCCGGCGATCTCACTGGCGAACCGCTCGGTGACGGTCGCCAGGTCGGCCGGCCCGGCCTTGCGCTGGAACCCGGTCGGGTAGTGCGCGAGCTGGTTCCAGGCCAGGTTGTACAGGTACGGGCTGGTGTCGATCGAGCCGTCCGCGTCGCGCTTGGCCCACGATCCGGACACAGTCGACGTGATCGCCAGGTCGTCCCGGCCGACCTGGCCGCTGTACATGCCGTCGAAGTTCGGGCCGGTCATGTCCTCGCCGAGGATCCGGCCGCCCTTGGTGCCGATCGTGAAGTGGATGTGGCCGAAGTACTGGCTCGCCGTCGGGTCCGGGACGGTGGCCGAGAGCGGCTTGGCGATCCGGGCGTCCATGGTGAGGCCGGAGTCCTTGCCCACCGTCACGTTGGGCGCCACCAGCGTGGTGAGCTGCCCCGCGGTGTAGAACTGGCTCGCGACCGTGTAGTTGCCCTTCGGCAGCCGGACCGTCCCGACCCCCTTGCTGATCGTGATGCCGTACTGGTCGCCCACGTCGAGCGAGTAGATCTGGGTCCGGACCGCCGTCGCGGGCGCTCCCGTCCGGTCCACGTGCGTGACCGTGAGGTTGTAGGCCTCGATGTCCTTGTAGAGCACCCACGGGGTCTGGACCGCCGTGCCGCCGCCCGCCGCCGTGATCAGCCCGCTGAACCAGCCGATCTGCGCGTCGGCCGCCGGACTGACCGTGACCGTGACGTCCGCGGTGCCGCCCGCGGGGACGGTGACGCTGCTCGCGCTCAGGCGGACCAGCCCGGCCGCGGTCGGCGCGCCGTTCTGGGTGGTCGCGGCCGCGCTGATCGCCAGGGTCTGCGGCGTGGCGCCGGAGTTGGCGTAGGTGACGGTGTGGCTCACCGGCTGGTCGTCGGCGTGCGGCCAGTCGTGCTCGCCAAAGCTCAGGCTGACCGGCGAGGCCGTGACGTGCTGGGTGATCGCCCTGCCGACGTCGATCCGCCCGGCGCCCTGGCGCTCGGCCGTGATCGCGGTGCTGGGCTTCGCGGACGACACGAGCGCGGCCTTGAGCTGGTCGTGAGTCCACTCGGGATGCTGCTGGGCCAGCAACGCGACCGCGCCGGTCACGTGCGGGGTGGCCATCGAGGTGCCGGAGAACGTCACGTACGGGTTGCTGTCGCCGCCGTCGCGGGTGGTGCTCTGGGCAGCGGTGATGCTGACGCCCGGCGCGGTGACCTCGGGCTTGGCGATCAGTTCGCCCTGGAGGGACCCGCCGCTGGAGAAGCCGGCGATGTTGTCCTGCTTGTCGACGGCGCCGACGCTCAGGGCGTCCGGCGCGGTGGACGGCGAGTTCGCCGGTCCGCTGTCGTTGCCCGAGGCGACCACGAACAGGGTGCCGTACTTCGCGGTCAGGGTCTGCACGGCCTCTTCGAGCGGATCCTGGCCGACCTGGTTGGGCTGGCCGATGCTCATGTTCACCACGCGCAGCTTCTCCTGCGCGGCGGCCTCCATGGCCGCGATCAGCGAGGACTCGGTGCAGGTGCCGGAGCGGTCACAAGCCTTGAAGCTGTGGATCCGCGCGGCCGGCGCCACACCCTTGTACCTGCCCGCGGACGCGGTTCCGCGCCCGGCGATGATCGAGGCGACGTGCGTGCCGTGGCCCTTGTAGTCCTTGCCGTCCTCGACCGGCGGGGCCGGGATCGGCGGTCCGGGCTGGCCGGGCGGGCCCGGCGGCGGTCCGGCGACGAGGAAGTTCCTCGACTCGACGACCGCGTCCTTGAGGTCCGGGTGGGTGGCGTCGACCCCCGTGTCGATGACCCCGACGTCGACGCCCGCACCCGTGTAGCCCGCTGCCCACGCGGTGGGGGCGCCGATCTGCGGGACACTCACGTCGAGGCTGACCTTCACCCGGCCGTCGAGGCGGATCCGCGTGACACCCGCCGTGAGGCCGCGGGCCGTGGTCACGCTCTTCCACAGGCTGGCCGCGCCGGACTTGGCCTGCATGACCGCCCGGCCACGCACCGCCGGCAGCGCTCGCCCGGCCGCGAGCGACTGGGGGGCGTTGCCGGACGTCGACACGATGAGCGGGATCGCGCCGGCCCTGTCGTCGCCGAACCCGTCGGCCAGCAACTGCGTGACGTCGAACAGCCGCGCGTCGACCTGACCGCTCGCGATCAGCGGAAGCGCGTCCTGCGGGACAACCTCGAGGTGTCCACCCTGGACGGTCCGGGACACGAACCGCACCCCGGCGCGCCCCGCCGACGGGAGGGCGGTCACGCGCTGGGCCTTCTCCGCGGAGATCGCGAGGCGGTCACCGGTGATCAGGGTGATCGTGCGGCTCGCCGTGAGGACGGGGGCCACGCTGGCCGACTTCGCAGCGGCCTGCCGCGGGCTCGCGTGGGCGGGACTGCCAGGCAGCAGCGCGACCGCGAGGATCGCGGCCAGGTACGCGCCGGAGCGGGGTCGTAAGGGCATGGTGCTCCCGTCGAGGTGGGGCTGTGCGGGCAGAGCGCCCGACGCCCGTCGTTCGATGCCACAGTGGCTGACGGGTGCGTATCTTGATGATCGAGCCGAAGCGCCGTCAATGCCGGTCTTGTCGCATTCGGAGCCCCTGGCGGATCGCTTTTCGCGGCCCTCGCCCGCGGCGGTGTCCCAGATCTGAGACAGCGGACCTCGCCGGCCCGCCCGGAGTCGCTGATTGCGCGGTGTGCAACTTTTGCCCGGCGAGTCTCACCTGGTGCCCGCCCCGCTCAGTAACGATTTCACAACGGCATGCCGGGTACCCGGCCAAATCCGGGCATTTGCGCTGGTCAGCGGATGTCGAGCCGCATCCGGGGCGCCGGGCCGAACCGCGTCTGCACCACGCCGGCCGGCACGAAACCCACCGAGTCGTAGAACGCCATGGCGTGCGGATTGGCCGTCACCTCGATCCCGCCGGCACCGGCGGCCCTGGCCCGGCCCACGATGTCCTCGACGAGCCCGCGCCCCACCCCGCGCCGCATATATTGCGGATCCACGAACAGGTCCTCGAGTTCCACCGCTTGCGGGTCGCCGGTCGCCGC
>JAOPVE010000134.1 GCA_025963185.1 Actinomycetes bacterium
CCGCTCGACCGAGGCGAGCCGGGCTATCGACCGGCCCACGACCGCTACAACGACGGCATCGCCTGCGAAACCTGACCTCCCCGACCCGCCGCGCCCCAGAATCCCGCCGCTCCCAGGGACCCGCCGCCTCGGGGCCCGCCGCTGATATTTCGGGACTGTTCGGGTATTCGCGCCCAAATCGCCGCCGAGAGCCGCAACTTCCCCGGCAGTTGCCTCACAGCAAGCGACTTACCGCACTTCGCCGAGGGGTGGGTGGACATGGGGAAGGCCCGGCGCGATCGCCCGCGCCGGGCCTTCGTTGTCGGTGGGAATCAGCTGATGTCGGTCAGGATTCCGTGGTTGTCGAGCTTCCTGAACGCGGCGTCGGACCCGCCGGCCTCGCCGGCCAGTTCGTCGAACGCGGCACGCTCGCCGCGGATCTCGACCAGCCGCGCCCACGCGTTGCGGACGTGGCGGTCAGAACGGGCGCGCAGGACTCGGCTCGCGTCGTTCCCAATGGCGAACACGGTGTTCTCCCTAACGAAGGTGTTGTGCTTACGGCATTCACTGTAACGATCAAGTCAGCGGACGTCTTCCCGATTAGGCGTGACGTCGAACACGTGGCGAATCATGTAACGCCATGCTGTCTACCTGCGATAACACCGCGGAGTTACGTCAAGCGGCGGTGTGTTACAACCGAATAGCACCCGTCAAATTCTTGTTTCCATTACGTAAATGTGGTGGCCAGCTCAGGGCCACCATTCGCAGCGAATGTGTCGCGCGTCTCAGGCGTCGGCGAGGCGGTCGAGCAGGGTGGCCGCGATCCGCAGCAGCTGTTGCTCTGCCGGGGTCAGCTCGGCCGCGATGGCGGCGGCCAGCCACTCCTCCCGGCGCAGGGCGTCCCGCACGAGTACCCGCTCGCCGGCCGGGGTCAGCTCCAGGATCGACTGGCGTCCGTCCGCCGGATCGCCGCGCCGGCCCACGAAACCGCCGGACTCCAGCGCCGCGAGCACCCGGGTGAGGGTCTGTGGCGTGACGCCCTCGGCCTCGGCGAGCGCGCCGGGGGTCAGCGCGCGGTGCCGCTGGAGCCTCGACAGCACCGACACCCCGAGGTTGGTCACCCCGTGCTCCTGGGGCTGGCTGCGCAGCCTGCGCGCGAGCCGCACGACGCCCTGCCGGAGCTCCCGGACGGTCTGACCCAGCTCGGGGGAGGTGTCCAGCTCCGGGGCGGTGTCGGGCTGCTCGGTCATCCGGGCAATCTAGCTCGCCGGATCGTGGAGAGCGGCGTAGTGGCCGGCCCGGGCGAGCAGCTCGGCGTGGGTGCCGATCTCGGCGATCCGGCCGCGGTCGAGTACGGCGATCTGGTCCGCGCGCTCGACGGTGGCGAGGCGGTGCGCGATGACGATCGTGGTCCGGCCCTCGGTGAGGTAGTCCAGTGCCTCCTGGACCAGCCGCTCGGTGCGGGTGTCGAGGGCGCTCGTGGCCTCGTCGAGGATGAGGATCCGCGGGTCGCGCAGGAGCATGCGGGCGATCGCGATCCGCTGGCGCTCGCCGCCCGAGAATCGGTGCCCGCGCTCGCCAACCACGGTGTCGTAGCCGTCGGGGAGCGCGGCGATGACCTCGTGGATCCGGGCCGCGCGGCACGCCGACTCCAGTTCGGCCGCGGTGGCGTCCGGGCGGGCCAGCAGCAGGTTCTCGGCGATCGTGGTGTGCAGCAGGTAGGTGTCCTGGGTCACGACGCCGACGACCTCGGGCACGGAGGCCAGCGTCGCGTCCCGCAGGTCGGTGCCATCGACGGTGATCGATCCGCGCTGGGGATCGGCGAGCCGCGCGGCCAGGTACGCCAGCGTGGTCTTGCCGGATCCGGTCTCGCCCACGATCGCCGTGACCGTGCCGGGGCGGCACACCAGGCCGATCCCGGTGAGGGTCCACGGCCCGTCGGTGCCGTAGCGGAACGACACGTCCTCGAAGCGCAGTTCTCCCCGCGGGGCGTGCAGCGGCTGGGCGCCGGGGCGCTCGGTGACCTCGGTCTCCAGGTCGAGCGTGGAGAAGATCCGGCTGAACAGCGCCCGGGAGGCCGCGAGCTGCTGGCCGGTGCCCTGCATGCCGCTGACTGGCCCGACCAGCCGGTTCACGACGCTGGTGAAGGCCACGACGGTACCGAGGCTCGCGAGGGTGGCGCCGCGGGCGACCTCGATCCCGGCGAGGCCGTAGACGATCGCCGGGACGACGGTGAGGGCCATCCGGCGGGACGCCAGCCGCCAGCGGCCCGAATTGGCGAGCGCGATGTCGAGTTCGGCGACCTCCCAGGACCGGGCGGCGAAGCGCTGCCGTAGCTGGTGCTGGGCGCCGGTGGTCTTGGCGAGCAGGATGCCGGTCACCGAGAGGGCCTGCTCGGCGAGCGCCGTGAGGGTGGCGATCCCGCCCTGGCGCCTGCGGGTGATCGCGCGCTGCTGGCGGCCGATCCGCATCGCGACCGCGAGGAACGCCGGCACGACGACGAGCGCGGCCGCCGCGAGCCGCCAGTCGAGGATCACCATCGCCACCGCGATCGCCACGGCGGACGTCACGTTCTGGACCGCGGACGTGACCGTGGTGGACAGCACGGACTCCACCCCGCCGATGTCGTTGATCACCCGCGAGAGCAGTTCGCCGGTGCGGGTCCGGGTGAAGAACCCGACGGACATGTCCTGGAGGTGCGCGAACACCGCGACGCGCAGGTCGTGCATCACGCGCTGGCCGGTGGCCGCGGCGAGCCTGCCGGTGACGACTCCGAGCGCCCCGGCGCCGATGGACGTGGCGATCATGCCGCCGGCCAGCAGCACGGCCAGGACGGCGTCCCGGCGGGGGAGCGCGGTGTCCAGGATCGCCCGCAGGAAGAACGGAGCGACGGTCCCCGCGGCCGACTGGACCACCACGAGGGCGGCGATTCCGGCGATCAGGGCGCGGTGAGGGCGGAACAGGGTGGCGATCCGGCGGAGGGGTGCGTCGGAAGTCATACGGATTACCTTACTAGTTTTACGCAATAGTCCCGTGAAAGGCGAAAGATCATCAGCTAAGGCGGATCAGTTCCGCCGCGCGTCACACTCCGGCGGGAACGCTCTAAGCTGGCCCGTATGAGTGCAGAGTCAGTGTTCGGGCAGCTTGAGCTGCTGCTGCCCCGCGTCCAGAAGCCGATCCAGTACGTGGGCGGCGAGCTGAATGCCACGGTCAAGCCGTGGGAGGGCGCGGCGATCCGCTGGGCGCTGATGTACCCCGACGCGTACGAGGTGGGGCTGCCGAACCAGGGCCTGCAGATCCTCTACGAGATCCTCAACGAGCAGCCGGACGTGCTGGCCGAGCGCACCTACTCCGTCTGGCCCGACCTCGAAGCGCTCATGCGCGAGCACGGCGTGCCGCAGTTCACGGTCGACGGCCACCGACCGGTGCGCGCGTTCGACGTGTTCGGCATCAGCTTCTCCACCGAACTCGGCTACACGAACATGCTCACGGCACTCGACCTGGCCGGCATCCCGCTGCACGCGGCCGACCGCACCGGCGACGATC
>JAOPVE010000158.1 GCA_025963185.1 Actinomycetes bacterium
CCCGCCCGGCGCGCAGGTGCGCGGCCCGGAACGCGAGGCTGCCGTGCGAGGCGACCAGCCGCCCGGCCGCGGCCACGACCGCGATCGACAGGCCCGGCCCGAAGCAGGATGGCCGGGTCGCCGGCACGGCGGTCAGCTCGCCGTCCGCGTAGGCGAACGCGCCGCCGTCCGTGATCAGGTACAGCTCGGGGTTGTGCCGCGCGGCGGCGGCCAGCAGATCCGCGAGCACGCCGTCCACGGTGGACCTCGGAGAGCTGGCCCGCGCGGGTACCGGACCGGGCCGCCGGGCGGGCGGGGCGTACGTGGCCAGCCACTCGTGCGCCCGCGCGGGGGAATCCCCGGTCAGGCCGCAGCAGCCGGGGCGGGGCGTCACGGCGAGGCGCTCGGTGCCCAGTTCGGGCAGGGGGGTCCGCAGTACGGTCCGCCGCGAGGACGGCTGCCCCACCCCGAGCAGCGCGAGCACCTCGGTCGCGGCGAGCCCGGCGGCGAACGCGTGCCAGGGCTCGCCGCCGTCCCCGGACGCCGGTCCGGCGCACTCGGCACAGACATTTCCCGGACCGCCGAGCAGCGGCCCGATTTCCACCGCGTCCGGGCCGGCGGCGACCCGCAGCACCCGGATCCCGCGCTCGGCGTACCGGGGAGCGAGCGCCAGGGCGGATCCGCAGAGCACGGCCACCGCGACCGGCGCGGCCGCGAGCCGGTCGAGGGCGGGCACGTACCCGGCCAGCGTGGTCCGCGCGCCGATCGAGACGTCTCCCACCCCCGCGGCGGCGAGATCCGCGGCCAGTGGCGCGGCCAGCGAGGGTGGACCGGCGATCGCGACCGCAGCGCCCGCGAGCCTGGTCAGCTCGTCCTCGGCGGTCCTGGCCGAGAGCGGGTTGCGGGTCAGGTAAGCACCGGTGGGACCCTCGGGCGGCACCCCCGGATCGAGCAGCCCGCGCCCGGCGAGCACCGCCAGGGCCCGCGTGGTCTGGGCGGGGGTGAGTCCGGCGGCCGGGCCGATCTGCGCGGTGGTGCGGGATCCGTCGAGCAGCGGGAGCAGCCTCGGTAACGCTGTCCTCGCGACGGATCCGGTGAGTAGCTGGCGCACCGGTCCGCCCTCGGCGAGCAGCCCGTCCCCGGCCGGGACCGTGACCAGCCCGCGCCGCAGCCGCGGCCCGGTGGTCACTGGCCCATCGCCGCACGGGGATCGCACCGTGGGCAACCTTCTACCCCGGTGATCCGGTGGCTGGTCGTGTGTCCGGTGTGGACGTGGTGGGCGGCGACCAGCCCGGGGATCCCGCGGCGCAGGACGAGCGTGGCGAGCGCGGCCGCGATCCTTACGTGCTGGGGCAGGTACCCCTCGGGGCCGAGCGCCGGATCGGCGTCGTAGGCCGCGTGCAGCCTTGCCGTGAGCTCCGGCTCCGGATCATGCTGTGCCCGGCGATCCGCGGAGCAGCGGAAACACGGACCCTCGGGCGGCACCACCAGCGGACCGGCGAGCAGCTGCGGGTGCTCGGCGACGACCGGCAGCCACGGACGGCCGGCCGCGAAGGCTTCGGCGTCGAGCCGCTCGCACAGCGCCGGGCTCGGCCGCCAGAGTGCGACGACGAGCACCCCGGCCTCCTCCGCGCCTCCCGGCACGGTCGTGTGCACGGCCCCGGGCGCGGTGGCGAGCTGGGCGGCGACGGCCCGGCCGAAGGCGCCCACGCCGGCGACTGCTGTGCTGACCCGGACGGTGCTTACGCGAACGGTGCTGGGGTGATCGGTGCTCACGTGAACGCTTGCGGCCACGGGTTCAGCCCCTCCGGTAGCTGGTGTGCACGGCGGAGGCGATCCGCAGGTCCAGTCGCGACAGTCCGGCGCGGCGCGGGGGTGTGCGGGGCACTGCGGAGGAGGCCAGCGGGGGAGACGAGGGAACTCAGCATCACGGTCCTGGGGAAGAAACCGCCTGCCCGGCCGAATCACGTGGACCGGCAGGCGGCAATCGCGGAACTGGGTCAGCGGGGGCAGCAGCTGTAGGCGCACGCGCAGCCGCGGATACCGGAACAGCGCGCGAGGGCCGTGGCGCCGAGTTCGTCCTTGTTGAGCATGGTGTTTCCTTCGGGCTGATGGGCGTTCCTGAAGGCTGGTACGGTCCGGCGCAACGCTCGGTAGTCGTGTGATGTGGGAGCTCGGGGCATTGCGCAGGTCAGCCCTGCGGTCTAGACCGGCGCGGACCGGTCTAGACCTCACCACTCACAGTTCCGAGGTGTCAAGGGGCGAACCAGCCTGAATCGGGTCAGGCTGACACATTCACCAGTCCGAAAATTCGGACGCACCGCCGGATTGGAGGGCGAATGCGCCGCGCGCTGGTATCGCCGCACCTCGACGACGCCGTGCTCTCCTGCTTCGCCGCGCTCGGGCCCCTATCCACGGTCATCACGATCTTCACCGGCGGACCCGGCGGCGACGACCTGCACTCCACCTGGGACGCCGGCTGCGGAGCGCGCTCGTCGCGCGAGCTGATGGACCGGCGCCGGTCCGAGGACCTGGCTGCCTGCACCGCCGCGGGCGCGCGCGCCGTCCACCTGCCGTTCCGGCAGCAGCATTACGGCGAGGACGCCAGCACCGCCGAACTCGCCGCCGCACTGGCACCCGAACTGGCCGGGGCGGACGAGGTCTGGCTGCCCGCCGGAGTCGGCGGCCACCCCGATCACGTGCGCGCCAGGGCCGCCGCGTTCGCCGCGTTACCGGCCCACGCCGCCGTCTGGATCTACGCCGAGTACCCCTACCACCAGCACGTGACCCGCTGGACCGGCGCGCCCAGCCCCGTCGCCGCGCTCGCAGCCTGGTTCGCCGGCCAGCTCGGATCCGCCGCCGTGCCGACCGCGATCGCCGCGGATCCGGAGACCAAGCGCGCCGCGGTCCGCTGCTACGCCTCCCAGCTCGGATCCCTGCAGACCACAGTGGACGGGACCCTGCTGGACGACGGTCCGCTGGGCGCCGAGTACGCCTGGCTTGCCCGCAGGAGCGAACCGCCGCCGCACGGTCCCGGGTGAGCCCACCCCCCCAGGAGTAAACAGGAATCAGACATTGTGCTGACGGGGATCCCACACCCTCCTCCCTACTCTCGGTTCTGCCGGGGAGCACCACGGATGGAGGCGAGGGGCGAGATGCGATTACGGACAGCGCGGCGTGGCTGGTGGGTGGTGCTCGCCGCCGTGATCCTGCCGGTGGCCGGGTGCAGCGCCTCGGGTGCCGGCGCGGCCTCGCCCACCGTTACCTCTCCGAGCCACGTGTCGCCAGCCTCTCCGTCTGCTTCGCCGTCGCCGTCCCCTTCGCCGTCCCCGTCGCCCGTGCCGACCGCGGGGACGCCGGGCGCCACGGTCCCGGTCTACTACCGGGTGCCCGTCACCAAGCCGGTCGCGTTCATCACCATCGACGACGGGTACAGCCGGGCCGAGTCGTCGATCGCGCTCGTGAAGAGCCGCAAGGTGCCGGTGTCGCTGTTCCTGATCTCGCACGTCGCCGCCGACGACCCCGCGTACTTCCGCCGCATGCAGGCGGCCGGCGCCGTGGTGGAGGCGCACACGCTCGACCACGCCGAGATGAAGCGCATGCCGTACCCGAGGCAACGACAAGAAATTTGCGGATCCGCGGACAAGCTCGCCCAGCTCGTCGGGAAGCGGCCGACGCTGTTCCGCCCCCCGTTCGGCGACTTCGACGGCACCACGCTCCAGGCCGCGCACGACTGCGGGATGAAGGCCGTGATCCACTGGCGCGCGACCGTCGACAACGGAATCGTGCGGTACCAGTCACCGACGAAGAAGCTCAAGGCCGGCGACATCGTGCTCATGCACTTCCGCCCGTCCTTCACCGCGGATCTCAACGCCGCTCTCGCCGCGATCCAGTCCGCCGGGCTCACCCCCGCGCTGCTGGAGGACTACGCCTGATCGAGGGCTACCGCCGATCGCCCTGCCGCCGTGTTAGCGGTTGTGGCCGACCGCCTCCGGCGAGTCGCGCCACGACCCGCTAACAAAGGACCCGCTCGCCACGTGCGCGAGGGGCCCGCCACTGCGCCTGGTCAGGTGTTGTGGGCTTCGGCGCCTTCGGAGGTGGTATCCGCGGTGTCGACGGGGCGGACCCGGTCGGCGCGGTACTCGTACGCGCCGGATCGCTCGTAGTGGTACTCGATCTCGACGCGGGCGCCCTGGGTGAGATCGGTGACGCCGGCCTCAGGGTCGAGATCGCTGGCTTGCACGACGACCTTCGCCGCGCCTTCCTCGACCTGGACCACGCCCCACTTCATGAAGGGGTTCCAGCCGAGAACAGTGCCCTGATCTCTGATCGTTTCGTGCGCCATGTCGCAATCGTACGGGATCATGGCGTAACGATTGGTAGGCGGGCCAAAACTCGCTGTAACGCTAGAGTCCTCCATTCGTACATGTCCTACAGAGTGGGTTGGTCATTGACGCGCACCGCGCCTAGCTGGCTTACTATCCCTACCGAACAGGTCTAGAAAGTGGAGCAGAACGTGAACCGTGCAACGAGAACCGCCGGAGCGCTCGCAGCGCTGGCACTGATCGCCCCCGCGGCCGCCGCGTGCGGCACGAGCGCCGGCACGAGCGGGCCGAAGGTGGAGCTGTCGCTGGTGGCGTACTCCACTCCGCAGGCGGCCTACACGGACATCATCAAGGCCTTCCAGAAGACGGACGCGGGCAAGAACGTCGTGTTCAAGCAGTCCTACGGCGCGTCGGGTGACCAGAGCCGCGCGGTCGCCGCCGGGCTCAAGGCCGACGTCGTGGCCTTCTCCCTCGCGCCGGACGTGACCCGCCTGGTCAAGGCCGGCCTCGTCGCCGACGACTGGGCCAAGGGCGCCCACCAGGGCATGGTCACCGACTCGGTCGTCGTGCTCGCGACCCGCAAGGGCAACCCCAAGGGCATCAAGACCTGGGACGACCTGACCAAGGACGGTGTCGAGGTCATCACCCCGAACCCGTTCACCTCGGGCAGCGCCCGCTGGAACGTGCTCGCCGGGTACGGCGCGAAGTCGGACAAGGGCGCCAACAAGCAGGCCGGGCTGGACTACCTCGGCAAGCTGTTCCCGAACGTCCCGGTGCAGGACGACTCGGCCCGCAAGGCGCTGCAGACGTTCACCGGCGGCAAGGGTGACGTCATGCTCGCCTACGAGAACGAGGCGATCTTCGCCCAGCAGAAGAACCAGCCGATCGACTACGTCGTGCCGGACTCGACGATCCTCATCGAGAACCCCGTCGCGGTCACCAAGAAGTCCGCGCACCCCAAGGAAGCGAAGGCGTTCACGGACTTCCTGCTGACCAAGCCGGCCCAGGCGATCTTCGCCAAGAACGGCTACCGTCCGGTCCTCGACGGGGTCAAGGACTTCCCGAAGCCGCCCGGACTGTTCACGATCAAGGACCTGGGTGGCTGGACTGCCGTCACCAAGGAGTTCTTCGACCCGCAGAAGAGCGTGCTGGCCGACATCGAGCGCAAGCTCGGCGTCGCGACCGAAAAGAAGTAGCCCTATGACGACCACGGTTGTCCCGGCCGGCGCTGCGGCGCCGGCCGGGCCTGGCCAGCCGGAGAAGGTGCCGGTCTCGGCCGGCCGCCGCCAGCACCGGGCGGGAACGGCCATCGGCCTCGGCACGGCGATCATCTACCTGAGCCTGATCGTGCTGATCCCGCTGGCCGCCGTGGTCTGGAAGGGGGCGGGGCGCGGTCCAGGGTTCTTCTGGGACGCGATCACCACGCCGGAGGCCAAGTCGACGCTCCTGCTGACCGTGGGCGCGTCGATGCTGGTCGCGGTACTCAACCTGGTGCTCGGCACGCTCATCGCCTGGGTGCTCGTGCGGGACTCGTTCCCCGGCAAGACGATCGTCGACACGCTCATCGACCTGCCGTTCGCGCTGCCCACGATCGTCGCCGGCCTCGTGCTGCTGACGCTCTACGGCCCGAAGAGCCCGCTCGGGATCAACCTCGCCTACCAGCGGTCCGGCGTGGTCGTGGCGCTGCTGTTCGTCACGCTGCCGTTCGTGGTCCGGACGGTCCAGCCGGTGCTGCTCGAACTCGACCGGGACATGGAACAGGCGGCGGCCTCGCTCGGTGCGGGCCCGTGGCTGACGTTCCGCCGGATCATCCTGCCGAACCTGCTGCCGGCCATGATCTCGGGCACGGCGCTCGCCTTCGCCAGGGCGATCGCCGAGTACGGATCCACGGTGCTGATCTCGGGCAACATCCCGTTCAAGACGCAGGTCGCGTCCGTGCAGATCGTGTCGCAGATCGAGAGCGACAACATGGCCGGAGCGGCCGCCGTGGCGACCGTGCTGCTCGTCGTCGCGCTCGTCGTCCTGCTCACACTCGACCTCATCCAGCGCTGGGGGGCCCGCCGTGGCTAAGTACGCGCTGCGCGCCGTCGCGCTCGGCTACCTGATGTTCCTGCTGGTGATCCCCACCGGGCTCATCTTCTGGAAGACCTTCTCCGCCGGGATCGGCCCGTTCTTCGAGGCGCTGACCAGCCCCTCCGCGCTGCACGCCTTCCAGGTCACGCTGATCGTCGCGGTCTGGGCCGTGGTCCTCAACACGATCTTCGGGGTGGGCACCGCGCTGCTGCTCGTGCGCCGCCAGTTCCCTGGCAAGCGGGTACTCAACCTGCTCGTGGACCTGCCCGTCGCGGTGTCGCCGGTGGTGGTGGGGCTCGCGCTGATCCTCGTGTACGGGGCGTTCAGCCCGGCGGGGGCGGCGCTGGCCAAGGTGGGGATCCAGATCATCTTCTCGCTGCCCGGCATGGTGCTCGCCACGGTCTTCGTCTCGCTGCCGCTGGTGGTGCGGGCGATCGCGCCGGTCCTCGAGGAACTGGGCACCGACCAGGAACAGGCGGCGCTCACGCTCGGCGCCAACCCGATCCAGACCTTCGTGCGGATCACGTTGCCGGGCATCCGCTGGGCCCTGGGCTACGGGATCGTGCTGTGCCTGGCCCGGTCGCTCGGCGAGTACGGAGCGGTGGCGGTCGTCTCGGGCCGGATCGTCGACCAGACCCAGACCCTCACCCTCTTCGTCGAGGAACGGTTCACGAACTTCGAGGAAGGCCAGGCCTACGCGGCCTCCGTCGCGCTGGCGCTCATCGCCGTGGTGTCACTCCTGCTCACCAAGCTCCTGCGCCCGAAGGAAGATCGCTGATGGCTATCGAGGTCCGCGACGTCAACAAGAACTTCGGCAAGACCCCGGTGCTCAAGGACATCACGGTCGACGTGCCGTCCGGATCGCTGACCGCGCTCCTCGGCCCCAGCGGCGGCGGCAAGTCCACGCTCCTGCGCGTGATCGCCGGACTGGAGAACCCCGACACCGGGACCGTCGTCATCTCGGGCGTCGACGCCACCAGGCTCTCCCCGCAGCGGCGCAACGTGGGCTTCGTGTTCCAGCACTACGCCGCGTTCAAGCACCTGTCGGTGTTCCGGAACGTGGCGTTCGGGCTGGAGGTCCGCAAGCAGCCCAAGGACAAGATCCGGGCCAGGGTCATGGAGCTGCTGGAACTGGTCCACCTCCAGGACTTCGCCGAGCGCTATCCCGGGCAGCTCTCCGGCGGTCAGCGGCAGCGCATGGCACTCGCCCGCGCGCTGGCCGTCGAGCCCCAGGTGCTGCTGCTGGACGAGCCGTTCGGGGCGCTCGACGCGCAGGTCCGCAAGGAACTGCGGTCCTGGCTGCGGCGGCTGCACGACGAGGTGCACGTGACGACGGTGTTCGTCACGCACGACCAGGAGGAGGCCATCGAGGTCGCCGACCGGATCGTCCTGCTCGCCGACGGGAAGGTCGTGCAGACCGGCAGCCCGCACGAGATCTACGACCATCCCGCGAACGAGTTCGTGATGAGCTTCCTCGGCCCGGTGACCAGGATCGACGGGCACCTGGTCCGGCCGCACGACATCGAGGTCTCGCTGGATCCGTCGCCGGGCGCCACCGAGGCCATCGTCAGCCGCGTCGTGCGGCTCGGCTTCGAGGTGCGGGTCGAGCTCACGATCGGCGAACAGGAGGCGTTCGCGCAGCTCACCAGAGCACACGCGGACCAGCTCGGCCTCGCGCCGGGAACCGCCGTGCACGTCCGCCCGGCGGCTGGGGCGAAGGCCCTGCCGGTCCCGGCCTAGCGGTGACGGATCCCAGCTCGGCCCTGTCCTCGACGGTCCGGCTGACGGCCAGGGCCGACTACGCCGCGCAGGCCCTGGTCACGCTGGCCAGGGAGGACCGCACCCTGAGCGCGGCGGCGATAGCCGCCCCGCAGGGCCTCCCGGTCGCGTTTCTGCTCACGGTGCTGCGCGACCTGACCCACGATGGCCTGCTCGTGAGCCGCCGCGGGCCGTCCGGCGGGTACCGGCTCGCGCGCGAGCCGGGGGAGATCACGCTGGCCGACATCATCGCCTCGGCCGACGCCCGGCACTGCGCCGGGGACGGCGGCGAGCACCCCGCCCCGGCCACCGGACTCGCCTCCGTGTGGGCGTCGCTTCAGGACACAGTCGGAAACATGCTGCACACAGTCACGCTCGCGGACCTCATCAAGGCGGAAATTCTTTCCCCTTGAGGTCACTAATGCCGGACTAGACCTCCAGGGCTTGCCTGGCTGTGGCATTGTCGGCAGTTCCCAATCGTTTCCAGGTGAAAGCGTGCCGATGCGAAGCCGATGGCGGAACCGCGCTGGTGCTGACGTCTTACGACGACCTACGACCGTCCGTGCCGTGGCGCTGGCGGGCACCCGATGAGCGTGCAGCCGCCACCCGGTGCCGACCTCCGGCTGTGGCAGCAGGCCTACGATCTCGCCGAGCAGCACTCCGACCGGAACGGCCGGTGTGCGGCCTGCGGCACGTCCGCCCCCTGCCGGATCGCCACCGCCGCGGCCGAGGCCATGCGGCGCGCGGTCCCGTCGGCCGGCGCGGCCGCTGACGCGGCGACCGGCGAGATGCCGACCCAGGTCATCGCCGAGCGGCCCGACCTTTCCCCGCCGCCCGCCGAGGCCGCCAAGCCCGCGCACTGGTGGTCCGGCGAGGCCGAGCCCGAGGCCGAAGAGGTCTGGGAGCAGGCGATCCCCGAGCCCGGCGAGTCGTGGCAGCCGCCGAGGCTGGTCCGGCGGCCCTCGAAGGTGGCGGCCCCGGCTCCCGATCCGGAGCCCGCTCCGTCGCGACAGGCTTCACGGCAGGCCGACGATCCGCAGCGCGGTGGCGCGTGGCAACAGCCCGGTCCCGCGGATCGCCAGGCCAGGCAGCAGCAACCCCCGAGCCACCAGCAGACACCGAGCCACCAGCAACCCCCGAGTCGCCAGCAGGCCAGCCAGCAGAGCCAGCAGCCCGCGTGGGGCGCTCCGGGGCCGCAGGGTTACCAGGGCGACCAGCCGTACCCGGGTGCGCCGCACAATCCGCCTCAGCAGGTTCCCCAGCGTTACCCCGGCCAGCAGATGCAGCACGAGGGCGACGGCTACCAGCAGGGCCCCGTGCAGGACCAGCGCCAGGCCCAGGACCAGCGCCACGCGCCGGGGCAGCAGCAGGGTCAGTGGCAGCAGGGCGCTCAGTGGCAGGCGGCGCCCCCCAACGCGCCGCAGAACCCGCCGCCGGCGTGGCCCCAGCAACCCCCCGCACAACAGGCAGCCAATCCGGGGCAGCCCGGCCCGGCTGTGCCTCCCCAGGGCGGACCGTGGCGGCACGGGCACCCGTCGGGTCCGCAGCCGTACGTGAACCCGCCGCAGGCCGCCTACCCGCCGCAGCAGGAGCAGGGCGGCTGGGAGGAGAACCCGGCGCCGTGGCAGGAGCCCAGCGCGGAGACCTCCGAGGCCGAGGGCGTGTGGGAGCAGCTGATCCCGGAGCCGGGGGATCCGTGGCTTCCGCCGCGGCCGTCGGCGGTCCGGCAGGGCGGGGTGGGCGCCCGGTTCCCGCGCCAGTACGAGGACGACGCGGACCCCGACGGCGCCGCGCCGCAACAGCCGCCGGGCAGCGAGTCCGCGCCGGTCGGGGCCAGGTTCCCCCGCGAGAGCAAGACCGGCCGCCGCCGCCG
>JAOPVE010000520.1 GCA_025963185.1 Actinomycetes bacterium
CGGCCCGAGTTACCGCACTTCGGCGAGGGTCCTCACCGGCGGCGGGGCGGGCGGATCCGCCGAGGGCTGCACGACGACCACGTTGGAGTCCTCACACACGTCCAGGCAGTCACTCACTCGCACCGCGCCCGTCGCGGGCCATGAACGACACCGAGGCATGGACGGCACCCGGCACGGACGAGAGGGACGGGCACCGGTGACCGCTCGGTCTGCTGCGTCGGCGGGGGCGGGCCGGGGCGGGCGCGGCTGCCTGGTCACAGTGTGCCGGGGCTGCTGCTGCGGCACCGAGCGCAAGCACCCCGGAATCGATCACGACGGCTTGCTCGCCGCACTCGCGGAGGTGGGCGCGGTGCGGGTGAGTGACTGCCTGGACGTGTGTGAGGACTCCAACGTAGTCGTCGTGCAGCCCTCGGCGGATCCGCCCGCCCCGCCGCCGGTGAGGACCCTCGCCGAAGTGCGGTAACTCGGGCCGGTCCCAGGCGGCCGGAGTTACCGCACTTCGAGGCGGTGGCAGGGGGTGGCCGGGGGTGGTGGGCGGTCCAGTACGGTCGGCGGCGTGGCGGAGCTGATCACCGATCCGGCGGACTCCCGGATCGCCGACTACCGGGCCCTGACCGACGTCGAGCTGCGGACCGCGTTCGAGCCGCCGCACGGCCTGTTCATCGCCGAGGGTGAACTCGTGCTGCGCAGGGCGGCGCGCGCGGGCTACCGGCTGCGCTCGATGCTCGTCGACGTCAAGCGCGAGGACATGCTCGCCGACCTCGCCGCCGGGCTCCCGGACGTGCCCGTCTACACCGCCGCGCCCGACGTGCTGGAGCAGGTCACGGGCTTCCACGTACACCGGGGGATCCTCGCCTCGGTGCACCGGCCGCCGGCGCGTGAGCCGGGGGAACTGCTGGCGGCCGCCCGGCGGGTGGTGATCCTCGAGGACGTGAACACCCACACGAACGTCGGGGCGATCTTCCGCTGCGCGGCGGCCCTGGGCATGGACGCGGTGCTGTTGTCGCCGTCGTGCGCCGATCCGCTGTACCGGCGGAGCGTCCGGGTCAGCATGGGGGAGGTGTTCGCGGTGCCGTACGCGCGGCTCGAACCGTGGCCGGACGCCCTCGGGCTGGTGCGCGAGGCGGGGTTCACGGTGCTCGCGATGACCCCGGACCCGGGCGCGGTGAGCCTGCGCGAGCTGACCCCGGACCAGCGGGACCGGCCCGCGCTGCTGCTCGGCGCCGAGGGACCCGGACTGTCCCGCAAGGCCCTGACCGCGGCGGACGTGGCCGTGCGGATCCCGATGCACCACGGCGTGGACTCACTGAACGTGGCCGCCGCGGCGGCGGTCGCCTGCTACGCGCTGGGCTGACCGCCGCCGCACTGTGCCTGGTGGCCCGGCTACGGCCTGCGGTGCACGTCCTTGTGCTGGGACGGGCCGGGGGTGGCGTCGGCGATCCACGGGCCCTCGACGGACGGATCCAGCACGCCGTCCTCCAGCCAGGTGTACCGGCCGGACAGCACGCCCTTGGCGAGCTTGCCGTCGACGTCGTCGGTGTTGCGCCAGAGCCGGTCGAACAGCTCCTCGACCCGGCGCCGGGACTGCTCGCAGAACGCGTCGGCCAGCTCGTACGCCGTGCGCCCCTGCGGGCCGAACGTGCCAGGCTCGCCGGCCGCCTCCTGCGAGCGCAGCATCTCGGCCCGGACCACCGTCGCGCTCATCGCGAACAGCTCCGCGCCGATGTCGACGATCCGCCCCAGGAAGCCCTGCTTGTACTCCATCTTTCCCTGCCAGCGGGACATCGCGTAGAACGTCTGGCGGGCCAGCTTGCGGCTGGACCGCTCGACATAGCGCAGGTGCCGGGCCAGTGGGCCGAAGTCCGCGAAGGCGTTGGGCAGTTGCCCTTCGCCGACGACGAGCGTCGGCAGCCACTTGGCGTAGAAGCCGCCCGCGCGCGCCGCGGCCTTGCCCTTGGCCTTGAGATCGGCGTCCGGATCGATGATGTCGCCCGCCACCGACAGGTGCGCGTCGACGGCCTCCCGGGCGATCAGCAGCCGCATGATCTCGCTGGAGCCTTCGAAGATGCGGTTGATGCGCAGGTCGCGGACCACCTGCTCGGCCGGCACCCCGCGCTCGCCCCTGGCCACCAGCGACGCGGCGGTCTCGTACCCGCGCCCACCGCGGATCTGCACCAGCTCGTCGGCGATCAGCGAGGCCATCTCGGAGTTCCACAGCTTGGCGATCGCGGCCTCGATGCGGATGTCGTTCGCGCCGTCGTCGGCCATCTCGCTCGACAGGTCCAGGACGGCCTCCAGCGCGAACGCGGTCGCGGCCATGAACGCGATCTTGCCGGAGATCGCCTCGTGCGCCCCGACCGGACGGCCCCACTGGACCCGCTCGTTGGACCACTCGCGGGCGATCTTGACGCACCACTTCGCGGCCCCGGCGCACATCGCGGGCAGCGACAGACGTCCGGTGTTCAGCGTGGTCAGCGCGATCTTGAGGCCCTGGCCCTCGCGGCCGATCACGTTCTCGGCGGGCACCCGGACCTGGTGCAGCCGGGTCAGCCCGTTCTCGATGCCGCGCAGTCCCATGAAGGCGTTGCGGTGCTCGACGGTGATGCCCTCGGAGTTCGCCTCGACCACGAACGCCGTGATCCCGCCGCGGTGGCCCTCGCTCTTGGGCACCCGGGCCATCACGACCAGCAGGTCCGCGACAACGCCGTTGGTGGTCCAGAGCTTGACGCCGTCGAGGATGTAGGCGCTGCCGTCCTCGGTCGGGGTGGCCGTGGTGTGCAGCCGGGCCGGGTCACTGCCGACGTCGGGCTCGGTCAGCAGGAACGCGCTGATCTCCCCCCGCGCGCACCGGGGCAGGAACTCGCGCTTCTGGGCGTCGGTGCCGAACTGCTTGACCGGCTGGGGCACCCCGATCGACTGGTGCGCCGACAGCAGCGCGCCCAGCGCCGGGCTCGCCGACCCGATCAGCATCAGCGCCTTGTTGTAGTAGACCTGGGACAGGCCCAGGCCGCCGTACTTCTCGTCGATCTTCATCCCGAACGCGCCGATCTCGCGCAGCCCCGCGTACACCTCGTCGGGCACCCGGGCGTCGCGCTCGATCACCGCCCCGTCGACCTTCGCCTCGCAGAACTCGCGCAGGCGGCGCAGGAAGTCCTCGCCCTTGGCGATGGTGCCGGCGTCGGCCCGCGGGTGCGGATGAATCAGGTCGATCTGGAGCCGGCCGAGGAAAAGCTCCTTGGCGAAACTGGGCTTCTGCCAGCCGCTCTCGCGGGCCTCCTCGGCGACCTTTCGAGCCTCCCGCTCCCCGACGGGATGGGTGGCGGCGCCGGCGGCCTCGCGCACGTTTCCCGGCTTGGCTGGATCCACTGCGGTCATGGGTCTCCCCCCACTGTCGATCGTCGAGCCGATGTTACCCCCGGGTAGTTACCGGCCGGTAGGGATGCGGCGCGGCACGACAGGGGCGCCTGTACATGTTTGGGCCAGTACACAGCGAGCAATCCCCTCAAGGTCTGGACGAATTACGCCGGCACACCGAGGGGCCGCTGGATGAAGATTGCCATGGTGTCCGAGCACGCCAGTCCCCTCAGCCCACCCTGGGCGCACAACGGCGGAGGCCAGGTCGTCCAGGTGGCCGAACTGGCCTCCGCGCTCGCCAGCGGTGGCCACGACGTCACCGTCTACACCCGGCGCGACTCGCCCGACCTGCCCGACACCCTCGTGGACAGCCAGGGCTACCGGATCGAGCACGTGGAAGCCGGGCCCGCCGAGTACATCCCGCGCGACGACGTGCTGCCCCATCTCGCCGAGTTCGGCCGCCACCTCGGCGCCGCGATCACCGAGAACCGGCCCGACATCGTGCACGCCCACTACTGGCTCTCCGGCATGGTCTCCCTCGCCGCCGCCCAGGACCGGCGGATCCCCGTCGTGCAGACCTTCCACGGGCTCGGCGGCCCCAAGCGGCGGATCCTGCGCGGCAACGACACCAGCCCGCCCGGCCGGATCCGGATGGAGCAGGTCATCGCCCGCAGCGTGAGCCACGTCATCGCCACGACCACCGAGCAGCTCGGCGACCTGATCCGCCTCGGTGTGCCGCGCAGGCGGGTCACGGTCGTGCCCTGCGGCGTCGACACCGCGCGATTCAACCCCACCGGGCCGGCCGCCGGTGACGGCCGGGTCCCGCGCGTCGTCAGCGTCGGCCGGTTCGGCGAGAGCAAGGGGTTCGACGTGCTGATCCAGGCGCTGCGCCGGGTCCCCGACGCCGAGCTGGTCGTCGGCGGCGGCGGTGACAGCGACGGCGAGGCCGACATCGCCGAGCAGAAGCGCCTGACCGACATCGCGGACCGGTGCGGCGTCGGCCACCGGCTCAGCATGATCGGGCCCGTCGCGCGCACCGAGATGCCGGGTCTGCTCCGCTCGGCGAGCGTCGTCGCGAGCCTGCCGGCCTACGAGCCGTTCGGCATGGTCCCGCTCGAGGCGATGGCCTGCGGCGTGCCCGTCGTGGCGTCGGCGGTCGGCGGGCACCTGGACACGGTCGTCGACGGCGTCACCGGGGTGCTCGTCCCGCCCGGCCGGCCCGACCTGACCGGGACGGTCCTCAAGGAGCTGCTCGGCGATCCGGTGCAGCTCGACGCGTACGGGGTGGCCGGGGCCGACCGGGCCCGGTCCCGGTACTCCTGGGAGCGGGTGGCCGGGGCGACGATCCGGCTCTACGGCGACGTGCTGGGCGTCCCGCGCCCGGCGGCCGCCGAGGCGATCGGCTGACCGCTCAGCTCACGCCGTACATCAGCGAGAGGCCGCGGTAGTCGCCGTAGCCCAGCGCCCGGTTCACCGTGGTGCAGGGCGCGCTGTACGGGGACATCGTCAGGCTGCCGTGGGTGCGGCTGTCGACGTGGCCGAGCCCGAACGTGTGGCCGCGCTCGTGCACCACCACGCCGCGCAGGTCGAACGTGTAGCTGCAGCGGCTGGGGATCCGCCCGGTGAACCAGCTGAACGAGGTGCTCATCGCCATGTCGGACTCGCTGACGACCCACGACCGGCCGTTCCACTTGTAGTACGAGCACGTGTAGGCGAGGACCCGGGGCAGCTTCATCCAGCCCGTGACGCTGACACCGTCGCCGCGCGAGGTGCAGGATCCGGCGGCGCTGATCTGCGGGCGGCGCGAGGTGCCGCCGGCGTAGCGCTGGGACAGCTTCGGCTTGCGGGCGAGTCCGCACTTGTTGCTGCCGCGCGCGACGTCCGCGGTGGCGGTCGCGATCGTGGACAGCGCGGACGGGCGCAGGTAGCCGGGGGTGCCGGAGGAGTTGAGGTACCAGTCGAACCGGCCGGTGAACTTGTAGCCCATCGTCGTGTACGAGCCGTCGCGGCAGGCCGCGGTGGTCGCCGCCGCTGACGTTGCCGTGGCCGCGCCGCCGCCCGCGGGGCCGCCGGCGTCGTTCGCCGGGGTGTTCGCGGGGGTGTTCGCGGGGGTTTCGTGGTCCTCGGGGGTCTGGCGGGTGATCGTCACGCTGCCGTTGGGGGCGGTGAGCAGGATCAGAGTCGACTCGCCGCCGCCGGCCGTGCCTTCGAGGGCGGAGATACCCGATCCGGGGGCCGGGACGGTCAGGTGGGCGGATCCGGAGGCGATCTCGCGGCCGCGCAGGTCACAGTCCGCGGGGGAGACCGTGCCGGGCAGGGTGTCCGCCCGCAGAATCCCGGCCGGCGAGCACCACGCGGCGGCCGTCCCCTCGGTCGCGGACTGCGCTGCCAGCGCGGCACCGGTCGCGGCGATCACGCCGATCACGCCGAAGAGCCGGGCGCGGCGGCGGGCGGGGGTCAGGGTGGGGCGCGTGGCGGACATCCGTGTCTCCGATCGGCTGGCGCCGCCCCCGGGGCACACGACCGGATGATCCGGTCAGCCCTTCTGGTGGCGGACACCTGACCGTTCGTCCCAGCCGCGGATCTCCTGAGTAGCGATCGGTCGCCGATCGGGAGCGAAGCGGTTGCGGACGGTGCCGCTACCAGTACAAATGCGACATCACGCCGCTCGGAGCAGCCGCCGGAGCCCCGGCCGGACCAGCCTGGCCGCCTCGCCCGGCCCCGCCGCGGCGGCGAACTGGACGGCGAGCTGATGCAGGTGCTGCGGGGTGCTGGCCGGTGGCTGGCCGGGTACGGCCCGGCCCCAAGCCGCGCTTTCCCGGGCCGGCCAGCGGTGCCCCGCGAGGGTGACCACACGGTGGCCGCCGTCGAGCAGCACCACCCGGCGGCCCCCGTGGCCGGGCCAGCCCGCCGGGCCGGACCGCGCGCACCACTCCAGCCACGGCTCGGGCCACCCGGTCCGGACCGGCACGAGCGGCCACCCGGGTGGCGGACCGGTCT
>JAOPVE010000197.1 GCA_025963185.1 Actinomycetes bacterium
CGACCGGTGCGCGCGTTCGACGTGTTCGGCATCAGCTTCTCCACCGAACTCGGCTACACGAACATGCTCACGGCACTCGACCTGGCCGGCATCCCGCTGCACGCGGCCGACCGCACCGGCGACGATCAGATCGTGCTGGCCGGCGGGCACGCGGCGTTCAACCCCGAGCCGATCGCGGACTTCATCGACGCCGCCGTCCTGGGCGACGGCGAGGAGGCGGTCCTGGAGATCACGGCCGTGCTGAGGCAGTGGAAGGCCGAGGGGTGCCCCGGCGGGCGCGACGAGGCCCTGCTCCGGCTCGCCCGCACCGAGGCCGTCTACGTGCCCCGGTTCTACGACGTCGACTACCTCCCCGACGGGCGGATCCAGCGGGTCGTGCCCAACCGTCCCGACGTCCCGTTCAACATCCACAAGCGCACGACCATGGACCTCGACGCCTGGCCCTACCCGAAGCAGCCGCTCGTGCCGCTGGCCGAGACCGTCCACGAGCGGGCCAGCGTGGAGATCTTCCGGGGCTGCACGCGCGGCTGCCGGTTCTGCCAGGCGGGCATGATCACCCGCCCGGTCCGGGAGCGCTCGATCACCGGGATCGGCGAGATGGTGCAGGCATCCCTGCAGGCCACCGGCTTCGAGGAGGTCGGGCTGCTGTCGCTGTCGAGCGCGGACCACTCCGAGATCGGGGACATCGCCAAGGGCCTCGCCGACCGGTACGAGGGCACCCAGACGTCCCTGTCGCTGCCGTCCACGCGGGTCGACGCGTTCAACGTCACGCTGGCCAACGAGCTGTCCCGCAACGGGCGGCGGTCCGGGCTGACGTTCGCGCCCGAGGGCGGCAGCGAGCGCCTGCGCAAGGTGATCAACAAGATGGTGTCCAAGGAAGACCTGATCCGGACCGTCTCGACGGCGTACGGCAACGGCTGGCGCCAGGTGAAGCTGTACTTCATGTGCGGGCTGCCCACCGAGACTGACGAGGACGTCCTCGAAATCGCCGACATGGCCAAGGACGTGATCCGGGCGGGCCGGGAGGCGGCCGGGCACAAGGACATCCGCTGCACGGTGTCGATCGGCGGGTTCGTGCCCAAGCCGCACACCCCGTTCCAGTGGGCCGCCCAGGCCGATGCGGAGACGGTCGACCGGCGGCTGCGGCTGCTCAAGGCGGCCCTGAACTCGGACCGCAACATCGGCCGCGCGATCGGGTACCGGTACCACGACGGCAAGCCGAGCATCGTCGAGGGACTGCTCTCGCGGGGCGACCGCCGGGTCGGCCGGGTCATCGAGCAGGTCTGGCGGGACGGCGGCCGCTTCGACGGCTGGAGCGAGCACTTCTCCTACGACCGCTGGATCGGCGCCTGCGCCGTGCTCGAACCCCTCGGCGTCTCGCTCGACTGGTACACCACCCGCGAGCGCGGTGAGACCGAGGTCCTGCCGTGGGACCACCTCGACTCGGGCCTGGACAAGGAGTGGCTCTGGTCCGACTGGCAGGAGGCCCTCGACGAGACCGAACTCGACGACTGCCGCTGGACCCCGTGCTTCGACTGCGGGGTGTGCCCGGGCATGAACACCGAGATCCAGATCGGCCCGACCGGCCACAAGCTGCTGCCGCTCTCGCCCGTCTGAGCAAGGTCGGCGCCCGATCGGGCAACATTCGGTCACCAGCCCGACGACCTGCGGTTATGGTCGCCCGCATGCCCCTCCCCACGTTCCGGGCGCTGCTCTGCGCCACTGTTGTCGCCGTCATGGCCGCGCTGCTGCCGGCCGCCCCCGCCAGTGCGGTCACGCTGACCTACTACACGTACGAACTGCGCAACGTGAACAGCGGCCTGTGCCTGGAGATCGACAACTGGATGACCAGTGAGATGACCCGCGCCACCCAGAATGCGTGCGACCGGTCCGCGCCGCAGCAGTGGCGCTACAGCGACGTCCCCGGGCAGGCCACCCGAACGGAGATGATGACGAACGAGAACAGTCGCCTGTGCCTCGGCATCTTCTACTACCGCAAGGACGACTACGCCCAGGCCGGCCAATGGGCGTGCAACACGAGCGACGCGCAGTTCTGGCGGTTCGACAACTTCGCGGACGGCACGTACCAGCTGGTCAACTACATCTCCGGCAAGTGCCTCGACGTCGCGGACTGGAATACCCGCGGCGACGCGGTAGTCCAGCAATACACGTGCCACGGCGGGGCGAACCAGCGCTGGGCCGAGACCGCGATCCGCCACTCGATCAACATTCACCTCGGCGGCCTGTCCCGCTGAGCCGGGAACGTCAGGCGTCCGGGAGGAGCACCCCGAAACCGCGGCTGGCGAGCCGGAGCAGTACCGGGCCCGGCCTGGTCAGGTCGAGCACCCGCTGCTCGCAGCGGCGTTCCAGTTCTTCCAGCGCTTCGCCGTACGCGGGCGCCCCGGCCGTGCGGGCGCGGTCCAGCACGACCGCGTTGCGCCACACCTTGGCCCGCGCCTCGGCGAGGAACCGGCGGCTGGCAGCCTGGTTCGCGGGGCGCAGCAGCCGGTCCGCCAGGGTGACCCGGGAGACGGCGGCCAGCTCGGCGTCCTCGGCTCCGACCCGGGCCTGCAGCACCGAGTCCAGGTGCTCGTGGTCGGCACGGCGAAGACCAAGCCGCAGCGGATCGGCGAACTCGTCCCGCCCGATCGCCCCGACCAGGGCCTGCGGGAGGTCGTAGTTGATGTGCGCGTTGAGGCCGAACAGCACGTGCCGCAGCGGGGGCAGACCGGGCCGGTCCCTGGCCGCCCCGAACGCGACCAGCCAGGGGCCCGGCACCGGGCGGGCCTGCCGATCCGCGGTGAGCGCGTCGAGGTAGAGCTGGGCGAACACGAGGTCCCAGTGGGCGACCCAGGGTCCGTCGGCGAAGCCACCCCGGGCGATCTCGGCGGCGACGGCCTCGGTGGTCCGCAGGTAGGTGGCGTGGAAGTGGCGGCGGGCGTCCCCAGCCTCGGTCAGCTCGGCGAGGCCTGCCCGCATCTGGTCCAGCAGCCCGTCGAGAGTGCTCATGCCACGCCCCTCGCTTCGCTTGAGCCCGCGATGACCTCGGGACGCGCTGTACTGATGCTCCGCTCGCTCATGGCTGTCGCTCCATCCGCACGTATAGCCCGGCGAGCGCGGCCGTGACACCGGTGAAGCCCGCCGCGAGGATCCACGTGAGCGCGTTGTGCGGATCGAACTCGCCCCCCGCCCGGATCCCCGCGGCCAGGATCAGCACGAGCATCACCCCCGCCACCTGGACCGGGATCCGCGCGCTGCTCCAGCGCCGGTCGAGTGGCGCGCCGATCCCGGCCACCCCGAGGCAGAAGATCGCGCCGAGCACCCGGGCGGTCAGCGGCGAGAGGTGCCACGGCCACCAGCCCGGCGCGGACGCCGCCCCGGCGAACAGCACTACGCCCATGACCAGCGCGAGGACCCCGGCCCCGGCGATCACCCAGACGGCGATCCTGGGCAGCAGCGCCTCGCCGGGCTGCGGGACGGATCCGTAGCGGCGGTTGGCGATCCACACCGCGAAGATCAGCACCGGGGTCGTGAAGTAGAGGAACGCCCACAGCCAGAAGGCGACGTGCCGGTGGCTGAACAGTCCCCAGTGCAGCACCGTGGCGATGCCCATGAGTGAGGCGAACACCCCCACGGGCACGAACCCGCCCTTGACCGTGTGCCAGGCGGCCGCCCGGCCGGCCCTGACGAAGAAGTACGCGCCGCCGAGGTACGCCGATCCGAGGACCATGGCGCTCATCGCGGGCCGGATCGCCCAGGCGAACAGCCGCCCCGTGTCCGGCGGGTACGGGTAGAGCACCGCGAAGGCCACGACCAGGAACGGGACGATCGCGAACGCGACCGCGCGAGTGACCGGAAGCACGCGGTCGTCGCGAACCGGGCTGGCACCGGTGTTGTCCTCGGCCGGCATGCGCGCCTCCTGGCCTACCGTCTGTGGCGGCTCACCGTATCGCCACGGGATCAGGCCGGGCGGCCGAGGCGCTTGGCGCCGTACATCGCGAGGTCGGCGATGTGCAGCAGATCGTCGATCTCGCCGTCACCGGCCACGCAGGCCGCGGATCCGATGCTGGTGCCGACCGTGATCCGCACCTCGCCGAACTCGATCGGCGCGCGGACGACGGCCTCGAGCCGCCGGACCACCGCGTCGAGGTCGGCCGGCAGCGGCGGTTCGAGCAGGATCCCGAACTCGTCCCCGCCTAGCCTGGCGACGGTGTCGTGCTCGCGCAGGCAGGTCCGCAGCCGGGTCGCCACCTCGCGCAGGACCGTGTCGCCGGCGGCGTGCCCGTACTCGTCGTTGATCGGCTTGAACCGGTCGAGGTCCAGGAGCAGGACGACGAGATCCGTGCGGTGGCGGCGGGCCCGGGTCAGCGCGGCGGCGAACCGGTCGGTGAACAGGGCCCGGTTCGCGAGGCCGGTGAGCGAGTCGCGGTAGGCGAGTTCGCGCAGCTGGACCGCGAGCTCGTCACGCTCGTGCAGTGCCGTGCGCAGGCCCCGCTCGGACTGCCGCAGCTCGCGCAGCAGCCGCTCGTTGTCGGCTAGCGAGGTCAGCTGCCGGAGCACGGCCAGGCCGGTCGCCGTGCCCGCCGCGCCGAGCACGAGCCAGCTGCGCGAGTCCACCCCGTGGCTGATCAGTGCGGCGGCGAGCAGCCCGTACGCGGCCGCGACGGCAACGTAGGGCAGCACGCTGTAGGGGCGGCGGGGGGTCTCGCGCAGGATGTTCGGGTTCGCGCCGATCTGCCGGCTCTGCACGCGCGCCGAGGCCATGATCAGCGCGTCGCCGAGCATGCTGCCGGCGTAGAACCACCCCGGGTGACCATCGGCGAACAGCGCCGGCCCGAGCCCGCCGCTGATCCCGCCCACGGCCGCCGCGGTGACCCCGATCAGGCCTGCGCTGGTGCTGAACGGCGGCTCGCCGGAGAGCAGCAGCTTCGCCGCGGCGAACACCCCGACGATCAGGATCCCCGGGCTGGTCAGGATCCCCATCAGCCCCACCGCCGGATCGGCGAAGTACCACCCGAACGCGGCCGCCGAGACCAGCACCGTCGCCATGTCGAGCAGGAAGCACCACCGCTCCCGCACCGAGTGCAGCCGCAGCGGGTACGTGCACATCGTGACGATGATCGCGGTCGCCGCCACGGCGAGCAGCGCGAGCAGCACCGGCCCGCCGAACAGCAGTGAGGCGTCCGCACCCCGCCGCGCGGTGAGTAACAGCTGGCTGGCGTACCCCGCCGCGATGACAAGCGCGGCCCAGCTGAAGACCTGCCAGAACCGCCGCGCCGGATCCCGCCGGGGGAGCAGCCGGGCGGCCCTGCGCGCGAACACGAACGCCCCGGCTTCGAAGGTGGCCGACAGCAGCCAGCTGATCCGGCCGAGGGTGAGCGGGGCGGCACCGGATCCGAGCAGCGCCGCGAGCGCGATCGCGATCACCCCGGCGTGGGCGGCCAGCAGCGGATCCATCCGGAGGGCGCGCCGCCCGGTCACTGGCATGTCACGCCCACCTCCTCTTTGCTGCCAACCGTCCCCTATCGGCAGATTCGGGGAGCCGCGAGGTCAGCCCGCCCACCTGGTGCCGCTGAGGAAAGAGTGCACCCGATCGGCGCCCGCGATGTCCCGGCTGCCCGAACGCCCGCCAGATGCGGGAGGATCGGGCGAGGGCAGCCGACCAGGTCGTGCCCGCTGACACGGAATGGAGCAGAACGCTGGCCCGCAGCCCCGAGGGACCGCCGCCACCGCCGGTCGTCCAGCGCATCCGGATCCGGTACGCCAAGCGCGGCCGCCTGCGCTTCACCTCGCACCGCGACTTCGCCCGGGCCTTCGAGCGCGCCCTGCGCCGGGCCGGAGTCCCCATCGCGTACTCCGCCGGGTTCAGTCCGCACCCCAAGGTGTCCTACGTCGGCGCCGCGCCCACCGGTGTCGCGAGCGAGGCCGAGTACCTGGAGATCGGGCTCGACCGGCACGTCGCCCCGGCGGCGATCCGGGAGGCGCTCGACAACGCGCTCCCGCCCGGTCTGGACGTACTCGAAGCGGTCACCGCACACGGCGGATCCCTGCCCGAGCGGATCGACGCGTCCGAGTGGATCGTGGAGCTCCCCGGAGTGGAGTTCGCGCAGCTCACCGAGGCTGTCGAGGCGTTCGTCGCGAGTACCGAGGTGATGGTCGAGCGGCTGACCAAGAATGGCCGCCGCACCCTCGACGCGCGGGCCGCTGTGGTGACGATCACGACGTCCCCCGAGCGCGCCGGTGACCCCGGCGCTCCGAACGGTGACGCGTCGTGTGCGATACTTGGACTTGTCGTCAGGCATGCGACGCCTGCCATACGACCCGATGACGTCCTGACGGGACTGCGGAGCGTGTCCGCTCTCACCCTTCCGGTGCCGCCCCGAGCGACCCGGCTGGTGCAGGGAGCGCTCACCGATGGTGGCCGGATCCTCGATCCGCTCGCCCCCGACCGTGACGCGGACGTCACCGGCACACCGGCCACCACACCGGCGTGATCCAGATCGTGCGCGGGTAGCGCCAGCGCACGCTCGACCAAGGCTTCGGTTGTCCGCTCCCGCGGGTGACCGGTTACAGGACCGATAACGACACATCTCTGAGCGGCCGCGTCGCACGCGCCCGGAGATGGAACGGGAGACACGCCCGGATGCTCGAAAACGAGCCCGCGGGCGGCCCCACGACGGACCAGACGTCCGCCGTGCCGCCGTCTGAGAACACGACCGCCGCCGGTACGGCGCATGAGCAGGCCGCCGGTACGGCGCCCGCGAAGGCGACCCGCCGGCGGACCACCCGCCGCAAGGCGGCCGATCCGGCTGCCGAAAGCCAGCCGGCCGCTACCGGCAGCGCCCCTGCCGAGAACCCCATTGCCGAGCCGAGCACCGAGGCGCCGGTCAAGGCCCCAGCCAAGCGCGCCAGCCGCGCCCGCAAGAAGGCCGCCGCGCCGGTTGCCCCGCCCGAGGGCGCGATCGCCGAGGCCGCCATCGGCACCCCCGAAGCCGCGGCCACCGAGGCGGTGACCAGCCGCGATGCGGAACCCGCCGTCGCCGCGGCAGATCAGGCCGGCCTCGCAGATCAGGCCGTGGCCGCGAAGAAGGCGCCGGCCAAGCGCGCCAGCCGGTCCCGGAAGAAGGCCCTGCCCGCCGAGCCGGCCCCGGAGCCGCTCGCGGCCGAGGTGCCCGCTGATGAACTGACCGACGACGAACTGACCGACGAAGAACTGCTCGCCGCCGAGGCGGCCACCCTCCGGGCCCAGGCCGCGCAGTACTCGGCGCCCCCGGCCATGTTCATGCCGCCGGTCGTCACGTTCATGGCGCCGGATCCCTTCGCGGTCCCCGCTGTGACCAGTCCCACAACGCCGGGCGCCGCAGTGGCGCCCGCGGCCGAGGACGAGCCCGCCACGCCCGCCAAGCGGAGCCGCAGCCGCCGTCGTGGCGCGGCCGCCGAGCCCGCCGCCGAGGTCGTGGCCGAGGTGGCCGATCCGGAGGAGACCGCTGGTCCCGACGCCGAGGACGACGACGATGCCGGTGCGCGCAGCCGCCGTCGTCGCGGCCGCCGTGGCCGGGGCAGGGGCCGTGGCGCCGACGAGGGCGAGGACTCCGCGGAGGAGACCGGCGACGAGACCGCCGTGGCCGACGAGGAGGAGCCCGAGGACGACGAGGGCGGGTCCGGTGACGTGGCGACCCGCCGCCGTCGCCGTCGCCGCCGCCGGGGATCCAGCGCGGACGGCGACACCGACGATCCGCCGAACACGGTCGTGCGGGTCCGCGAGCCGCGCTCGGCCGCCGAGACGCGCGCCCAGTTCGACGACGAGGTCCAGGGCGTCAAGGGATCGACGCGCCTGGAGGCCAAGCGCCAGCGCCGCAGGGACGGGCGCGACCAGGGCCGCCGCCGTCCGCCGGTGCTCAGCGAGGCCGAGTTCCTGGCCCGCCGGGAGGCCGTCGACCGCGTCATGGTGGTCCGGCAGATCGGCGAGCGCACCCAGATCGCGGTGCTGGAGGACGACGTCCTCGTCGAGCACTACGTGACCAAGGCGTCCTCGACCTCGTACGCGGGCAACGTTTACCTGGGCAAGGTGCAGAACGTGCTGCCCAGCATGGAGGCCGCGTTCGTCGACATCGGCAAGGGCCGCAACGCGGTGCTCTACGCCGGTGAGGTCAACTGGGACGGCGCCGGCATGGAGGGCAAGCCGCGCAAGATCGAGCAGGCCCTGCGCTCGGGCGACCCGGTGCTCGTGCAGGTCACGAAGGATCCGATCGGTCACAAGGGCGCCCGCCTGACCAGCCAGATCAGCCTCCCGGGCCGGTTCCTGGTCTACGTGCCCGAGGGCCAGATGACGGGGATCAGCCGCAAGCTGCCCGACACCGAGCGCAAGCGCCTCAAGGACATCCTCAAGAAGATCGTCCCCGAGAACGCCGGCGTCATCATCCGGACCGCCGCCGAGGGCGCCACCGAGGACGAGCTCACCCGCGACGTGGCCCGCCTCGAAGCCCAGTGGCAGGCGATCAAGACCAAGTCGGAGAAGGGCGGCGCGCCCGCGCTGCTGCACGCCGAGCCCGACCTGGTGATCCGGGTCATCCGCGACATCTTCAACGAGGACTTCGGGAAGCTGATCGTCGAGGGCGACTCGGCCTGGGAGGTCGTCGAGCAGTACGTCGAGCACGTCTCGCCTGAGCTGGTGCCGCGCCTGTCGAAGCACACCGGGGAGTCCGACGTGTTCCGTGACCTGCGGATCGACGAGCAGCTCGCCAAGGCCCTCGACCGCAAGGTGTGGCTGCCGTCCGGCGGATCGCTGGTCATCGACCGCACCGAGGCCATGACCGTGGTCGACGTCAACACCGGCAAGTTCACCGGCCAGGGTGGCAACCTCGAAGAGACCGTGACCAGGAACAACCTGGAGGCGGCCGAGGAGATCGTCCGGCAGCTCCGGCTGCGCGACATCGGCGGCATCATCGTCATCGACTTCATCGACATGGTGCTGGAGGCGAACCGCGAGCTGGTGCTGCGCCGCCTGACCGAGTGCCTGGGCCGGGACCGCACGAAGCACCAGGTCGCCGAGGTCACCTCGCTCGGCCTGGTGCAGATGACCCGCAAGCGCGTGGGCCAGGGCCTGCTGGAGGTCTTCAGCGAGACCTGCGAGCACTGCCGCGGGCGGGGCATCATCGTGCACACCGAGCCGGTGGGGGAGAAGCCGAAGGCCCCCCAGCCGCAGTCGCAGGCGCAGCCGGCGGCCCAGTCCACGGGCGAGGTCGTGGCGAAACGGCGCCGGGGCGGCCGGGGCCGGGGCAGCGGTACCGACGTCGTCGACGAGCCCGTGCCGACGCCGGTCGCGGTCGCCGCGGCGATCTCGGCACCGGTGGCGGAGCTGGTGCTCCCCGCCGAGGACCTGCCGCAGGCGGTCGAGCCCGGTGCCGGCGCCCCGCCGGCCGACAGCTCACCCGCCGAGCCCGTCGTCGAGGTGAACGGCACCGCGAGCACGCTGAACGGCACCCTGCCGGACCCCGAGCCGGTCGCCGCCACCCCGCGCAA
>JAOPVE010000524.1 GCA_025963185.1 Actinomycetes bacterium
GCCAGGATCAAACTCTCCATTAATGTCACATATCCAAACCACCCAAAGGCGGACTGAATGACTAGAGAAAATCCTGGCAAAAGACAACCTGACAAAAAGTTGTCAATTACCAAAGGAACCCCACCCAGACCAACAGCCTGGGCACGGGATAAAAAATTGGCACTAACTTTTGAACACGCTGTTGAGTTCTCAAAGAACAATCGCGCACCGGATCGGCCCGTTAGGGCTTCAATCGGGGCTTGTTACGACCATGCTACCCGGTCGGTTTCGCGGCTGCTGACCCGGGGGTCGTGCCGCTCCGCCCGTCCCACACCGCAGTGACCGGCTCTCACCGGTTTCGCGTGGTGTGGGGGATCCGCGGGCCGTACTTCCGGCCGCTTGCGCGGCTCCGGTCTGTCCGGTGCCCCGCGGGCAAGGAGAAAGTTACCCGCCGATGTCCCGTAAATCAAATCGGATCCGCGTTAGGGCGCTGAGCTGCGACAACGCGGTGCGGGGCGGCCGGCGGGGCGTACTGCGTGTAACCGCGGCCCCGCCGGATCCCAGGCCGATGTGGCCCACGCCGCGCGTTCAGCGGACGAGTTCGACGCCCGCGAACGTCTTCTTTCCCTTGCGCAGCACCAGCCAGCGGCCGTGCAGCAACTCGGACTCGGCCACCGGAACGTCGCCATCGGTCACCTTGACGTTGTTCAGGTAGGCCCCGCCCTCGGCGACCGTGCGGCGGGCGTCGGACAGGCTCTTCGCGAGTCCACTCTGGGCCAGCAGCGCCGTGGCCGAGGGCAGCGCTCCCTCGACCCGCAGTGCGCCCGCCTCCCTCAGCGCGGCGCCGAGGGTCGCCGGGTCCAGTTCGGACAGGTCGCCGCGGCCGAACAGCGCCTGACTCGCGGCGATCGCCTTGGCGGTCTCGTCCTTGCCGTGCACCAGAGTCGTCAGTTCCTCCGCCAGGCGGCGCTGGGCCGCGCGCGCGAACGGCCGCTCGGCGGTCTCGGCGGCGAGCGCCTCGACTTCGTCCCGGTCGAGGAATGTGAAGGTGCGCAGCCAGTTGACGACGTCCCGGTCGTCGGCGTTGATCCAGTACTGGTACCAGGCGTAAGGGCTGGTCAGCTCGGGATCCAGCCACAGGCGCCCGCCGCCGGTGCTCTTGCCGAACTTCTCGCCGCTGGCGTTGGTGATCAGGGGGACCGTCAGCGCGTGCGCCCTGCCGCCGGTCACCTTCCGGATGAGGTCCAGGCCCGCCGTGATGTTGCCCCACTGGTCGCTGCCGCCGATCTGCAGCTCACACCCGTGGTCCCGGTACAGGTGCAGGTAGTCGTTGGACTGCAGCAGCATGTAGCTGAACTCGGTGTAGCTGATGCCCTCGCCGTTGAGCCGCGCGGAGACGGACTCCTTCGCGAGCATCTGGTTGACCGTGAAGTGCTTGCCGACGTCCCGGAGGAACTCCAGCGCGGACATCGGGGCGGTCCAGTCGAGGTTGTTGACGAGGATCGCCGGGTTCGGGCCGTCGAAGTCCACGAATGCCGAGAGCTGGACCTTGATGCCCTCGACCAGCTCGCGGACCCGTTCCGGGGTGTTCAGCGAGCGTTCGGAGGCGCGCCCACTCGGATCCCCGACCAGCCCGGTCGCCCCTCCCGCCAGCACAACCGCGCGGTGCCCGGCGCGCTGGAACCGGCGCAGGGCCAGCAGCGGGACGAGGTTGCCGGCGTGCAGGCTCTCCGCGGTCGGGTCGAAGCCCGCATAGACGGTGATCGGGCCCTCGGCGAGACGGGCGCGCAGGGCATCCTCGTCGGTCGACTGGGCGATCAGGCCCCGCCAGTGCAGCTCATCGATGATGTCGGTCACGCGCTCGATCTTCCCGTACGGCGGGAAGCCGTTTCATGCCGGACCCGCCCGCCGGCGTGGCACGTGGGGCCGGTAGAGGCTGACCGAGGGCTCTCCGTCGATCCAGAAGCGCCAGGGGGTTTCGGCTGCCGAGCTGACGCCGACCCGCGGACCGCAGCGGACCGACTCCCCCGCGACCGGCCCCGCCTCGGCGAGCAGCGCCGGACCGGACCCGTCGAGCAGGCAGGTGCCGTCGGTCTCGCGGCCGATCCCGAGGGTCATCGTGAGGCGGGCGGGACCCCGGGCCAGGTCACGGTCGCGGACCCCGGGGCGCCGGGCGCGGGCCGTGTCGATCCCGGCGACGACCTCGCCCGCGCGCACGAGCAGCGCAGACGGGCGGCCCGGCGGCTCGCAGGTGATGTTGAGGCACCAGTGCATGCCGTAGGTGAAGTACACGTACGCGGTACCGGGCGGGCCGAACATCGCGGTGTTGCGGACAGTCTGGCCCCGGTGGGCGTGGGAGGCCGGGTCGTCACCGAGGCCCGCGTAGGCCTCGACCTCGGTGATCCGGACCGTCACTCCGCCTGCCGTGAGCAGACAGCCGAGCACGCCCGGCGCCGCCTCGGGCGCCGGGCGTTCGAGCAGTTCGGCCAGGCTGGCAGCGCCGGAGTTCAGCGCGGCACCACCTGCTGGGCGGCCCAGGAGCGGCGGCCGTCGAGCGCGGTGCGCACGTCCGCGAGCTGGGCGGCGACCGCGTCCGGCCCGGTGCTGCCCCGGGTGGTGCGGGCGGCGAGCGCGCCGGTCACGGACAGGATCGCGCGGACCTCCGGGGTGAGCCGAGGGCTGACCTCGGCCAGTTCGGCGTCCGACAGGTCGTCGAGCTCGCAGCCCTTGGCCGCGCACCGGGCGACGGTCGCGCCGACGATCTCGTGCGCCTCCCGGAACGGCACCCCCTGGCGGACCAGCCACTCGGCGATGTCGGTCGCCAGCGAATAGCCCAGCGGGGCCGCCGCCTCCAGTACCTCGGTGCGGACGTTCATCGTCGAGATCAGCCCCGCGACCGCCGGCAGCACCAGTTCCAGGGTGTCGACCGCGTCGAAGACCGGTTCCTTGTCTTCCTGCAGGTCACGGTCGTAGGCGAGCGGGAGTCCCTTGAGCGTGGCGAGCAGGCCGGTGAGGTGGCCGATCAGGCGGCCCGACTTGCCGCGCGCCAGCTCACCGATGTCCGGGTTCTTCTTCTGCGGCATGATCGAGCTGCCGGTGGCGTACGCGTCGTCCAGCTCGACCCAGCCGAACTCCTGCGAGGTCCAGAGCACGATCTCCTCGCCGAGGCGGGACAGGTGCACCCCGGTCAGCGCGGCGATGAACAGGAACTCGGCCGCGAAGTCCCGGTCGGACACCGCGTCGATCGAGTTGGCGGCCGCCGCGTCGAATCCGAGCTCCTTGGCGACCAGTTCGGGGTCGAGCGGGAGCGAGGATCCGGCGAGCGCCCCGGCGCCGAGCGGGCTGATCGCGGTGCGGCGGTCCCAGTCGGCGAGGCGGTCCAGGTCGCGGGCGAACGCCTGGACGTGCGCCAGCAACTGGTGGCTGAACAGGATCGGCTGGGCGTGCTGCAGGTGGGTCATGCCCGGCGCCGGGACCCCGTGCAGCCGCTCGGCCTGGTCGGTCAGTGCGTCGGCCAGCTCGACGATCCTCGCCGCGACTCCGCGAGCGTGATCACGCAGGTAGAGCCGTAGGTCGGTGGCGACCTGGTCGTTGCGGCTGCGTCCGGCGCGGAGCTTGCCGCCGAGGGTGCCGAGCCGTTCGAGGAGTCCGCGTTCGAGCGCGGTGTGCACGTCCTCGTCCTCGATCGTGGGGCGGAACTCCCCCGCCGCGCACGCGGCCTCGAGGTCGTCGAGGGCCGCGAGCATCCGGCCGAGCTCGCCGGAGTCGAGCAGCCCCGCCCGGTTGAGGACCCGGGCGTGCGCGCGGGAGGCCGCGAGGTCGTACGGGGCGAGCCGCCAGTCGAACTGGACGCTGACCGAGAGCCGGGCGAGCGCCTCGGCAGGGCCGCCGGAGAACCGGCCGCCCCACAACCGGGTCGGTGTGGTGGGCTCGCCGGACCGGGCCGGCGGACCCGCTGGGGCGCCGGCCGCGTCGGCGGAGAGCCGGGGGTCAGGCATTCTTCTTGACCCGCTCGTCACGGACGGCGGCCAGCTTGCTGGGCAGGCCCCACAGCTCGACGAAGCCGCGGGCGAGCGACTGGTCGAACTGGTCGCCGGAGTCGTAGGTAGCCATGTTGTAGTCATACAGGGCCGAGCCGGACCGCCGCCCGGTGACCACCGCGCGCCCGCCGTGCAGGGTCATCCGGATGTCGCCCGAGACGTGCTGCTGGGTGTGCGCGATGAACGCGTCCAGCGACTCCTTGAGCGGGGAGAACCACAGGCCGTCGTAGACCAGCTCGGCCCAGCGCTGCTCCACCTGCCGCTTGAACCGGGCCACGTCCCGCTCGACGGTGACGTTCTCCAGCTCCTGGTGGGCGGTGATCAGCGCGATCGCGCCCGGCGCCTCGTACACCTC
>JAOPVE010000213.1 GCA_025963185.1 Actinomycetes bacterium
CGGCGACGACACCGCGGCGCTGGCCGCCGTGCGGGCCTGCCAGGCGGAGGCCGCGGCGGAGGTGAAGCCGGCCAGGGCCGCCGCGGCGAGCGGCCACTGTCTCGGGCTCTACCACCGGGACCCCGCGGCGCTGCGCGAGGCCGCCTCCCACTACCGGACAGCGGGCCCGCCGGTACAGCTGCCCGGCGCGCTGGAGGATCTCGCGGCCGTGCTCGCCGAACTGGGCCAGGCACAGGAGGCCGGGAAGGTCCTGAACGAGGCGGTGGCCCGCTATGCCGCGGTCGGCGCGGCCTGGGACGTCGGCCGCGCCGAGCGCCGGCTTGGCGCGCTCGGCGTCCGGCCCGCGGTTCACGGGCCACACCCGCGGCCCGCGGCCTTCGGCTGGGACGCGCTCACGTTCACCGAAGGCAGGATCGCCGCGGAGATGGCCCGAGGCCAGTCGACGACACAGATCGCCGAGGACATCCTGCTGTCCCGGACGGCTGTGCAGACGCACATCGCCCGCATTCTCACCAAGCTCGGTGCGCGGAGCCGGGTCGAGGTCGCCCGGCTCGCGGAACGCCATGGAGCGGTGACGGTTGCCGCGGAGGCGGACGAGGTGTGACCTCCCGCCCCGGCGGCCTCAGGTTGTGTCGCGGCGGCGGAAGCCGGTCAGGCCGGCCGCGGTCAGGACTGCCGCGACCACGACCAGCCAGAGGATCGGCGCTGTGCTCAGCGGGCTTCCCGGCAGCTTCGGGACGTACCCGAACGGGGACAGGTCCTGAATCCAGCTGCTCACCCCCAGCAGGGCGCCGACTTCCAGCACCAGGGCACACGCGCCGAGCGCGGCCCAGGCCAGCGCGGTGAACCGCGGGAGCAGGCCGAACAGCGCGGTGCCGACTCCGGCGAGGACCCAGGCCGCGGGCACCTGGACCAGTGCGCTGCCGGTGAGCCGCAGAAGCTGACCGCCCGGATCCCCGGTGGTGAGCCCGTAGGCCAGCCCGGCCGTGGCACCGGCGACCGCCATCAGCACCGCCGTGCCTCCCAGCGCGAACGCGAGGTGGCCGAGCGCCCAGCGGATCCGCCCCGCGGGGGTCGCCAGGATCGGCTCCAGCCGCCCGGCGGACTCCTCGCCGCGCAGCCGCAGCGTCGCCTGCACCGCGTACGCGGCCACGAGGATCCCGGTGATGCCGATGACCGCGGCGAGGAAGGCGTCGGCAAGCCCCTTGCGGCCGCCGAGCCTGGTGAGCATGTCGGTGATGGAGTGGTTGGTGACGATCGCGTCGCCGATCCCGCCGGCCGCGCTGCCGAGCGTGCCGCCCCACAGCGCCATTCCGGCGATCCAGCCGGCCAGCAGGGCGCGCTGCAACCGCCAGGCCAGCGAAAACGTGCCGCGCAGATACGGAGCGGCCTCGGCGGGTCCCGGCCGCTGGGGCAGCAGCCCGGCCCCCAGGTCGCGGCGCCCGGCGAGGGCGTACGCCACGGCGCCACACACGAGGGCGGCCGCGGCGGTCATCCCGAGCACCCACCAGCGTTCCCCGGCGAATGGCCGGAGCCGCAGCGCCCAGCCCAGCGGCGAGAGCCAGCCGAGCCAGCTCGCGCCCGCGTCCCCGGCGGCCCGGAGCAGGTAGGACAGGCCCAGGACGGTCACGGCGAGCCCGGTGGCGGCGCGCGCGGACTCGGTGAGCTGGGCGGCGACGCCGGCGATCGCGGCGAACAGCAGCCCGGCGCCGCCGGTGGCGAGGGCCAGCGCGAGGGATCCGGTGGGGCTGAGCCCGCTGACGGCCAGCCCGAGCGCGTCGAGCACGACGACGGCCGCGTTGGCGCCGGCCGCCGTGACGAGCGCGGCGGTGAGCGGGGCGAACCGGCCGGTCACCCCGGCGCCGGTGAGTTCGAACCGGCCGGCCTCCTCATCGGTCCTGGTGTGCCGGACCACGGTGAAGATGCTCATGAGCGCCACGAGGATGACCTCGCTCGCGAGGATCTTCCAGGTGGTCAGGGCGCCGAGCGTCGGCCGGTACAGCGGGCCGTTGATCGCGACCAGGGACGGGTTGGTGAGCACCCCGGCAACGGCCCGGATCGCCTGGTCGTCCGGATAGAGCTTCGTGTACTGGGCGGCCGTTCCGGCCGGCAGGATCGCGGCGACTCCGATCCAGACCGGCAGCCGGACCCGGTCCAGCCGCAGGGCGAGCCGGGTCAGCGCGAGAGTGCCGGCGAGGGTGCCGGCGCGCTGGGGCGCGGGAGCGGTGAGGGTGGTCATGGCTCAGGCCTCCCCGTCCGCGTAGTGCCGCAGGAACAGCTCCTCCAGCGTCGGCGGCGAGCTGGTCAGCGACCGGACCCCGAACGAGGTGATGTGCTTGAGGGCCACGTCGAGGCTGGTGTTGTCGACGTCGAACGCGACGCGGGTGCCCTCGACGACGGTGTCGTGGACCCCGGGAAGGTCGGCCAGCCCGCGTGGCGGCTCGGCGAGTTCGGCCCGGATCGACGTGCGCGCGAGGTGGCGCAGCTCGTCCAGGGTGCCGGTGTCGACAGTCCGCCCGGCCCTGATGATGCTGACCCGCCCGCACAGTGCCTCGACCTCGCCGAGGATGTGGCTGGACAGCAGGACCGTGCGCCCGTCCTCGCGGATCTCGGCGACACAGCTCCGGAACATCGCCTCCATCAGCGGGTCCAGCCCCGAGGTGGGCTCGTCGAGGATCAGCAGTTCGGCGTCCGACGCCAGGGCCGCGACCAGGGCGACCTTCTGCCGGTTGCCCTTGGAGTACGCGCGGCACTTCTTCGCCGGATCCAGGTCGAAGCGCTCGATCAGCGTTGCCCGGCGCTTGGCGTCGATGCCGCCACGGAGCCGTCCGAGCAGGTCGATGACCTCGCCGCCGGTCAGGTTGGGCCACAGGGTCACGTCGCCGGGCACGTAGGCGAGGCGCCGGTGCAGGGTCGCGGTGTCGTGCCACGGATCGCCGCCGAACAGCAGGGCGGACCCGGAGTCGGCGCGCAGGAGGCCGAGAAGGATACGGATCGTGGTGGACTTCCCCGCGCCGTTCGGGCCGAGGAAGCCGTGGACCTCGCCGGTGTGCACGGTGAGGTCGAGACCGTCGAGTGCGCGGGCCCGGCCGAAGGTCTTCACCAGGCCGGTCACGGAGATGACTTCGTTCACCCTTCGGAAGCTACACTTAATTCACAACTTTGTGAATATTCAAGATCGTGTAAACTGCCCCTGATCTGGATCGGAGCAGGAGGACTGTGATGAGCGGCACAGGCCGGGATCTCGAGGCGGTCTCCCGCTTCATCGAGCGCTTCGCCCAGGTGCTCACCGACGCCGGAATGCCCCGCATCGCCTCCCGGATCTTCGTCGCCCTCGTCGCCACCGACGCCGGCCGCCTCACCGCCGCCGAACTCGCCGGCCTGCTGCGCGCCAGCCCCGCGGCGATCAGCGGGGGAGTGCGCTACCTCGTCCAGGTCAGCCTGGTGCACCGCGAGCGCGAGCCCGGATCCCGGCGCGACCACTACAGCGTCAGCAACGACGTCTGGTACCAGACGATCATGCAGCGCGACGTCATCATCGCCCGCTGGACCGACAGCCTGCGCGAGGGCGCGGACGTACTCGGCCACGCCACGCCAGCGGGCGGCCGGTTCGCCGAGTCGGTGGAGTTCTTCGAGTTCATGCAGCAGGAACTGCACGAGATGCTCGACCGCTGGGACAAGCGCCGCGCCGAGTCCCGCGCACAGTGACCGTGCTGACGATGTGCCCCTGAGCGTGCTCGCGACGTGCCCCTGGGCGTGCTCGTGATGTGCGGAGTGACCGTGCTCACGACTGCCGCCTGAGGGGAATGGTGTCGCCGGCCCGCCTCTTGGCACCCGTTGTGAGGACTACTGCGCCGTCTGCGGGCGGCACCGGATGACCGCCACCCGTGGAGACACCGATCCGCGTGGCCCCGTCGCCGCCAGCCCAGAACCGCCTGCGCCCGCCGGGCGGCTAGGCCCCGCGCTCGCCGCGCTCGCCGTCGGCGGGTTCGGGATCGGCACCACCGAGTTCGCCACGATGGGCCTGCTGCCCGACCTGGCCCGGCATTTCCACGCCTCGATCCCCGTCATGGGGCACGGCATCACCGCGTACGCGCTCGGGGTCGTCGTCGGCGCGCCGGTCATCGCCGTCCTCGGGGCCCGGCGGCCCCGGCGCGGCATGCTGATCGGCCTCATGGCCGCGTTCGCGATCGGCAACGCGCTGTCCGCCGCCGCGCCGACCGCGGGCCTGTTCTCCGTGGCCCGCTTCGCCGCCGGGCTGCCGCACGGGGCGTTCTTCGGCATCGCCGCGGTCGTCGCAGCCTCCCTCGCCCCACCGGATCGCCGCGGCAGGGCCGTCTCGCTCGCGATGATCGGCCTGACCGTCGCCAACATCGCCGGGGTTCCCGCCGCCACCGCGATCGGCCAGCTGTTCGGCTGGCGCGCCGCCTACGCGGGAGTCGCCGTGATCGGGCTGCTGACGATGGCCGCCGTCCGGTTGTGGGTGCCCGCGCTGCCCGCCGCCGCTGACGCCGGGATCCGCCGGGAACTCGGTGCGCTGCGCCGTCCGCAGGTCTGGTTCGCGCTGGTCACCGGCATGATCGGGTTCGGCGGCATGTTCTCCCTCTACAGCTACATCGCCCCGACGATGACCGAGGTGGCCGGGGTGCCGCCCGCGGGGATCGCCTGGGTGCTCGCCGTGTTCGGCACCGGCATGACCGGCGGAGCGCTGTTCGGCGGGCGGCTCGTCGACCGGTCCGTCCTGGGGACCGTCTGCGGCACGCTGGGCACCGTGGCCGTCCTGCTCGCGGTCTTCGCGCTCACCGCCAGGCACGCCGTGGCCGCGATCGCGCTGGTCTTCGTGCTGGGCGCCACGACGACGATCCTCGCCAACGCCCTGCAGGTTCGGCTCATGGACGCCTCTCCGGACGCGCCCTCGCTCGCGGCGTCGTCCAACCACGCGGCGCTCAACGTCGCGAACGCCTCCGGGGCCTGGCTCGGCGGGCTCGTCATCGCGGCCGGGTGGGGGCTACTCGCCACCGCCTGGGTCGGGGTGGCGTTGAGCCTGGGCGGGCTCGCGGTCGCGCTGGCCTCCGCCGCCGCCGAGCGGAGAACCCGCGCCGCCTGATCCCCCGGCCTCGTTTGCGGCGGTTTGCCCCCGCAACGCTCAGGGCGCGCTCGGCTCCGCCGATAGGCCAGCCGACGACTGGCGGAGGAGGGCGACCGTGGGCTGGACGGGACTGCGGCCTGCTGCCGCGCGCCTGGCGCTCGCGGCCGCGCGCGGCGCGAGCCGGCCCCTGCTCGTCCTCGGCGTGCTCTGGGTCCTGTCCGCCGTCTGGTTCGTGGTCAATCTCGCCGGCCCGGTCGGCCCGACCGTGCTGCTGTGGCTGCCGACGCATGCCGCCGCGGTCGTGCTGACGGTGGTCTACCGGCGGACCGCCAAGGCCACCCACCTCGCCGAGCCGACCCGGCGGCTGTGGCGCCACCTCACGGTCGTCGCCGTGCTCGTGGGCTGCGGATCGGTCGCGCAGGCCTACGACGCCATCGAACACCCGCTCGCGGGCGGCCAGCACACCGGTGCGCCGATGCTCGGGTTCGACGGCTCCGCGATCGTCCTGATCATCTACGCCCTGTACCGGCTGCCGCTGGGCACCCGGACCCGCGCCCAGAGCCTGCAGATCGCGCTCGACGCGAGCACGCTCATGGTCGCGGCCGCAATCTTCATCTGGCACTTCCTCACCGTGCCGTTGCTCGCCCTCGGCGCCGAGCGCACCAAGACGCTGCTCAGCTCGACCCTGCTCACCCTGCTCGCCCTCATCGCGATCTTCGCCGTGGCCAAGGTGGTGCTGTCCAGCTACCGGTTCATCGACAGGTCGGCGATCAAGCTGTTCGGGGCGGCGATGTGCGTCGGGGCGTTCGCTCCGCTGCCGCAGGGGTACGTGCTGCGGGACCGTCCGCACCTGCTGTTCACCCAGGTCAGCATCCCCGCGGTGATGTTCCTCGCCGCGTGGGCCGGGGAACGGCAGCGGCGCGCACGGCCGGCCGCGGACGCCCGCGAGCTCTCCGGGGATCCGGTGCGGCGCCCCTACAGCGTCCTGCCCTACCTCGCCGTCGCGGCGGTCGACGCGCTGCTGCTGATCATCAGCTGGTCCCCGGACGGGAACGACCGGGTCGTCGTCGCCGGCGCGGTCGGGCTGACCGTGATCGTCATGCTGCGCCAGCTCACCGCGTTCCAGGACAACCGCCGGCTGCTGGTGCGCCTCAACCACGGCGCGACCCACGACGCCCTGACCCAGCTACCGAACCGGACCCTGTTCGGGGACCGGCTGCACCACCTGCTCACCGATCCCGCCGGGCGGACCCTCAGCGTCGCCCTCATCGACCTCGACGACTTCAAGCTGATCAACGACACCCTCGGCCACGAGGTCGGGGACGCGCTGCTGGTCGCCGTGGCCTGGCGGCTCACCGGGTGTGTCCGGTCCGTGGACACCGTGGCCCGGCTCGGCGGCGACGAGTTCGTCGTGATCCTCGACGGGGCCACCGGGCCGGTCGCCGACATGGCCGTCGAGCGGATCGTCGCGGCGTTCGCCGAGCCGATCCGCGCGGCCGGGCACGAGTTGCTGATCCGCGCCAGCATCGGGATCGCCGACGGCCGCTCGGGCGACGACGGGAGCGAACTGCTGCGCCACGCCGACATCGCCATGTACGCGGCGAAGGGCCTCGACGGCACCCGGTTCCTGCACTACGAGCCGGGCATGGCCGGGATCCTGGCCGGGCACGCCGAGGTCGCGGGCGAGCTGAGCGACGCGATCGCCGACGGCCAGCTCAGGCTTCTGTTCCAGCCGATCGTCGCACTCGGCAGCGGCCGCCTGACCGGCGCCGAGGCGCTCGTCCGCTGGGCCCATCCCGAGCGGGGGCTGCTCGCTCCGGCCGACTTCATTCCCGCCGCCGAGCGCAGCGGGCTCATCGTCCCGGTGGGGCGGTGGGTGATGACCGCGGCTGCGGCCCAGCTCGCGCAGTGGTCCACGGAGCACGGCGACGCCGCGCCGGCGGTGCTCAACGTCAACGTCTCGGCGCGCGAACTGCGCGAGCCGCGGTTCGCCGAGGACGTGCTCGGGATCCTCGCCGCGGCCGGGGTGGCGCCGCACCGGCTCGCCGTCGAGGTGACCGAGACGTCCGTGCTGGAGCTGGGACCGTCCGTGGAGAACCTGCGGCGGATCCGCGAGCAGGGCGTCCGGATCTCCCTCGACGACTTCGGCACCGGCCATTCGACGCTCTCGCTGCTGCACGACTGCCCTGTCGACGAGCTCAAGCTCGACCGCTCGTTCACCGGCGGCCCGGACGGTGACCGGCCGCCGGTCGCCGCCGCGGTGCTCCAGCTCGCCCGGACGATGGGCCTGGACGTCGTCGCCGAGGGCGTCGAGACCGCGGACCAGGCCAGCTGGCTGCGTGACCTCGGGTACGAGGTCGCGCAGGGCTACCACTTCGGGCGCCCGATGGCCCCGGCCGCGCTGGCGGCGATGCTCGGCGACGGCGTCCCGGTTTAACTCGTACCGCTCCGGCCAGGTCCGCACCCCTGGGCGGGATGCGCGCCCTGTGCGCCGGTATTCGGCATGTGGCCTGCCCGATCAAGTCCCGGCCGCGAGTATGCCCGGGCACACCACGATCGGCGCCTGATCCGCCGCCGTCCCGTGCATATTCGGCCGAGCCGTCGGCATCTCATCATTCTGACCAGGCCTCGCGGCACAGCATCATCAACGGCGGACTCCGCCTCGAAGTAAATGCCACAAACATGCGGATGATCGGCGCGATGCGCAGGCAGGAGCAGCGGCGGGCGCAGCTC
>JAOPVE010000525.1 GCA_025963185.1 Actinomycetes bacterium
GCCAGGATCAAACTCTCCATTAATGTCACATATCCAAACCACCCAAAGGCGGACTGAATGACTAGAGAAAATCCTGGCAAAAGACAACCTGACAAAAAGTTGTCAATTACCAAAGGAACCCCACCCAAACCAAAAAGCCTGGGCACGGGATAAAAAATTGGCACTAACTTTTGAACACGCTGTTGAGTTCTCAAAGAACAATCGCGCACCTCGATCGGTTCGCTAGAACCTCTCGCGGGGCAACCTCGCCAGTGTATCTCGGTCGGTCTCGCAAGACAACCGGTTTCCCGGAACTCGCACCGCCCGTCCACCACTCTACCCCGGCGTCTCCGCCGGTTGGTAACTCGGTGGGGTTGTCTCCGTGTCCGGGGCGTTGGCCCCGCTCGGCGACGTGGAGAACATTAGGCCGGCCGTCCCTCATATGCAAATCGCCTGGTCATCGGCGCGTTGGACCGACTAGGGGCGGTTCGGGGCCGGTGTGACGGGGGCACATGTGGTGGTCCGTTGTGGCGCGGAGCACACCATGTGGAGGTCTGGTGTTCACCTGAATCGTCACCTCGGGTCACGAAAAGTAATCGGTGAGATCCCTGGGTTCGGCGTGGCTGTTGGGCACGATCCCGTCGCTAGGCTTCTCGGGTGTGACTCGCCATTACGCCGACAGTGAGGTCGGCCGCCTGCGCACAGTCCTGCTGCACCGGCCGGGGCCGGAGCTCAAACGGCTCACCCCCCGCAACAACGACTCGCTCCTGTTCGACGGGATCCCGTGGGTCGGCCGGGCCCAGGAGGAGCACGACGCCTTCGCCGGAGCGCTGCGCGAGCGCGGGGTCGAGGTCCTCTACCTGGTCGAACTCCTCATCGAGACGCTGTCGGTTGCCGACGCCCGCAAGGACCTGACCGAGGCCGTGCTCTCGGACGTCCGGCTCGGCGACACGCTGCGGCGGCGCGTCGAGTCGCACCTGTCCGGGCTCGACCCGGCCGACCTGGCCACCGCGCTCACCGCCGGGATCGCGCACGAGGAACTCCGTACCGGATCGGGGCTGCCGTACACCCTCATGGATCGGCACGACTTCGTCATCGATCCGCTGCCGAATTTGCTTTTTACGCGGGACTCGAGCGTGTGGGTGCGCGACCAGGTGGCCGTGACCAGCCTCGCGATGCCCGCGCGCGAGCGGGAAACCACGCTGACCAGGGCGATCTACACGCACCATCCGCGGTTCGAGGGGTCGGCGCGGCTGTACGAGCCGGGGCTGGAGCACGTCGAGGGCGGTGACGTACTGCTGCTCGGGGCCGGGGTCATCGCGGTCGGCGTCGGCGAGCGGACCACCCCCGCCGGGGCCGAGCGGATCGCGCGGCGGGTCTTCGAGCGCGGCCTCGCCCACACGGTGCTGGCCGTGCCGATCGCGCAGGAGCGAGCCACGATGCACCTCGACACCGTGTGCACGATGGTCGACGCGGACGCGGTCGTCATGTACCCGAACATCGCCGACTCGCTCATCGCGTACGCGCTGACCAGCGGAGACGACGGCGAGCTCCGGATCGCGAGCGGCCGCCCCTTCCTCGACGCCGCCGCCGCGGCCATGGGGATCGACCAGCTGCGGGTGATCGACACCGGGCTCGACCCGATCACCGCCGAGCGCGAGCAGTGGGACGACGGGAACAACACGCTGGCGATCGGTCCTCGGCTCGCGGTCGCCTACGAGCGGAACGTCGAGACGAACGCGCGACTGGAGGCCGCGGGCATCGAGGTCGTGCGGATCGCCGGGAGCGAACTCGGCAGCGGCCGCGGAGGTCCGCGGTGCATGTCGTGCCCGATCCTGCGGGATCCGCTACCGGAGCGTTAGCTGGCGGCCGCGTAGGCCCTCGCGCGCCCTGGCCGCCTCGCGGGGCAGCGGTCCGTCCTCGGCGACCGCCTCGGCGTAGAGCTTCGCCACCGTGGCGAGCGCGTCTTCCCAGGTCGTGGCCTCGGGCTCGCGCGGGACGTCCCACACGGGGACGAGCAGCCCGTGGGCCCGGAACGCGCCCGCGTACTTCGTGTTGTCGCCGAGGTGCAAGTCACCGGAGGCGCGGAGGCGGGCGAGCGCGTCGAGAGCCACGTCCTCGTCGTCGGGCAGCACCCAGCGGACGTGGGCGCGGTCAGGCACCCGGCACCAGAACGCCGACTGCGCGGAACTCATGCGGGCGGTCGGCAGGATCGAGGAGTTCGCGCGCTCCAGGCTCGCCGAGACCTCCGGGTCGTCCGGGGCCTCGCCGTCGAGCCAGAACCCGAACGTCTCGTGCATGGCCGGAGTCAGCGCGCCCGCATCGGCGAGCAGGTCCTGCAGTCGCAGGCCCGGTCCGGGGAGGCCCTCGACGTCGACGAACGATCCCGGATCCGTGGTCAGGGCCGCTTCGAGCACCGAAGCCAGGTCGCGGCTCAGGTCGCCGGAGCGGGAGGTCGACTGGAGGCCGAGGATGATCCGGCCGTCGGGCTTCACCAGTCCGGGCCAGGCCATCGGGAGGACCGTGGCGAGGGTGAGCTCGCGATCCGGGTGGTCCCGCAGGGTGAGGGGTGCGGTGGCCGCCGGGACCAGTTCGCGCAGGGCGACCCACTCGGTCTCGTCGGCAAGCCCCTCGAACGGGCGGCCCACGAACACGTCCCTGACCTGCGGCTTTCGCTGACCCCGATCGGGACGACGGCCTCGCTTGCTCAACTCGGTGCCTCCTGACGATCACATGCGCGACCTCGAGCCTAGCTGTGCGCGTCCCTGCCGAGGCGGGTCAGCACCGAGGACGGCCGGTTGGAGATCACCGCGTCGACCCCGAGGGAGAGCACCAGGTCGATGTCGGTGGGGGCGTCGACGGTCCAGACGTAGACCTGGTTGCCCTGCGATCGCACCCGCTCGGCGTAGTGCGGGTGGGCGCGCAGGATCTCCAGGTCGGGGCCCGCGATCCCGATCCCGAACGGGAGGGTGCCGTCGCGGTAGAGCAACGGGACCGACTCCATGAGCAGGACCGTCGGAAGCCGCGGAGCCCGCACCCGCACCCGCCGGACCGCCAGCGGCGAGAACGACATCATCGTCACGGGGGACTCCCGCGGATCCGCCGGGCTGGCGAGGCCGTGCCGCCGGAGCGCGTCGACCAGCTTCTCCTCGACCATGTTGCCGTAGCGCGTCGGGTGCTTGGTCTCCACCAACAGGCGCATCGGCCGCGGGCTGTCGGTGACGAGGTCCAGCAGGCGGTCGAAGGTGAGCAGCCGGCGCCGGGCCTCGCGGTGGTCCGGATCCAGCTCGCGCTCGGCGACCAGCTCGTCGGCGGACTCGGGGAGGCCGTACTTCCAGGATCCGAAGTCGAGTTCGGCGAGATCCGCCAGGGACGACTCGCTCACCAGTCCGCGGCCGTTCGAGGTCCGGTGGAGGCGGCGATCGTGGACGCAGACCAGGTGACCGTCCCTGGTCATGCGCACGTCGCATTCGACGGCGTCGGCACCGTCGATGATGGCCTGTTCGTAGGCGGCGAGGGTGTGTTCGGCGATGAGATCGGAGGAGCCGCGGTGGGCGACCACCAGAGGGCCGTCGGAGCGCACCAGCACACGGTAACCAGCCAGCGGGCTTGGCGGCAGCATCCGCGCGGTTCCGATGGCGGGCGCGACGTCGGAGGTCCCACTCACCCCGCCGGAACGGGCAGCCTCCGACGACGGGCGCCGCACAACGGCCGCTGACTCACCCCGCGAGCGGTAACTGAATGTTACCTTCGGGCGGTGCGCCTGCGCCGTGACACCGCTGCGGCGAGCCTCCGGACCGGGCCCAGCAACGGCGTCCAGAACGAGGTTAGTGGACTCGGCGCCCTCGTGCGCAATCCATCCACTGGACGGGGCTACAGATCGCCGCAATTCCGGCGTAGCGATGTCTGATGTGGATATCACCCCAGGTAGGGGATCAGATGACGGTTCCCTGTCCCGATCCGTCCGCGCGCTGCACCGGGCGTCCGGCGGCCTCCCACGCCCACATCCCGCCGGCCAGGTTCGCCACGTTGCCCCAGCCCTGCTGGACGAGGTATGCGGTCACCTGAGCCGATCGGCCGCCCATCCGGCAGGCCACGACAACGTCACTGTCGGTAGGGATTTCGGCGATGCGGGCCGGAAGATCGTGCATCGGGACGTGGTGCGCACCCGGAGCGTGACCGGCCGCCCACTCGTTGTCCTCGCGCACGTCCAGCAGGAACGCGCCGGGTGGAATCTGCTCGACCGACACGGTCGGCACCTGGTTGGGCATCATGCCGGCCATCATGCCCGGTCGGCGCATGGGCCTGGGGCGGCTCCAGCAAAGTGCGGTAACTGGGGCCGGTCCCGACCGGCCGGGGTTACCGCACTTCGGGAGGGGGCGGTCAGGTGAACACGCGGACCAGGAACGAGAGGATCGCGTACGCCAGCAGCAGGCAGCCAACCCACACGCAGGCCCGGGCCCACAGTGGCGGGGTCGGCGCACGGCGGGTGCGGACCTCCAGCTGCGTCGGCCGATACAGCTCCGTTGGCCTGTCGTCCAGAGCGGCGTTGCTGTGCCGGGCCACGGGCTACCTTTCGCCGGGGGCTGGGACCTGTCCACTTTAGCGCCAATGTGACGTTGGTTCACTACCTGTGTTTTTCGGGAGGCTCGCCGTTCGGGAGGCGCGGTGGACAAGCGTTGTTAGCGGTTCATGGCACGACTCGCCGGAGGCGGTCGGCCATAACCGCTAACAACAACCACCCACGCGGGCCACCGTTCAAGGCGGGTCCCGCCCCCAGGTCGCTGTGCTTATCGCCCCGCGGTGGCCGACTTGACGGGGTTCTGCGCCACCCAGGTGGCGAGGGTGTCGTGGTTGACCGCGTCGAAGAGGGCGCTGGCCTTGGCCTTGTCGGCGAGCACCACGCTCTGCCCGTTGACGTTCTCGCTGCCCAGGTTGGGGGTGGTGATGAACGTCAGGTCGTTGGGGCGCAGGCTGCGGAACTGGAGCACCATGTCGCCGAGGTTGGCGCCGTTGTCCATGGTCAGGGACTCGGCCGTGGCGTCGAGGAACTTCTTCATCTTGCCGAGGTCGGTCAGGGTGCCGGTGTCGGTCGCCTTCTGCATGAGCGCCCGAAGGAAGATCTGCTGGCGGGCGACGCGGTCGAAGTCGCCACGGGGCAGGCCGTAGCGCTGGCGGACGTAGTCGAGGGCCGCGTTGCCGTCGAGCTTGTTGTAGCCCTTCTGGAACGTGCGCTTGGACCGCGGGTCGGTGACGGTCTGGTTGACGTAGACCGTGACCCCGCCGAGCGCGTCAGTCATCTTCTTGAACCCGTTGAAGTCGATCTTCGCCACGTGGTCGATGTGGACCCCGGTGAAGCCCTCGACGGCACGGACGGTCAGTGGGATACCACCCCAGGCGAACGCGGCGTTGATCTTCGACTTGTGCCCGCCGAAGCCCTTGTACTGGGGAATGAACACGTACGTGTCGCGCGGGATCGCGATGACGTAAGCCTTCTTGTGATCGGCGGGGATGTGCACGACCATCAGCGAGTCGCTGCGCTCGCCGGCGACCGTGGCCGTGGTGCTGCTGCGGTCGTTCGGGTTGTACGCGGCGCCGTCCCGCGAGTCGGACCCCATCACGAGGATGTTCATCGCGCCGGAGACCGTCACCGGCGGGCGCCCGCCGGTGATGCCCGCGAACGCGTCGGTGTGGGTGATCTTGGCGTCGAGCGTCGTGAAGTAGTGGTACCCGTACCCCGCCGCGAACAGGCTCAGCACCAGGATCACTGCGAGGCCGATGGCGACGAAGCGCCCCCGCCGCCGTCGCACGGGGCGGCCCGTGTAGACGTTGCCTCCTGCGGGCGGCGGCCGGTGGGAAGTGGTCGTCACGGGGCACTCCTGCCTGGTTGGCGTACGCGGCAGCGAATGGTTCCGCCGGCGCGGTGTACCTCATCCAGCGTAACGAGGAGTTCTTGGAACACTCTGATACATGGTCACGACACTGCGTGACACCCGATCACGCTTCGGCGGTCGCCGACAGGGTGCTCGCGAAGTAGGCGATCGTCTCGCGCAGACCCTCTTCCGGATCGACCTTCGGCGCGTACCCGAGCAGCTCACTGGCCAGTGTGAGGTCGGGCCGGCGCATCTCCGGATCGTCCTTGGGCCGGTCGGTGAAGACCACCTCGGACGCGGACCCGGTGAGGGTGACGATCAGCTTCGCGAGCTCGGCCATCGTCAGCTCGTGGGTCGTGCCCACGTTGATCGGGCCGGGCTGTCCGCTGTCGAGCAGGGCCAGGATGCCGGCGACCAGGTCGCTGGCGTAGCAGATCGAGCGCGTCTGGCTGCCGTCGCCGTGGACCGTGATCGGCTCGCCGCGGAGCGCCTGGGCCACGAAGTTCGGGATCGCCCGCCCGTCGGAGATCGACATCCGCGGACCGTAGGTGTTGAAGATCCGGACGATCGCGGTGTCGACGCCGTGGAAGTTGCGGTACGTGCTGGTCACGGCCTCGGAGAAGCGCTTCGCCTCGTCGTACATCGAGCGCGGGCCGATCGGGTTGACGTTGCCCCAGTAACTCTCGGGCTGCGGGTGCACCGACGGATCGCCGTAGCACTCCGACGTCGAGGCCATCAGGAACCGGGCGCCGTGCTCCTTCGCGAGGTCGAGGCAGTTGAAGGTGGCGTACGAGCCGACCTTGAGCGTCTCGACCGGGAATTGCTGGTAGACCGGCGGCGAGGCGGGTGAGGCGAAGTGCAGGATCGCGTCGAGCTTCCCGCTCACCGGGATACCCTCGATGACGTCGGCCTCGACGAAACTGAAGCGCGGCTCCCCCGCCAGGTGCGCGATGTTCGCGGCGGACCCGGTGATCAGGTTGTCGACGGCGACGACCTCGGCGCCCCGCGCGAGCAGCGCGTCGACCAGGTGCGAGCCGACGAATCCGGCACCGCCCGTGACCAGGACCCGGTGACCCTCGCCGTACGTCTGCGTCATCAACTGAGCCCATCTGCGGGGAAACACGTCGCCGTCAGACTACTCAGGCAGTCCCCACAGCCGGATAGGGCCGGCGTGGCTGATTGGCCACGCCGGCCCTGGGGTGTACGCAGCGTCAGTGCGCGCCTACTCCGGTGAGCGACCGCACTTCGAGTTCGGCGTACTTCGCCTCGTCGTGCTCCTTCGACACCAGCGCGCCGATGATCGCGCACAGGAAGCCGATCGGGATCGACACGATGCCCGGGTTCTCCAGCGGGAACCAGTGGAAGTCGATGCCCTTGCCGAACAACGACAGGCTCGCTCCCGTCACCGGATCGACCTTGCCCGACACCACCGGCGAGAAGAACACCAGCAGGACCGACGAGATCACGCCGCCGTAGATCCCGGCCACCGCGCCCGCCGTGTTGAACCGCTTCCAGTACAGCGACAACAGGATCGCCGGGAGGTTCGCCGAGGCCGCGATCGCGAACGCCAGCGCGACCAGGAAGGCCACGTTGAGCGACTGGGCGAAGATGCTCAGGACGATCGCCACGCCACCGATCCCGAACGCCGCGAACTTGGCGACCCGGACCTCGTCCCGCTCGGACGCCTGGCCGCGCTTGACGACGTTCGCGTAGAAGTCGTGCGCGACCGACGAACTGGACGCCAGGGTCAGTCCGGCCACCACGGCGAGGATCGTCGCGAACGCCACCGCCGCGATCACCGCCAGCAACGTGGATCCGCCCGCGGTGCCGCCGAGATCCTTGCCGAGCGCCTCGGCGAGCTGCGGAGCGGCGGTGTTACCCGCCTTGTCCTGCGCGATGATCGCCTTGCTGCCCACGAGAGCCGCCGCGCCGAAGCCCAGCGCCAGCGTCATCAGGTAGAACACGCCGATCAGCCCGATCGCCCAGTTGACCGACTTCCGGGCCGCGCGCGCGTTCGGCACGGTGTAGAAGCGGATCAGGATGTGCGGGAGCCCGGCGGTCCCGAGGACAAGCGCGAGCCCGAGGCTGATCAGGTCGAGCTTGTTGAGCAGCGTCTTGCCCGCCTCGCCCGGCACGTCCTTGCCGTAGCGCAGGCCCGGTTCGAGGAAGGCCGCGCCCTTGCCGCTCTTCTGCGCCGCCGCGCCGAGCACCTCGCTCGGGTTGAAGTGGAACTTGGCGAGCACGAGCACGGTCATCAGCGCGGCGCCGGTCATCAGCAGGCCCGCCTTGACGATCTGCACCCAGGTCGTGCCCTTCATCCCGCCGACCGTCACGTAGACGATCATCAGCGCGCCGACCAGCACGAT
>JAOPVE010000222.1 GCA_025963185.1 Actinomycetes bacterium
ACGCGCGTGTTCGCGCAGGTCAACGGTAAGACGGCAGGCCACGCGGCCTCGTCGGGCGAAGGGTGCGAACAAAGGGCCCGTCCGGCAGGTATCAGCCGTTCTCCGCGCGGATCGGGCGGCGAAAGCACGACGGCGGGCCCCCGGAAGCGCCGGGAGCCCGCCGTGGTGCGCGGGGAAGTCAGCGGCTCTCGGCCGCCACGGGGACGCGGTCCGGGCTGTCCGGCGTGACTGCTCGCCGCCGGGTCAGCCACAGCACCCCCGCGATCGCGCCGAGCAGCGCCAGGGTGGCCGCCAGCCAGGTCAGCGCGGGCCGCAGCGGCGCGGTGGAGAGGATCCGGCGGGGCGGCTGGCCGGCGGCCACGGTCCAGCCGTGCGCGTCGGTCACCGGCTGGACCCCTTCCCGCAGGACCGTCACCGAGACCGTCCACGCCCCCGGGGCCCGGACGTCGTCGGTCGCCGCCGTCCACGATCCGTCGGTGGCGCGGGCCGCGGGCCGGACTGTCTGGGTCCCGTCGGGCGCCCGGAGCACGATCGACACGCCGGTCACCCGCCCGGGCGCCGGGCGGCGGGTGTCGCTGATCCGGACGCTCACCACGTTCCGCCCCGGCCGGTTGGGCCGGACGGCGACGGTGTCGACGAGGTCCGCGACCTGGCCGCTGACCTGCGGAACGATCCGCCCGCCCGGCTCGGCCGAGAACTGCGGACCCCGGGCCGGCCCGGCGGAGGCCAGCGCGGCGGCGAGCCCGAGCACGGCCGCGAGCGCCACCGCCTCGGCCCCGACGGCCCGCCGGGGCACTCCGCTCCGGCGCACGGCCAGGGACGTCCGGAGCCCGAGCAGGCCGGCCGCGAGGGTGAGTGCGACCTTGCCGATGAGCAGCAGCCCGTACGGCGTGGTGATCAGCGCGTCCACGCTCGCCACCTCGGCGGCGGTCAGGAGCAGCCCGGTCACGGTCAGGGCGGCGACGGCGGCCACGGCCAGTACGGCGAACGCCCGCAGCAGGCCGCCGAGGTCGAGGGGCTCCCGGCGGATCCGCGCGGCGGTCAGCACCAGGGCTACGGCCAGCACCGATCCGGCCCAGGCTCCCGCCGCGAGTACGTGGACCGCGGTCGCCGCGGCGCCCGGCCACGATCCGCCGTGGCCCAGCAGGGCGTACCCGGTGGCAGCGCTCACCGCGCCGCCCACTCCGAGGACGATCGCGGCGGCGGTGCTGTCCTTGGGCCGTCCGCCGGGACGCGCCCACCAGGCGACCGCGGTGAGCACGAGGCAGCCGAGCTCGCCCGCGAGCCAGCGCCCGCCGGTGAGCTCCCGGCCGAACACGGCGCCCAGCTCGCCGGTGCCGGTGTAGACCTGCGCGGCGAGCAGCGCGGGGCCGGCGAGCAGGGCCAGCCCGCCGCCTCCGGCCGCGACGGTCAGCAGCCGCGAGCGGTGGATTCTGGCCGGGCCCAGCGTGGCCAGCGCGCAGCCGCCGAGCAGCACCGACAGGCCGAGCAGTGCCAGCCAGCGCAGCGCCGCCTCGGCCGGGGCCGGCCCCGCGGTGGCCGGGCCGGATCCGGTGGCGTGCACGGTCCGGCCGATCCCGATGACGAGGTTGCCCGACGTGGCGTGCAGGTCGTCGGTGGACAGGGTCCGCCAGGTCAGGTGGTAGACGTCGGCCCGCATCGGGGGCAGTCCGACGGCCACGTCCATCGGCGTCTCGGTGGCGGCCGGGGCGGCGGCGCCCGCGGGGGGCGCGACCGCGGTCACCGACCGTGGCGTGTAGCGCTGGCCGTCGCCGCCGGTGATCGTGACCCGCGTCGCGGAGACCTCGACGTGCTCGGTGAAGCTCAGCGTCAGCACCTGCGGGGCGACCGTGAGCACGGCACCGTCGGCCGGGGCGCTGCGCACCAGGTAGGCGTGCGCGCTGGCGGGGGAGGGACCGGCGGCCAGCGGCAGCAGCACCCCGGCCAGGACGGCGAGCCCGGCGACGATCCGGCGGGGCATGTCAGCGCACCGGGACGTGGGCGAGGGTGCCCTTGGCCGCCGCGATCGCGATCTTGTCCCCGCTGTGGATCGCCCCCCGGTTGTTGAGGTAGAGGATGTAGTACGTCTGGCCGGGCCGCAGCTCGTGGCCCTGCTTCATCAGCGCGGTCCGCCAGGCGACGGTGCCGTCGCGCTCGTCGGTGAGCCGCGGCGGGTGCTTGACGTCGTTCTGGAACGCCGAGGCGCGCTCGGTGTCGAGCACGGTGTAGCGCAGCTCGACGATGCCGCCGTCGCCGACGACGGCGGCCTGGGTGAAGCGGACGCCGAGCGAGCTCTCGATCTGGCCGTCCTGCGGCACGGCGTAGGCCGACCGGGCGCTGGCCGCCTCGGTGAAGCGCCACAGCAGCGCCGCGGCGAACGCCAGCACGAGCAGCAGGATCAGCGCCTGGCCGGAGCGCCGGCGGGCGGTAACAGTCCAGCGGGTGGCGAGCGTCATGTCAGGTCTCCTCCTGGCGGGGGTGGGGCCGCGCCGAGCGGCCCCACCCCAGAGCGGGTCAGCGGTGAGAGGTGTAGTTGTCCAGCGCCGCGGCGCCCGTAGTCGTCCCGGAGGTGGCGACCATGCCCACGGCCACCGAGTCGATCGAGTAGGCGGACGTGTTGCCGGTGACCGTGACGGCGGAGTGGCCGTTCACCGAGAGCACCGCGGTGGCGTTCGCCCCGGACGACCAGCTGACGCCGACCGTCACGGCCGTGGGCTGGATCGTGGTCCAGGCCGAGTACTTCCAGCCTGCCGAGGTGAGGACGCCGAGCTGGAGCTGGCTGGACCCGGTGGTGGTGCGCCGGTAGGCGACGCTGAGCACCGGGGCCGCGTTGGATCGCCGGGCGTGGAAGAGGTCCACTGTGGCGTTCCGGGTGGCGAGGCTGCCGGCCGCGAAGCCGAACTGGGCCCCGAACACCTTCTCGTTCGCCGGGGTGTTGTCGACGACGTACGCCGGGGTCCGGCCGGTGATCGTCAGCGCCGGCGAGTTGCCGAACGCCGCCGAGGGCGCCACCTGCGGGGACCCGGTCCGGGCGGACCAGCGTCCGGTGCCGGTGTCGAAGTTGTCCGCGAAGATCAGCGCGGATCCGGTGACCGGGACCGTGCCGGACACCGCCTTGCCCCAGTTGCCCGCGGCGTCCCTGGCCCGGATCCAGAACGTGTGGCTGCCGTTGGCGAACGCCCCGGCCGCGGCCGAGAGCGACGCCGTCGTGGCGCCCGTGGCGGTGACGGTCATCGCGGCCGCCTTGCCGGTGCCCGGATCGGTGCCCTCGTACCACTCGGCTCCGGCGACCGCGGTGAGCGAGTCGGTGGCCGTGGCGTGCAGGGTGACGGATCCGGCGCTGTTCGTTCCGGTCACGGCCGAGACCACCGGCCCGGACCGGTCCACGGTGAACGTGATCGCGGTGAGCGGCCCCCAGTTGCCGGCCGCGTCCTGGGCGTGCACGAGCAACTGGTGCTGCCCGTCCGCCAGGCCCGTCAGCTCGCTGAGCGGCACCAGCCCGTAGCTGTTCTCGGTGCGGGTGTCGAAGGCCCCGTCGAGCGGGACGAACGACAGTCCGTTGCCGCTGGCGCCTGGCGTGTCGAGGAAGCCCTCGGCCGCCGTGAGCACCGAGCTGACCCCGCCCGCGGCGGCGTCGGTGAAGGCCGCGTTGACCCGCAGGAAGTCCGGGTCGGACGGCGAGCCCGTCGTGCCGTCGGTGACGGACGGCAGCACCGCGCCGCTGAGCAGCGCCGGTCCGGTCCGGTCGACGGTGAGGGTGAGGCTCGCGAACGGTCCCCACAGCCCGAGGGAGTCCTTCGTGTGCACGAGGATCGTGTGCGTCCCCTCGGCGAGCGCGGCCACGGTCGCGGCCGGCACGGTCGCCGTCTCCGCCGCGATCGCCGCGCCGGGCTGGTTCAGCGCGAGCGGCTGCCCGTTGCCGCTGGCCCCGGTGCTGTCGGTGAAGTACTCCGCGCCGGTGACGGTGCCGCCGAGCGCGCTGTCGTCGCCGGTGGCCCCGATGGCCAGCTCGCCCGTGCCCCGGGAGGGGTTCGGCGTGGCGGTGATCCCGGTGGTCACGGCCCCGGTGACGGCGAGCGTCATCGTGGCGGCGCTCACGACGCCCCAGTTGCCGGCCGTGTCGTGCGCCCGCACCCACAGCGTGTGCCTGCCCTGGGTGAGCGTCTGCAGGATCGCCGGGGAGAGCTGCGCGGTCGCGCCGGTGACCGTGGGCGCGCCGAACGCGCCGGTGGTGAACGGCGTGCCGGTGCCCTCGGCGATTCCGAGGTTGTCGACGACGACCTCCGCGCGGTCGACCGGCGAGTTGCCGCCGTTCGCGTCGCTGAAGTCCGCAGTGACGGTGACCGGCGAGGTGACCGTGGACGGGTCCGGCGCGACGGCGAGGTGCGCCGAGACGGGTCCGGTGTGGTCTCCGCTGGCCGGCGCCGGGTTGGTGTCCAGCGAGGTCATCATCCCGCCGAACGCCTGCTGCGGGCTGATCCCGGTCTGCACGGCGCCGTCCGTCTGGCCGGCGTTGCTGAGCGATCCGCCGGACTCGTAGACGAGGAATCGGCGCCCGTCCTGGCCGGTGGGCAGGCTGGCGATCGCGTCGATCGTCTTGCCGGGTGCCAGCGGCACGGTGACCGCGCCCTCGGGGTAAGAGGTGGCGCGCGCGTCCTCGCCGGCCACCCACTGGTCGGTGCCCAGCGTGGTCATCGGGTGCGCGTCGAGCCCGGCGTTCACGTACCGGAGCAGGACCTTGCGGCCGACATCGGTCGCCACCGGATCCGTCTCGGGGAACGCCTTGCCATTGATCAGCCGGTAGGTCGGGTGGAACGAGCGCTTGTCGAACACCAGCGGATCCGCGCTCGTGCTGAACGCCGGATCCACCTCGGTGAGCACCAGCACGGCCTCGTCGTCGTACGCCGAGGTGGCGCTGCCGTACGCGGTGGGCTGGCCGGCGCGGGCCGGCGCGCGGACCACCAGCGCCCCGACCAGGCCCATCGTGGCCTGCCGGGCGCCGTCGGCGGTGTGCCCGGCCTCGTACAGGTAGGTGCCGGGCCTGCTCGCGGTGAACGTGTACGTCTTCGCCGCGCCGGGGGCCGCCCCGGTCTGGTCCGG
>JAOPVE010000252.1 GCA_025963185.1 Actinomycetes bacterium
TGCCCCGCCCGTTGTTGGAGTGGGCGGCCGCGATCCCCGCGACCATGGTGCCGTGGCCCGCGTTGGTGTTCGACGGATTGTTCGGATCCGAGTCGGCGGGCGGAGTGCCGGGGCTCAGGACGTTGTAGCCGGGGACGATCCGGGCCGCGAGGTCCGTGTGGGTGAGGTACACCCCCGTGTCGACCACGGCGATGACCTGGCTCGTCGCGTCGCGGACGACGTCCCAGGCCTGGGGCAGCCGCAGCGTACTGAGGTAGGGCTGCTGGCTGAGCGCGTAGTACGGATCCGCGGGGGTGGCCGTCAGGTGGCGGCGGTAGTCGAGCGAGACCGCGGCGACCGAGGGATCCTTGCGCAGCGACGCCAGTGCCGTCTCGGCCGTCTCGGTGGTCGTGACCTTGACGAACCCCGCTCCGGGAAGCTCCCGCTGGACGGTGGCCTTGCCCGCGGCGAGCGCCCGCGAGCGAGCGCCAGCGCCAGGCTTGAACTTCACCAGCACCGTGTGCGGATCGAACGCCGGCCCGGTCGGCTTCGGCAGCACGAAGTGTGCGGGCCGCAGCCCCGGCTCGCTCGCGGCGGGTGCCTGCGCGGACGCGGGCGAGCCCGCCGAGGTGACGGCGACGGCCAGTGCGGCCGCGGCGACCAGGTCACGGCGTAACGACATTCTTCTCCCCCGCGCGGTGTGGATTCAGCCCGCGGACGTCGCTGCTCCCGAAGTGCGGTGATCCCGGCCGGTCCTGGCCGGGCACAGTTGCCGCACTTCGGGGTAAGCCGCGTGGCGTACCGAAATTAACCCGCGCGGTCGCCGCGGTCAGCCGGCGGATCATCCGGGATGAGCCGGACCTCCGGCGCCAGATACCTGGCGACGGCCTGTTCTACCTGCCCCTTCGGCTCGCCACGTTTTCTCAGAAGCGTCTGAGGATCGCGTGCGACGATCCGGGAATGGAGACCTCCGACGATCCGGCCGCGCTGTTGCTGGTCGAGGACGACCGGCAGCTGTCCGAGCTGCTCACCGAGCTCCTGACCGGGGCCGGGTACTCGGTCGACGCCGCCTTCGACGGCCAGGCCGGGCTGCACTGGGCGCTGACCAGGAGATACGCGGTGATGGTCGTCGACAGGGGGCTGCCCGCGATCGAGGGCACCCAGCTCGTGGCCAAGTTGCGGGCCCAGGGCGTCACCACGCCCGCCCTCATGCTCACCGCGCGCGGGGCCCTCGACGACGTGGTCGAAGGCCTGGACGCCGGCGCCGAGGACTACCTGGTGAAGCCGTTCGAGATCCCCGAGCTGCTGGCGCGGCTGCGGGCCCTCCTGCGCCGCCACAGCGACTCGGCGGACAGCATCGACCTCGGCGGCCGGCGGCTCGACATCGCGGCCCGGCGCGTGTTCGGGGACGGCCAGCCGCCGGTCGAGCTGTCCAGCCGGGAGTGCGACCTGCTCCGGATCCTGGCCGGCCGCCCGTCCCGCGTGTTCTCCCGCAGCGAGCTCATGGATCGCGTCTTCGGCGCGGCGGAGAACCCCGGCGCGGTCGACACGTACGTCCATTACCTGCGCCGCAAGCTCGGCAAGGACGCGATCGAGACCGTCCGCGGCCTCGGCTACCGGATGGGGCGGGTGTGATCGGCGGCGCACGGCGGATCGCCGCGAGGCTCTGGCCGCCGGTCCCCGCCGGTGCCGCGGGCGACCACGCGCTGGTCCGGCGGGCGGCGCTGGTGATCGCGGTCCAGCTCGCGGTCGCCGTCGCGCTCGTCGTCGCCGTCGGCGGGCTGCTCGCCCTGTCGCTGACGACCCAGGCACAGCACCAGGCAATCGACACCGAGGTCCGGCAGGCGGCGGCGGGCGGGCACGAGGTCACCGATCCGCCGCCGGGGGTCGTCCTGGTCGAGCGCGCGCCGGACGGAACGATCACGGTCACCCCGCACGCCCCACCCGGCCTCGCCGCCGCCCTGAACCCGGACCACATGCGCCCGGGCCGGACCGGGTTCGACGCGGGCCACGAACACCGGTACGCCGTCTACACCGCGGACCACCCCGACCACAGCCGGACCGTCGCCGCGCTCGACCTGCACCCCCGGGACGAGGAACGGGACCGGCTCCAGGCGGGTCTCGCCGTCGCGGGCGGGTTCGGGATCTGCGCCGCGGCGGTGATCGGCTGGCTCGTCGCCCGGCGGGCCGTCCGGCCACTCGGATCGGCGCTCGCCCTCCAGCGGCGGTTCGTCGCCGACGCCAGCCACGAGTTGCGCACGCCGCTGACGATCCTGCACACCCGGGCGCAGATGCTCCAGCAGCGCGGGACCTCGGATCCGCAGGTCCAGTCCGGACTCGACAAGCTGGTCGCCGGCACCCGCGAGCTGAGCGACATCGTCAGTGACCTGCTGCTCTCGGCCGAGTTGCAGAGCCGCCGCGGCGACCGCGAGCAGGCCGACCTCGCCGCACTCGCGCACGCCGTCGTCGACGACTTCGCCCCGGCCGCCGCCCGGGACGAGGTGCGGCTGGCCGCCGACGCCCCGGCACCCGTCCAGGTAGCCGGGGTGCCGGTCGCGCTGCGCAGGGCGCTGTCGGCGCTGGTCGACAACGCATTGGGCCACACCGGACCCGGCGGAACGGTCACCGTCACCGTCAGCCGAACGGACCAGGTGGCCTCGATCTCGGTGACCGACGACGGCGAGGGCATCGACCCGGATCGCGCCGCCGAACTCACCGAGCGATTCGCCCGCGGACCAGCCGCCGCGGGTCACGGGCGCCGGTTCGGGCTCGGGCTCGCGCTGGTCCGCGAGGTGGTGCACGCGCACGGCGGCACTCTCACGCTCGACGGGCGGCCCGGACTTGGTACCACCGCGTCGATCACGATCCCAGTGGCGCACCGGTCCTAGGCTCGCGGTGACAGGCCATCACAGACTCTTCTAAGAAGCGTCCGCCACGCTGAGCATCACCGGCACCAGCACGATCGAGGAGCGCGAAGATGGGCAGTGAGCCGGATCCGGTGACGGGCGGCCGGCCGCGGGCGGTGATCGTGACCGCCAGCGTCGGAGCCGGTCACGACGGCGCCGCGCACGAACTGGCGCGGCGGCTGGAGCGCGACGGCTTCGGTGTCGAGGTACACGACTACCTGGAGATCCTCCCGCGCCGCCTCGGCCGCATCCTGCGGTCCACCTACACGCGACAGCTCAACTCCGTCCCGCGGACCTGGGGCTGGGTGCTCGGCGCGCTCGACCTGATCCCGCCGCTCGCCTGGATCGTGGCCGCGATCGCGGGCCTGGCCGGGCGGCGGCGGCTCGACGAGGTGCTGCGCAACGCCGGTCCGGACGTGGTGGTCTCGACGTATCCGCTGGCCAGCCACGTGCTCGGCGAACTGCGGCGGCGCAGGCAACTCGCGGTGCCGGTCGTGACGTTCCTCACCGACCTCTCGGTCCACCGGCTGTGGGTCTGCTCCGGGGCGGACGCGCACCTGGCCCTGCACCCGGTCGCCGCCCTCCAGGCGCGCACCCACGGGGCCCGCGCCGTCGTCGTCACGGCGCCCGCCGTGGGCCGGCGGTTCACCGCGCTGGCGGCCCCGGACCGGGCTGCCCGCCGGGAGGCGCTGCGGGAGGCCTTCGGGCTGCCCGAGGACGCGCCCGTCGCGCTCGTCGTGGCCGGATCGCTGGGAGTGGGCGAGGTCGAGGAGGCCGTCCGGGACATCCTCGCCACCGGCAGGGCCGTCCCGCTGGTGGTGTGCGGGCACAACACCGCGCTCGCCGCCCGGCTCGACCGGGTCGACGGGGTCGTGGCGCTGGGCTGGGTACACGACATGGCCGGGCTCGTCCACGCCAGCGACGTGGTGGTCCAGAACGCGGGCGGGCTGTCCTCGCTGGAGGCGATCTCGGCCGGGATCCCCGTGCTCACCTACCGCAGCATCCCCGGGCACGGCGAGGCCAACGCCGCCGCGCTGGAGGCCGCCGGGCTGGCCCCGTGGATCCGCTCGGAGCGGGACCTCGACGCCGCGCTCGACACGGCGCTGCGCTACCGGTCCCCCGGGCTGCCGGACGCGCCCCAGCCCGAGTCCGTCATCGCCGGGCTCGCCGCCGTCGCGGGCGGGTCCCGCCGGTGACGCCGAGCCTCATCTCGCGGATCGCCGAGACGGCACCGTTGCTGACCACCCTCGCCCCGCTGCGCCGCCGGTACGCCCCGGCGCTCGCCGGTTACGGGGATCCGGGCCACATCGCCCTGACCTTCGACGACGGGCCGGACCCCGCCTCCACGCCCCAGTTCCTCGACGCGCTGTCCACCCTGGACGTGCGCGCCACCTTCTTCCTGCTCGGCAGCATGCTGGCGAAGGCGCCCTGGCTCGGCCGCGAGCTGACCGGAGCCGGGCACGAACTCGCCGTCCACGGGTGGGACCACCGCAGCGTGGCACTGCGCGGCGAACTGTCCACCTATCGCGGGCTCGCCCGCACGCGCGACCTGATCGGCGAGGTCACCGGCACGGTCCCGGTCTGGTACCGGCCGCCGTACGGGGTGCTGACCCGCGCGGCGTCGACGGCCGCGCGCCGGGCCGGGCTCACGCCGATCCTCTGGACCGCCTGGGGGCGCGACTGGGAGGCCAGCGCGCGGCCCGAGTCGGTGCGCCGCCGGGTCCGGGCCACGCTGACCGGCGGGGGCACGATCCTGCTGCACGACTCGGACTGCACCTCGGCGCCCCGCTCATGGGTAGCGACGCTGCGCGCGCTGCCGGGGATCGTCGCCGACTGCCGCGACCTCGGCGCCACCGTCGGCCCACTCGCCGAGCACAGCGCGCTCGCGCATCCCGGAGCCCCGGCGGACCCGGGCGCCGGCCCGCACCGCCCGCTCGCCGAAGTCCGCCCGCTCGCCGAGAACCGCCCGCTCGCCGGGCCTCCCGCATGAGCTGGCTGGTCACCGGCGGCGCGGGCTACATCGGCGCGCACGTCGTGCGGTCGCTGCTGGCCGCCGGCCACGACGTGGTGGTCGCCGACGACCTGTCCACCGGATCGCTGCTGCGGGTCCCCCCGGCCGCCCATTTCGTCCGGGCCCGGATCACCGACCGGTGGGCCCTCGACGCCATCTTCGCGGCCCACCGGATCGACGGGGTCGTGCACCTGGCCGGGCGCAAGTCCGTGGCCGAGTCCCTCGCGGATCCGCTGGGCTACCACCGGGTCAACGTCACGGGCCTGGCGGTATTGCTCGAAGCGATGGCCGCGGCCGCCGTCACCCGGCTGGTGTTCTCGTCCTCGGCCGCCGTGTACGGGCCGGGCAGCGGGCAGCCGCTCGCCGAGTCCAGCCCGCTCGCCCCCGCCAGCCCGTACGGCCGGACGAAGCTGGCCGGCGAGCAGCTGATCCGGGACTGCGCGGCCGCCGGATCCCTGTCGTGGATCGCGCTGCGCTACTTCAACGTGGCCGGGGCGGCCGAGCCCGCGCTCGGCGACCAGGGTGGCGAGAACCTGCTGCCACGGATCTTCCGGGCGGCACTCACCGGCGATCCGCTGACCGTGTACGGCGACCGGCACCCGACGCGGGACGGCACGGCGGTCCGCGACTACGTCCACCCGGCGGACATCGCCTCGGCCCACGCGGTCGCCGTCTCGGCCGTGACGCGAGGCCGCCGAGCCGACGTCTACAACGCCGGTACCGGCACCGGGAGCTCCGTCCGCGAGCTGATCGCGATGACCGAGGCGGTGACGGGCCTTTCCGTGCCGATCCGGATCGGTGCCGCCCGCCCCGCGGATCCGCCGCACACCGTCGCGGACGTCGGCCTGATCCGGGCCAGAACCGGCTGGCGCCCCCGGCACGGACTGGCCGAGCAGGTCGAGTCCGCCTGGGCAGCCACCGGAGCGACCCCCGTGGCGCCCGTGGCCCGCCTGACCCCGGTCGCCGAGTTCGCCGCGCTCTGACCAGTCAGCCCCACCCCACCTCCCGAAGGGACTCCGCGCGCCACCATGACCCTCGACGAACTGACTCCGCGCACCGCCACGATCCGGCCAGCCCTGAGCAAGGTGCCGGAGGTGACCGCCGTCTTCTGGATCACCAAAGTGCTCACGACCGGCATGGGCGAGGCCGCCTCGGACCAGCTCGCCCACACGATCGACCCGATGATCGCGGTGGCGCTCGGCGCGGTGGGACTGTGCGCCGCGCTCGGGCTCCAGTTCGCGGTCCGCCGCTACATCGCCTGGGTCTACTGGCTCGCCGTGGTCATGGTCAGCGTGTTCGGCACCATGGCCGCGGACGTGGTCCACATCGCCCTCGGCGTCCCGTACCTGGTCTCGACGGTGTTCTTCCTGACGGTCCTCGCGGCCACGTTCTTCCTCTGGCACCGGACCGAGAAGACCCTGTCGATCCACAGCATCCACACCCGCCGCCGCGAGGCGTTCTACTGGGCCACCGTGCTCACCACGTTCGCGCTCGGCACGGCGGCCGGGGACCTCACCGCCGCGAGTTGGGGCCTGGGCTACCTCGCCTCGGGGATCCTGTTCGCGGTGGCGATCGCCGTCCCCGCGGTCGCGCACGCCAGGTTCGGCCTCGGCGCGATCTCGGCATTCTGGATCGCCTACGTCATCACCCGTCCCCTCGGCGCCTCGTTCGCGGACTGGATGGCGGTCCCCCCGGCCCGCGGCGGACTCAACCTCGGCTTCGGCCCAGTCACCGCGGCCTGGACCCTCCTGATCGTCGCCCTGGTGGCCTACCTCTCCCTCACCCGCAAACCCACCTGACCCCAACCACCAGATCCCGAAGTGCGGTAATCCTGGCCGCCTATGACCGGCGGCAATTACCACACTTCCCCAGGACCGGGGCCAGGCAGCCCACAACGTGGTTGCCGCGAGATTGCCGCGGAACCACCGACCGCCGCCGCACACCGGCCCACTCCAGAGGCAACGGGGCCACTGATCCCTGACACCCAGATCCGCGAAGTGCGGTAATCCTGGCCGCCTATGACCGGCGGGGTTTACCGCACTTCGCAAGAGCCCAGAGCGCGGTGCGCGCTTTGGCGCAGAGCGGGCGGAGGTAGGGGGTTTAGGCGAGGGTGAGCCAGGCGAGGCTGGCGGCGCCGGCGATCAGGCAGTAGATCGCGAAGGGGGTCAGGGTGCGGGTCTCGAAGTAGCGGGTGAGGAAGCGGACCGCGAGGAAGGCGCTGATCCCCGAGGCGGCGCTGCCGACGAGCACCTGGCCGCGGATCCCGTCGCCGAGCGGGCCGAGCAGGTCGGGCACCTTGAGCAGTCCGGCCGCGAAGATCACCGGGGTTGCCAGCAGGAACGAGAAGCGCGCGGCGTCCTCGTGGGACAGTCCGCGGAGCAGCCCCGCGCCCATCGCGACCCCCGAGCGGCTGATGCCGGGCAGGAGCGCGAGGCACTGCGCGGCGCCGATCGTCAGCGCCTTGGCGATCCCCATCCGGGCGAGCCGGACGTCCGGATCGGCAGGCGGCGCGACCACGGCAACCCCGCCGGCGGACGGCCCGTCCATCACGGGAACCGGACCGTCGGCCGGAGCCCGCCGCCGCAGCCGCTCGGCGCCGAGCAGGAGCACGCCGTTGAGCACGAGGAACACCGCGGCCGGGATCGGCTTGCCGAGGGTGGTGCGGAACGTGTGCTCGAGGGCGAGGCCGGTGAGCCCGACGGGGATCGTCGCGAGCACGATCAACCAGCCGAGGCGCTGGTCGGAACTGGTCACACTGCGGTGGCGGATCGACGTGACCAGCCCGGTGACGATCCGGACCCAGTCGCGCCAGAAGTAGGCCAGCAGCGCGAGCGCCGTCGCCACGTGCAGCCCGACCACGAACGCCAGGTACGGCGACTCGGGCGCGGACACGTCAAGGTCACGGGCCCAGCGGCCACCGGCGAGGGCCGGGAGCAGGACGCTGTGCCCGAGGCTCGACACCGGGAACAGCTCGGTCACCCCCTGCAGCAGCCCGATGACGATCGCTTCCGGGTACGTCAGGTGATGCAACGTGCGCTCCTAGTCTCGGGTGGCTCTGCGGTTGCGGATCAGCTCGACGCCGATCGGGATCAGCGAGACCACGATCACCAGCGCGACGATCGGCAGGATGTACTTGTCGATGGCGGCGGCCGGGATGCTCGCGCCGAGCCCGTACCCGAGCAGGATCAGGCCCTCGGTCCACAGGACCCCGCCCACCAGGTTGAACAGCGCGAACCGGCCCGGTGGCATCTCCAGTACCCCGGCGACGGGGTTGAGGACCGTCCGGACGATCGGCACGAACCGGGCGAGGATCACGGCCTTCGCCGGGCCGTACTGGTCGAAGTAGTACTCGGCCTTGGTTACGTACTCGGGTTTGAAGATCCGGGACTTCGGCCTGCTGAACAGGGCCCGGCCGTAGCGGCGGCCGAGGAAGTGGCCGACCTGGGCGCCCGCGATCGCGGCTATCGGCGCGCCGATCATCAGCAGGGGCAGGCTGAGTGCCGTTCCGGCGACCCGCGCGCCGACCGCGGAGGCGGCGACGCCGGCCAGGAAGAGCAGCGAGTCGCCGGGCAGGAACAGCCCGATGAGCAGCCCGGTCTCGGCGAACAGCACCACGTACACGCCGACGAGGCCGAAGGAGGTCAGGTACGACCGTGCGTCCAGGACGTTGAACGCCATCTCCACGAACGGGGTCCTCTCGGTGCGCGGGGTGCCGGGCGATTTCCCCGGCCGGGTCCGGACCGATCCTTCCCCCTGAATCTCGGAGAATTCTTGAAGGGACCCGCGAGGTCGCCGCGAGCCGGGTACGCGGCCCGCGGCGGTCCACGAGGGTTCAACGCAGACTGCGCGCCGTCACGCGTCCCGGCGGACGAGCAGCACGGCGGCGACGGCCAGCAGCAGGGCGGTCCAGCCACCGAAGACTGCGTAGCCCTGCCACTGGGTGAGCAGGTGGTCCGGCGCGAGCGTCGGCTCGTAGATCAGCTGGCCCGCGTTCGTCGGCATCCAGGCGTTGATGTGCGCGCCCCAGCTGTCGGGCAGCAGGTTGGTCAGGTTGGACACGATCAGGATCAGCCCGAGGACCGCCGTGATCGCGCCCGCCGTGTGCCGGATGATCGCCCCGAAGGCCAGCGAGAACAGCCCGAGCATGGCGATGTAGAGCCCGGCGCCGACCACCGAGCGGGCCACGCCCGGGTCGCTGAGCTGCACCGGGATGTGCGCGGCGATCAGCTGGCGGCCGAGGAAGAACGCGGCGAAGCTCAGCGCCTCCCCGACGACCAGCATGAGGGCGGCGAACACGGTCACCTTCGCCGCGAGAACCGTCAGCCGGCGCGGCTGGGCCTGCAGCGTCGACCGGATCATCCCAGTCGTGTACTCCGCGGAGATCACCATCACGCCGAGCACCGCCACCACGAGCTGGGCGATGAACACCGGCCTGGCCAGGATGATCTCCAGCGGACGGTGAGCGAGGCTGAGCCGCTCCTCGGGGTCGAACCGGTCCCACCGGCGCATCGACACCCACGCGAACAGCGACATCAGCCCGATCGAGATCGCGGCCATGGCGAGCAGCGACCACATCGTCGAGCGGACGGTCCGCAGCTTGGTCCACTCCGAGCGCAGCATGCCGATGAACCCGGACCGCCCGGACGCGGGCGGCAGCGAGGCCGCCAAGGATCCCGGGGCCGGGATGGTGGCGGTCATCGCAGGGCCTCCGGGCCGATCGCGGGGACGGCGGCGTGGAACTCCACGCTGTCCTTGGTGAGTTCCATGAACGCCTGTTCCAGCGAGGCCTGCAGCGGCGAGAGTTCGTGCAGCCGGACACCGCCGTCGAAGGCCAGGTCGCCGATGCGGTCCATCGCCAGCTCGGTGACCAGCAGGGATCCGTCGGACTCCCGCACGGCCTTCCCGCCCGCGGTGGTGACCAGCCCGGCGAGCGCGGCCGCGTCGGGCGTCCGGACCCGGATCGCGAGCACCGAGTTCTGGTCGATGAACTCCTTGACTGTGCAATCGGCGATCATCTTGCCCCGGCCGATCACGAGCAGGTGGTCCGCCGTGTTCTCCATCTCGGACATGAGGTGGCTGGACACGAACACGGTCCGGCCCTCGGCGGCGAGCGCCTTCATCAGGTTCCGGATCCACAGGATGCCCTCGGGGTCCAGCCCGTTGACCGGCTCGTCGAACATGAGGATCTTCGGATCGCCGAGCAGCGCGCTGGCGATCCCGAGCCGCTGTCCCATGCCGAGCGAGAACCCGCGCGAGCGCTTCTTCGCCACCCCGGTGAGCCCGACCAGTTCGAGCACCTCGCCTACCCTCCGCCGCGGCAGGTTGTTGGTCTGGGCGAGGCAGAGCAGGTGGTTGTACGCGGTCCGGCCGCCGTGGATCGCCTTGGCGTCGAGCAGCGCCCCGACCTCACGCAGCGGGTTCGCCAGCTTCGCGTAGGGCTGGCCGGACACCCGCACCCGGCCGGACGTCGGCGCGTCCAGCCCGAGGATCATCCGCATGGTGGTCGACTTCCCCGCGCCGTTCGGCCCGAGGAACCCGGTGACCTGACCTGGCCGCACGGTGAAACTCAGGCCGTCGACGGCGAGCCGGTCGCCGAAGCGCTTGGTGAGGCCTTCAGCCTCGATCATGTCGATCCTCTCGGCAGTGACGGGTGATGCGACGGACCGTAACGATCCGATGCTGTGAGGACCTTGAGAGACGGGTGCACGGTCCGCGTTGTGGCGGCCCCAGCCGGGACGCATCCCGGCGGATCCTCGGGGGAGCAGTCCGCCGGTCCCGGCTGGGGCCAGTCTGTGGGTGGGCGCTGGGGTCAGGCCGCCACGGCGGGCTGCTCGTCGCGCCGGGTCCGCACCAGGTACGCCACTACGGCGACGATCGTGACCAGGAAGATCACGCTCGTGACCGTGGTGCCGAGGCCCAGTCCGCCGTCGGTCTTGGCCTGGGAGAGGTAGTCGCCGATCGAGGCGCCCAGCGGGCGGGTGAGGATGTAGGCGACCCAGAACGCGGCAACGGCGTTGACGCCGAACTTGACGTGCGCGAGCGCGGCGACGGCGATGGCGGCGGCGAAGATGCCGACGGACAGCGCGTAGCCGAGCTGGAGCTTCTCGGCGACCAGGTCGCCGGCGGCCGTGCCCAGGGCGAACGTGAACAGGATCGCCAGCCAGTAGAACGCCTCACGCCGGCGGGTGACGATGGAGTGGATCGACAGGGTCCGCTCGCTCGCGTACCAGGTCGCGAACGTGGCGGCCAGCGCGACGGCGAACACGGCGGTGGTGGCGGCGAGGGGGATCCCGAGCCCGTCGGTGAGGTTGTCGGTGATCAGCGTGCCGACGATCGAGATCAGCACGACGGCGAGCCAGTACACGGGCGCGACGTAACGCCGGAGGGCGAACTGGGCAACCAGGGTGGCCACCAGCAGCACCGACATCACGACGCTGGTCTTGCTCAGGCCGAAGCCGAGGGTGTCGTTCAGGTAGTCCGCGGCGGTCTCCCCCACCGTGGTGGCCAGCACCTTGATGATCCAGAAGAACGCCGTGACCTCGGGGACCTTGCTCATGAGGAGCCGGACCGGGGGCCTGGAAACGTCGATACGCGCAGCACTAGTCATAGGTGCCACCATGCACGCCGGTACCTGTACACCGCCTGAACGCTTTTCCGGCGCACCAGTCCCAGCCGTCAGCGCCCACGGCCCAGCCGTACTGGCCCAGCCGTCAGCCGGGTGGGACCGTGACCTCGAAGCGGGCGCCGCCCGGTCTGGGGCGGTTCGTGACATCGCCCCCGGCGGACCGGGCAAGCCGCCGGGACAGGGCGAGCCCGAGTCCGGATCCGCCCTCGGTGCCGCTCGCACCCGGCTCGAACAGCCGCCGGGCCACCGCGGCCGAGACCCCCGGACCGTCGTCGGTCACGGCGACCACGACGTGCTCACGATCGGCCCGGACCGCGAGCACCACCCCCCGCCGCGTGTGCCGGACCGCGTTGTCGAGCAGCGGCGCGAGGATCCGGCCGAGGACGGTCGCGCTGACCCCCGCGGGCACCGGCCCCGGCGCCTCGACGGTCACCCTGGCCCGCCCGCCGGCCAGTCCGCCCGCGAGGTCGTGGGCGACCGCGGTGGCGTCGCACCGGCCCGCGTCGCCGAGTCCGGTCTGGGCCGTGGTGACCAGTGTCTCGATGACGCGCTGCATCTGGGCCGAGCTTTCGGCGATCGCCGCGAGCGCGGTCCGCAGTTCGCCCGGCGAGCGGCCCGGCTTGGCCGCGAGTTCGGCCTCCCCGGTGATCCGGCTCAGCGGGGTGCGCAGTTCGT
>JAOPVE010000260.1 GCA_025963185.1 Actinomycetes bacterium
GCCCCGCTGGGAGCCCGAGACCCTGCCCCGCCGGATCGAGCGGGCGCTCGCCGCCGCCGCGCTGACGAAGGACGAGCGGGCCCGGGCCGCCCAGCTCGCCGACACGGCCGTCGCGGGAGGGCTGCCCGCGACGCTCGTGCACGGCGACTTCCACTCCGGGAACTGGCGCGGCGACGGGGGACCGGTGACGATCCTCGACTGGACCGGCGCGCACCGCGGCCACCCCGCCGACGACCTGCTCACGCTGGTCCACCGGCTGGACCCCGACCGCGCCGCGGCGGCCACCGGCGCGTGGTGCGCGGCCTGGCGGGAAGCGGTGCCCGGGTCCGATCCGGAGGCGGCGCTGGCGACGGCCCGGCCGCTGTTCCACCTCGGCAAGGCGGCCCTCTACCAGCACTTTCTCGACCACATCGAGCCCTCGGAACGGCCGTACCACGAGCCGGACCCGGCCGCCGAGATCCGCGCGGCCCTCGCGGCGAGCAGTACCTAGGGTGCCGGGACCACGAGGTCGAGCCGGCCCGGGGCCGACGCCTCGACGGTCAGCCCGGCCCGGCGGATCACGCGCACCAGCGAGCGCTCGTCCGTGATCGTGGCCCGCGAGTGCAGCAGCGCCCGCACGAGGACGCCCTTGTGGTGCTTGCTGAAGTGGCTGACGATCGACCGGCCGCCGTCCGGCCGCTCCGAGAGCACCCGGACCGTGATCGCCCCGGGCGCCGCGGCCAGCCCCACGTAGCCCGTCGAGCGCAGGTCCAGCACGAGGCCGCCGAGCCCGGCGAGCACCGGGGTCAGGGCGGCCCGCCAGAGGGCTCCGAGGGTGGGCAGGCCGGGCAGCGCCGATCCGCAGGAGAGCCGGTACGCGGGCACCGGATCAGCCGCCGCGAGCACCCCGAACAACGCGGACGCCACGAACAGCGAGTCGTCGGCCCGGCGCCGCGCGGCCGCCGGGAGGGTGCGGTACCCGAGGGCGTCATAGAGGACCCCGGTGTACCGGCGGATCGCCGGAGCCGTCTCGCCCGTCCACAGCCTCGCGTTGAGCGCGACCTGGCCGTCCTGCCGCTCGGACAGGCCCAGCGCCGCCCGCGCCGCCACCGGATCCCCCGCGAGGTCCACCACGGCGTCCAGCAGTTGCTTTCGGACCGCCGAGAGCTGATCGTCGTACGCGAGCGCCTCCAGCCGCAGCGCGGGCCCGCCGCCCCCGGCGAGCTTGGTCTCCGACGGAGGCAGGAGGATGGCGAGGTCGGGCGTCACACGCGACAGCCTGGCACAATGACGGCGATGGGCGAGGGGCAGCACATGACCGAGGTGGCGGCCGAGCAGTCCGGCCAGTCCGACCCCCCGGAGCACTCCGAGCACGCGCACAGCGACATCTCCGGTGGCTGGCTGCGCGCGGCGGTGTTCGGCGCGATGGACGGCCTGGTGAGCAACATCTCACTGATCGCCGGAGTCGGCGGCGGGGGAGTGGCGCCGAAGCTGATCCTGCTCACCGGCGGGGCGGGCCTCGTCGCGGGCGCGATCTCGATGGGGATCGGCGAGTACACCTCCGTGCAGACCTCGAACGAGCAGGTCGGTGCCGAGGTCGAGAAGGAGCGCATCGAGCTGGAGCGCAACCCGAAGGGCGAGCAGCGTGAGCTCGCCGGGATGCTGCGCGAGCAGGGGCTGTCCGAGGAGCTGGCCGAGCGGGTGGCGCAGGAGGTGTCGAAGGATCCGGAGCTGGCCCTGCGGATCCACGCCGAACAGGAACTCGGGATCGTCGTCGACGAGCTGCCCAAGCCGTGGACCGCCGCGATCTCCTCGTTCGTGTGCTTCTCGATCGGCGCGTTCGTCCCGCTGCTCCCGTACCTGTTCGGATCCGTCTACCTGTGGCTGTCGCTGCTGTTCGGCGGCGTCGGACTGTTCACGGCCGGCGCGCTGGTCAGCCGGTTCACGGTCCGGTCCTGGTGGAGCGGTGGCCTGCGCCAGCTCGTCCTCGGCGCCCTCGCCGCGGGCGCCACCTACCTGGTCGGCCGCCTGATCGGCGTCACGGTCGGCTAACACCCGCGAAGTGCGGTAACTCCGGCCGGTCGGGGCCGGTCGCGGTTACCGCACTCGCGGAGGTGGCGAAGCTCAGCGGAAGAGTTCGGTGACCTCGCCGTCGACGGGGCGGCCGCGCTTGGCCAGTTCGCCGGCCTGGCGCGCCAGGTGGTCGCCGACTTCGCTCATGTCCGCGCCCGCGAGGCCGGTCTGGCGGGTCGCGTCGGCGCTGTTGCGGTAGTACGTCCGGGTCAGCAGGCCCTCGGTGACCGCGACGGCCGTCCGCGCCTCGCCGAGCAGCAGTAACGCGCCGTCGGTGTCGTACCACTCGGTGTTCTTCCAGGCGCGCGCGTGCAGCGAATAGGCCGTGCACCAGGACTCGCGGGCCAGCGCGGTGAACTCGCGGACACTGGCCTCGGCGAGCCGGGCCAGGTGCGTGTCCCGCAGCCGGGCATGGAACCCGCCGCCGTCGAAGATGCTCCGGACCTGCAGGTACTGGTCCGCCGCCAGCGGCCAGCCGGTGGACAGCGTGCGCGCGTGCGAGAGGTACTGCTCGGCGCTGATCACGTTCAGCTCGGCGATCACCCCGTCGATCCGGCGCGAGGTCGGGGTCGGGCCCTGGCCCGGGCGGTAGGTGACGACGACGAGATCGGCGTCCGCGCCACCGCGGTCGTCGCCGTGGGCCAGCGCTCCAGTCGCGCCCACCGCGAGGATCTCGGCGGGCCAGCGCCGGGTCACCTGGTCGGCGATTTCCTCCGCGATCCGTAACTGTGTCGCCAAGTGGCCGTCCGCCACCATGCCGCCCGTTCTCGCATCGCGTGTCACGCCGCCATCCTGCACCCGCGGGGGCCACTCCGGTAGCAATCGCGGGGTCCGCAATCAGCTCGCAATCCTGGTTACGCTCGGCCAGACGGTTTGGGCTACTACGAGCACTGGCCGACGGCCCTACGAGCACCTGGAGCGTTCCGTGCTGCGCATGTCCTCGCTGTTCCTGCGAACCCTGCGCGAGGATCCGGCGGACGCCGACACCCCGGGATACGCCCTGCTGGTGCGGGCCGGGTACATCCGCAAGGTGGCGGCGGGAATCTTCTCGTGGCTGCCGCTGGGGTACGCGGTCCTGCGCAACGTCGAGCGCGTGATCCGCGAAGAGATGACGCGGATCGGCGGGCAGGAGGTCCACTTCCCCGCGCTCCTGCCGCGCGAGCACTACGAGGCCAGCGGCCGGGCGGGCGAGTACGGCGACCTGCTGTTCCGTCTCACCGACCGGCGCGGCACCCCGTACCTGCTCGGTCCCACCCACGAGGAGCTGTTCACGCTGCTGGTGAAGTCCGAGTGCTCCTCGTACAAGGACCTGCCCGTCACGCTGTTCCAGATCCAGACCAAGTACCGGGACGAGGCCCGGCCCCGCGCCGGGCTGCTCCGCGGCCGCGAGTTCGTGATGAAGGACTCGTACTCCTTCGACGTGGACGACGAGGGCCTCGCCGCCTCCTACGCCGCGCACCGCGAGGCCTACGTCCGCACGTTCGGGCGCCTCGGGCTGGACTACCGGATCGCCTCGGCGGTCTCGGGCTCGATGGGCGGATCGGCGTCCGAGGAATTCCTGGCCCTGAGCCCGGTCGGCGAGGACACGATCATCACGTGCTCGTCGTGCGACTACGCGGCCAACTCCGAGGCGGTCCGGATCGCTCCCGCACCCGCCGACACGGCCACCTACCCGCCACTCGAAGAGACACCCACCCCGGATACCCCGACGATCGCCTCGCTGGCCGCGTACTTCGGGGTGGATCCGGCGGCGACGCTGAAGAACGTGCTGGTCACGATCACGGATCCGGCGGGCAAGAGCGAGGTCGCGGCGATCGGCGTGCCCGGGGACCGCGAGGTCGACCTGAAGCGGCTCGGCGCGCTACTGGAACCGTCCACTGTGGAGCTGTTCACCGGCTTCGCGGACCGGCCCGACCTGGTCCGCGGCTACGTCGGGCCCCAGGATCGCGCGTTCGCCTACTACGCCGATCCGCGGATCGCACCCGGCTCGGCGTGGATCACCGGCGCGAACCGCGAGGGCGTGCACGTGCGCAACGCGGTCGCCGGGCGCGACTTCACCGTCGACGGGTACTGGGACGTGGCCGACATTCGCGACGGCGATCCGTGCCCGGCCTGCGGCGGATCCCTCACCAGCGGCCGCGCCATCGAGATCGGCCATATCTTCCAGCTCGGCCGCAAGTACGCCGACGCGTTCGCACTCGACGTCCTCGGATCCGACGGCAAGCCCCGCCGGGTCACGATGGGCTCCTACGGGATCGGGGTGTCCCGGGTCCTGGCCGCGATCGCCGAGCAGCGGCACGACGAGCACGGCCTCCGCTGGCCCGCCGAGATCGCCCCAGCGGACGTCCACCTCGTCGCGGCCGCCAAGGGCGAGGCGATCGCGGCCACCGTGGCGATCGGCGAGGGGCTCGAAGCGGCCGGGATCCGGGTGCTGGTCGATGACCGGTCCGGGGTGTCCAACGGCGTGAAGTTCACCGACGCCGAGCTGCTCGGGATCCCGCTGGTCGTCGTCGCCGGGCGCGGGCTCGCCGAGGGCACGGTGGAGGTCCGCGACCGGGCCACCGGCGAGCGCATCGAGGTGCCGCTGGACGGGCTCGCGGGTCAGCTCACCCGGTTGCTCGCCTCCTGAGACGCGGCCGCCGCCCGCCGGGCCGCCGCCGCCCTGCTCGCGGTGGCGGCGGCCTTGCGCTGGGCGCCGGCGAGGCTGGTCTGGAACTCGGCGATCCACTCGGAGGTCTCGGAGCTGGTCAGCGCGACGAGGTCGCCGGAGAACTCGCGCAGCAGGGTGAGCTGCCGTTCGACCTCTTCGAGCTGGCGCCGGGTCGTGAGCGCGCTGCGGGCACACTCGGCGGCCCAGTCGAACCGCAACACCTCAAGCCGGCGCTGGACGGCCTGCGCGGTGACCATGTCCCGCATCCAGCCCGACGAGAGCCCGAAGAAGTGGTCGAACCCGACGCACGCCGCCGCGAGGGCCAGTAACGCGTACCCGTACTCGGCGTGCAGCGGCTTGACGACCGAGGTCAGCAGCGGCACGAGCACGCCGAGGGACACCAGCAGGATGCTCAGCGCCCGCAGCAGGCGCGAGGCCCGCTTGCGGCTGCGCTTGTGCCGCAGGTACCAGTCGACGGCTTCGAGCGCCGCGGACTCGGCCCGGGTGAACAGCGTCGTCAGAGCCTCGGCCGGGCGTTCCCAGTCGACGGCGGAGGTGACGGTGAACGGGCTGGGCCGCAGGTCCAGGCGGCGCGCCTTGCGGGTGATCCGCGCCTGCCGGGCCTGCTCCTTCGCCGCGGCCGTGGCCTTCTGCTTGGCCAGTTTCGCGGCGGCCCGTTCGTCCTTTTTCGCCTGTACCGCGGCCACCCGCGCCTCCTTCTTCGCGCGAGCGGCGGCCGCACGCTCGTCTCGTTCGGCCTGCTCGGCGGCCTGCTTCTCGGCCTTGGACCGCTCGGCGGCGGCCTGCTTCTCCGCCTTGGACCGCTCGGCCTCCGCCTGCTTCTGCGCCTTCTCGCGCTCGGCCGCGGCCTGCTTCTCGGCCCTGGACCGGTCCGCCGCGGCCTGCTTCTCCGCCTTCGCACGGTCGGCGGCCTCGGCCTTCGCGGCCTTGTCCGCTTCGGCGGCGGCCCGCTTGTCGGCCTTGGCCCGCTCCGCCTCGTCGGCGCGCTGGGCCTTCTCCGCCTCGGCGGCGGCCCGCTTGTCGTTCTTGGCCCGCTCGGCCTCGTCGGCGCGCTGGGCTTTCTCGGCGGCGGCCGCGTGCCGTTCGGCCTGCCGCTGCGCCGCGGCGGCCTCCTTCGCGACGGCCTTGTCGGCGGACTCGTCCGGCCGGCCCGACGCCTGCGCATCGGCGAGGGTGGTGCCGGGACTGCGGCGGGGCAGCGATCCGTCGGCGGCGCCGTCCGGATCGCCGTCCGAGTCGCCATCCGGGCGGCGTACCGTGCCCGGCTCGGGACGGTGCCGGCCGGGAACGCCGACCGCACTCCCGCCCTCGGCCGAGCTGCCGGATCCGGCCGAACCTGCGGATCCAGGAGCGCCGCCGGATCCGGGGGTGCGCCCGGCCGCCGGCAGGAACGTTGTGGGGGAGTCGGACTCGACCGCGCGGCTCACGGGCTTCGCCGGGGCCTTGCGCGGGGCGCGCGGAGTGCCCGCCGCACGGGTGCGAGGCTTGCTCTCCGTAGTGGACGGTCCGTCGGGCGATCCCTGCGCCGGGCTCGGGGATCCGCCCGGGGCCGATGCGCCACTGGCCGCCGGGTCGTTTCGGGGCCGGTCGCCCTGCGCGTCCGGACCTTCGTCAAGCGAGGCCATGATCTGCGATAACTCCTTAACAGCACACGGGAAGACACGGTCAGACTGCCGGTCGTGTCAAGTGAGGGGAAATGCGCTCACCGGCCGCTACCGAGTGACTCCCCACCGCGCGGAATCAGGCCGGAAACTCGCTCCGCAGTGACTGACCGTGCTCGTCCAGCTCCGGCGCGGCCGTCCGGACCGCCGGGTCGGCGTACCCCGACAGTTTGGCGACCTGGCCCGGCAATTGCAGCCCGCCGGCCGTGACGACGAGCCGCCGCGCGGCCGCCTGCGGCGATCCGAGGGCCTCGGGGACGGTCGCCACGGGCGCGCACGGCACCCCGGCGGCCTCCAGAGCGGCGGCCCAGTGCGCCACGTCCCCGGCGCCGAGCACGGCTTCCAGATCCGCCGTGAGCTCGCGGACGTGCGCGATCCGGGCCGAGTTGCCGCGGTACCGGGGATCGGTGGCGAGCGCGGGGGATCCGATCGCCGCGCAGGCCCGGACGAACAGCTCGTCGTTGCCCGCACAGATCACCAGCTGGCCGTCGCGGGCCGAGAAGGATCCGAACGGGGCGATCGTGCGGTGCGCGGATCCGACCCGGGCCGGGGTGGCGCCCGTGGCGAGCGTCTCCAGGGCCGCCCCTTCGAGCAGGCTGACGGTGGCGTCGAACATCGCCACGTCGACGTGGCAGCCCCGGCCGGTCCGCTCCCGGGCGTGCAGCGCGGCGAGCACCGCCCCGAAGCCGTACAGCCCGGCGGCCAGGTCGGCGATCGAGGTACCCGGCCGGACCGGTGGCCCGTCCGGCTCGCCGGTGATCGACATCAGCCCGGCCGCGGCCTGGACGGTCGCGTCGTACGCGGGCCGGTCGCGCCACGGCCCGCTCTGGCCGTAGCCCGAGATCGACGCGTAGACCAGCCGCGGACCGATCTCGGCGAGCGCGTCGTAGCCCAGGCCGAGGCGGTCCATCACGCCCGGCCGGAAGTTTTCCAGCAGCACGTCGGCGCCGCGCACGAGGGCGAGCAGCTGGTCCCGGTCCGCGCGCAGGTCGAGCGCGATCGATTCCTTGCCGCGGTTGACCCTGGCGAAGTAGTACGAGCGCCCATCGGGGGCGAAGGGGCCGTAGCCGCGGGTGTCGTCGCCGGATCCGGGCCGCTCGACCTTGATCACCCGCGCGCCCAGGTCGGCGAACAGGAGCCCGGCGAACGGGCCGGCCAGGACCCGGGTGAGGTCCACGACGACGAGCCCGGCCAGCGGTCCAGTGCGGTCCTCGGAAACCATGACCGCTGACCGTACCCGCGCGGCGCGCGCCCGGCCGGCACGAAAACCGGGCCGGTGTGCCGCGGCGGGCTGGCATCCTCGGTGGGATGGGGACCGACATCGAGGCAGTGATCTTCGACTGGGGCGGCACGCTGACCCCGTGGCACACGATCGACACCGAAGCCCTGTGGCTCGCGGTGGCCGACGAGCTGGATCCGGTGAACGCGGCCGCGGTGGCCGCCGCCCTGGCCGAGGCCGAGGCCCTGGTGTGGGCGCGGGCCAGGGACGAACACCGCAGCGGCACGCTCGCCGAGGTGGCCGAGCTGGCGAACGTGATCCTCACCGATCCGGCGAGGGCGGTGTACGAGTTGGGGTGGGAGCCGCACTCGCTGACCGATCCGCAGGCCCCGGCGGTGCTGCTCGGGCTCCGCGAGCGCGGGATCCGGGTGGGGGTCCTGTCGAACACGATCTGGTCCCGCGAGTACCACGAGCGGATCTTCGCCCGGGACGGCGTACTCGGCCTGTTCGACGGGGCGGTCTACAGCAGCGAGATCCCCTGGACCAAGCCGCACCCGGAGGCGTTCCTGGCCGCGGTCGCGGCGACGGGCGCGACCGATCCGGCGCGGTGTGTGTTCGTCGGCGACCGGCTCTTCGACGACATCTACGGCGCGCGGAACGTCGGTATGCGGGCGGTGTTCGTGCCGCACAGCGCGGTCCCGCCGCATCAGGTGGGGCACACGCTCGGCGAGCCGGACGCGACTATCCACAATTTGGGTGAGTTGCTGCCCCTAGTGGATTCGTGGCGTGCCGGTCCTCCCTAGGGTGTGTTCTTCCACTGGGGGCCGGCTCTAGCGGGTGCTGGCGATCCCGCGCAGGATCGCCCGGACGGCCGCCCGGCGCCGGCCCCGCACGCGGGGGACGCGGGAGAACGGCTGGGCGCTGGCCGGCGGCCGGTCGTGGTGCAGCTGCCCGGCGTGGATCTGGGTGTTGTGCAGGACGGCGAGCTCGTCGGCCTCGACGCGGGTGGCGACGAGGTGCTTGCCGACCAGGTTGCAGTACCGGCACGCCACGACGAATCCTCGGCGCAGCGGTGTCACGGTATCGACGCTGGTGCTGTCCATCTCGGGGGTCCTTTCGTTCCGAGCCGGTGGCGGGGCGAGGCAGCCCTGCCGTGTGCGTGGCGTCCCGCTGGTACTGAGATGGAGTTCTCTCGCCTGGGATACGCCGGCCGCATGTCCGGCTCCTGCCGCGCCGCGCTCGGGTGGCGGCGGCCGACGGCATGATGCATCGCTGTGGAAGTGTGGGTGCCGGGCGCCGGCATCAGCGGCGGCTCCGGTTCGGCATCCCGGCGCCGGGGTAGTGGCTCGGTGGCGGCTCGGGGGCCATGGCCGAAGAATACGGGCCCGGCGCTCGCGCCGGGGGTACCGATTTCGGCACGATCCGCCGTCCATGCTCGCGCTCGTGGCTGCTGAGCTGGGCCTTTACGGATCGGGTGTGACGGGCGCCACAGCGATGCGGAGTGTCGTGTCCACCTGACTACTCAGAGTGATCAATCAGCTCGTACCCGTGGACGTCGTCGCCACCGGCCCGTCCCGCCACGAGGCCTCGATCCGCGACCAGCGCTGGTCGGACGTGAACGTCACGATCGTCACGTCCCGGCTGCGCTCGAAGGTCGCCTTGAACCCGGACGCCGGCTCGGTGGCCTCCACGACGACGTTCCCCGGCTCGAACTGGATCGTCGCCGCGCCCCCGTCGACCTGGTACTTGTGCTGCAGTGCCGAGCCGCCCTTACCGTCCGGGACCTGCTCGAATCCCGGCGGGACGGTCCCGATGGGGGACGACACCGGCTTCGGCGCGGGGGAGGCCGATGGGTTGCGCGGGGCCAGCTTGCGGGCATCCGATGCGGACAATGTGGTGACATCCGGATTCACTGCCTTACGGACGGGCATAACGCCCAACCAGGCCACCACGATCGCGAGAGCAGTGGCAAGAAGCCATGCTCCACCGGAACTGAGTATCCGCCGCATACGCCCATAGTCTCACTGGTCGCCGGTAACTCAGGCTACCGTGCGTAGCATGCCCAAAGTGCTGCTGGTGGAGGATGACGCGGTCGTGCGTGGCGCGCTCGTCCGATCGCTTACCCAGGCCGACCATGTCGTGCGCGCCGTCGGCACCGCGCTGGACGCCCTGCGCGAGGTCACTGCAGACCGGCCCGACTTGGTGATCCTCGATCTCGGCCTGCCCGACCTCGACGGTGCCGACGCTCTGCGGATGCTCCGCGGCCTGTGCGAGGTCCCGGTGATCGTCGCCACCGCGCGCGACGACGAGGCCGAGATCGTCAAGCTGCTCAACGCCGGCGCCGACGACTACCTCACCAAGCCGTTCTCCGGTGAGCACCTCGCCGCCCGGATGTCCGCGGTCCTGCGCCGCGCCCACCCCGACGGCGCCAGGCAGTCCGCGATCGAGGTCGGCCCGCTGCGGGTGGACCTGGCCCGCCGCGAGGCCACCCTCGACGGGATCACCCTGGAACTGTCCCGCCGCGAATTCGACCTGCTCGCCTACCTCGCGGCCCGTCCGCACCGCGTCGTCAGCCGGCGCGAACTGGTCGAGGCTGTGTGGCGCCAGCCCTACATCGGCGGCGACCAGACGATCGATGTCCACCTGTCCTGGCTGCGCCGCAAGCTCGGCGAGAGCGCCGCCAACCCCCGGTTCCTGCACACCGTCCGCGGTGTCGGAGTGAAGCTGGTCGTTCCGCGATGATCCGTGCGGTGCGCGCCGCGGCCTCAGGGGCGGTGCCCCGATGAGGTGGGCACTGGCCCGGGTCGCACTGGCCACCACGTCGATGGTGGCGCTCGCGTTCCTCGTCCCGCTCGCGCTCGTGGTCCGCCAGATCGCCCACGACCGGGCCGTCAGCGACGCCGAGCGGCAGGCCATGGCGATGGTCACGGTCCTCGCGATCGACAGCGACCGCACCCTCGTGGAGCGGGCCGTCGGCCTGACCCCGGCGGGCCGCGTCCAGCGGCTCGCGGTCTACATGCCGTTCGGCGCGCCGATCGGCAAGACCCATGCCGCCGCCGGGGACGTGGCGCTCGCCTTCGAGCGCCGGCGGTCGCTCACCGCCGACGCCGCCGGCGGGATGGTGGTGCTCGAGGCCACCACGCTGCCCGAGGGCGGCGACGCCGTCGTCGAGGTCTACCTGCCGCAGGGCGACCTGTCCCGCGGGGTCGCGACGGCCTGGCTGGCCCTGTCCGGGGTGGCACTCGCGCTGGTCGCCGGATCCGTGGTGATCGCCGACCGCCTCGGCGCCAAAGTCGTCGGATCCGCCCGCAGCCTCGCCCACGCCGCCCGCGCGTTCGGGGGCGGCGACCTCCGGGTCCGGGTGCGGCCGGGCGGGCCTCCCGAACTCGCCGAGGCCGGGCAGTCGTTCAACGCGATGGCCTCGCGGGTGGTCCAGTTCCTCGACGCCGAACGCGAACTCGCGGCCGACCTCTCGCACCGCCTGCGCACGCCGCTCACCGCCCTGCGCCTCGACGTCGAGACCCTTGGCGAGGGCACCGACGCCGAGCGGATCCGCCAGGCCGTCGGCACCCTCGAACGCGAGATCGACACGATCATCCGGACCGCCCGCCGCCCGCTCTCCGAGCGCGGTCCCGGCCAGTGCGACGTGTCCGAGGTGATCAACGAGCGGCTGGCCTTCTGGTCCGCCCTCGCCGAGGACCAGGACCGCGCGTGGCAGATCATCGGCGCCAACGAGCCCGCCCCCGTGCCGGTCCAGCGGGGCGAGCTGTCCGCCGTCGTGGACGCGCTGCTCGGCAACATCTTCAAGCACACCCCGCAGGGCACCGCGTTCGCCGTCGGCGTGCACAAGCAGTCCGGCGGAGTCGTGCTCGTGGTCGAGGACGCCGGCCCGGGGGTGGCCAACCCGCGGGCCGCGGTCCGGCGTGGCGCGAGCGGCGGCGGATCCACCGGCCTCGGCCTCGACATCGCCCGCAAGGTCGCCGAGTCCACCGGCGGATCCATCCACTTCGACCGCGGCCGCCTCGGCGGGGCCTGCGTCCGGCTGCTCCTGGCCACCGGTCCCGGCCAGCACGACACCATCGTCAAGAACGGCCGCACCCCGAACGTCCTCAAAAGCAGCCGCTGACCAGCCCACTCACGTCACGGCGGCTTCGAACGCTGCACCCGTGCGAGTGAGCCACGCACCCACCGCCGTGTCACGCGGTCAATCCCGGAGGTCCGCTAGCTGGGGTTGAGGGTGTCGCCAAGCCGGCGCAGGACGGCACGGCCAGCATTCGTCTCCGGAGACAGGGCGAGCACCCGACACCGCTGTCCTCCGCTGACGAGCTATGCGGGCGCATAGGCAACGCCATGCCTCGCCCTCGCCAGCCGGTCTTCGAGGCGGGCGCTGGCGAGCGCTCAACCTGGCGAACTGTGTGCCGGTTTGCCGGTCAGGACCGGCCGGGTGGCACGCACTTCGGAGGGGTTGGGTGGGGACGGGGGTGGCCGGTGCCGACGAGGGCGGCCGGCGGGGCGGATGTGAACGAAGCGGGCGGTGCGTTTAAAGGCGCGTGACGCCAGCCTTAAGAGCGGGTGAAGGGGCTTCTCACGCAGTGGGACCGAACCTAGCGTTGGTCTAGTCCACGCAGGAACCGGTCGCATGGATGCCGCGGCCGGTGTGGGCGCCCGGTGGTGAGGCGTGGTTCGACATCGTGTCCTGTGCCGCACTGCCAGTACCGATTGCAGGGAGCCCGCACCCGATCCACGGGCGCGGCCGCACAGTGCAGCGGTGATCGGCCCCGTTCGCCGAACCCCTCCGGCCGGGCGGGAGCTGTCCGCTGTGGTACCGGTCCGGGTCTACTGCCCGGTGATCCGGACCGGTACCCCCTCCGGGGCCGTACGCCTCGTACCCCACGCCTGGGCGTGACCGCCCGCGCCATCCCCTGTCAGGAGCCGACGATGCGCCGTACCCGGTGGCTGGCCCTCGCGGTCGGAGCGCTCGCCGGGGTACTCGCGGTGAGCAGCGGCTGGGCCGTGCTCGTGACCGGCGCCGGGACCTTGCTCGCCGTCGCCTTCGTGGCCGTGCTGCTCGGCCGTCAGGTGCGCGAGCTCAGAGTCCTGGGAAGGCGACCGTCGACGGTGCGCCTGGCGCTGCGAGCCCTCGCCACCGCGCGGCCTGGACCGCGCACGCCGTGAGCCCGGCGATCGCCACGCTGCGCTGAGCCCCGGTGAGCTGCGGGACCGCCGCCCGCCACGCGGCCGCGGTGCGCTCCTCGATCAGGACCGCGAGCTTGACCGCCCCCACCGCGGACGAGACCGGCGCCGGCAGCCCGTACGCGCGCTCGGGCGGCGCCGGATCGGCCTTGGCCGCGATCAGCAGCTCGGCGACCTGGTCGCGCCGGTCGCGGTGACCGCGCTCGGCCTCGGCGGCCAGTGCGCGCCGCGACGCTTTCAGGTGCCCGCCGAGCGCCCCGTACCCGAAGATCGCCGCGTGCTCGGCCCGCAGGACGGCCTGGAGGGAATCGGTCGCGCTCACGCCACGGTCCTCGTTTCGCTCGACCCGGCCATTCGCCTGGGATGCGCTGTACCCACGCTCCGGTCGCTCATCCGAGCACCACCGCGTGGACGGCCTCGCTCGCGCTGATGCTGGCGAGCAGGGCGGCCCGCTCGGGCCCGGCGGTCACACAGGCCTGGGCGGCCCGCCCGGCGGCGGCACGCTCCTCGGCGG
>JAOPVE010000274.1 GCA_025963185.1 Actinomycetes bacterium
TGCGGGGGCCGCTTGCATCTCACGCACCTCGGCGGGCTCCAGGTTTAGATCAAAACCTTTTGAGACCACACACACCGTGAGGGAAGGGCCGTGCGCGTGCCGTCCTTGCGCACGGGCGGGGGCCCAGGTTTAGTGCGAAGAGCAAAAACAAGAGCAATGCTTTTTAGAGGACCGTCGATTGTGGCCGGTTTATCAGCTCATTGTCAGCCTGGGCTGGTGTTGGGGCGGGTGGGGCGTTCTTCGTTGGGGGAATCGCTTCTGATTGGGTGGGCCGGTGAATCCTGATGCGCGCCTCGCCGAGTTGTCCGCCAACCTCGGCGCTCTCGACAAGCGCATCTCCGCCGCCTGCGCCGAGGCCGGCCGGGACCGCCAGTCCGTCACCCTCGTCGCGGTCACCAAGACCTTCCCGGCCTCCGACGTCGAGTTGCTGGCCAGCCTCGGGATCACCGACGTCGCCGAGAACCGCGACCAGGAGGCCCGCGCCAAGTCCGCCCAGACCAGCGCGGACGTGCGATGGCACTTCGTCGGGCAGATCCAGCGGAACAAGGCCGCCTCGGTCGCCTCCTACTCCGACGTCGTGCACAGCGCCGACCGGCCCGAGCTCATCACGGCCCTGGCCAGGGGATCCGCCCGCCGGCGCGCCTCCGCACTCGGCGTACTCATCCAGGTGAACCTGGACCCGTCCGAGCCCGGCGAGCTCGGTCCGCGCGGCGGGGCCCATCCCGCCGACGCGCCCGGCCTCGGGGAACTGGTCGAGTCAGAGCCGAGTCTGCGACTGCGTGGCGTGATGGCCGTCGCACCGCGTGGCGCGGATCCGGACGCCGCGTTCGCGCAGCTAGCGGCCGTTTCCCGCGTTTTGCGCGCCCGGTTTCCGGGGGCTGCGTGGATTTCCGCCGGAATGAGCGGAGATCTCGAGTCGGCTATTCGACACGGGGCGACTCACGTGCGTGTCGGCGGCGATTTGTTGGGGAGCCGATCACGATTGCGGGGTACTGTGGCCGGGTAATAACAGCCGTGTCATTCGCCGAGGAGGAGGGGGCGCCCCATGGGTGCATGGCGTAAGGCAGGCGTCTGGCTCGGCCTCGTCGAAGACGACGACGACAGGCGCTACCTCGAGGACGACCTCGATCCTTACGAGGACGAGTTCGACGAGCCCCCACCCCCGCCGCGCATGCGGCCGGAGCGCATCGCCCCCCGGCCCGTGAACCGCGCCCCCCTGTCGACGGCCGGCCCCATGACGCACGACAACCTCGCACTCGCGCCGCAGATCGCGCTGCGCGAGCGTGCGGTGATCGCCGAGGAGGAAGCGTCGTACCGGATCACCACGCTGCACCCGACCACGTACAACGAGGCCCGCACCATCGGTGAGCACTTCCGGGAGAACATCCCGGTCATCATGAACCTCACAGAGATGGACGAAGCAGACGCAAAGCGACTGGTTGACTTCGCAGCGGGCCTCGCATTCGGTCTTCGGGGTAGCATCGAGCGCGTGACCAACAGGGTCTTCCTGCTCTCGCCGGCCAACGTCACCGTCACAGCCGAGGACAAGGCACGGATCGCCGAGGGCGGGTTCTTTAACCAGAGTTAGGGACTCGTCGCGCCGTGACGCTCGTGTGGCAGCTGCTGTACGTGCTGCTCTATCTGTTCCTGCTGCTCCTGTTGGCGCGGCTGGTGATGGAGTACGTCATCATGTTCTCCCGGCGGTGGCAGCCGGGTAGAGGAGCCGCCGCGACGATGGAGGTGGTGTGGAGCTCAACCGACCCGCCACTGAAAGCCCTACGGAGGGTTATCCCCCCGCTGAGAATCGGGGGCGTTAGCCTAGACCTTGGCTTCTTGCTGCTGCTCATGATTGTGTCTGTGCTCATGAGTGTGGTGAGAGGTTTGATGTGAGCGTCGCAGCGCCGCATTCCACGCCGACGTTTCCCGAGGAGATCCCATGCCGCTGACCCCCGCCGACGTCCACAACGTCGTCTTCAAGAAGCCCCCGATAGGTAAGCGGGGCTACGACGAGGACGACGTGGATGCATTCCTCGACGAGGTCGAGCGGGAGCTCGCGCGTCTCATCGAGGAGAACAACGACCTCAAGGCCCAGGTCGAGCGCGGGCGCCCCGGTGGCCCGGCGCCGATCGCCGCGGCCGGTCCGGGTCCGAGCGATGTCGAGGTCCGCCGTCTGGCGTCCGAGAACAACGACCTGAAGTCCCAGGTCGATCGTCTCCGCCAGGAGAAGGGCCAGGCCCAGCAGGCCGCCCAGCAGGCACAGCAGGCCGCCGCCCAGGCGCAGCAGGCCGCCGCGCAGCAGTCCCAGGTCATCAGCGGGCCGCCGATGCCGGCACTCGGTGCTGGCCCCGGGTCCGACTCGACCGGCGAGCAGCAGGCCCTGCGCGTGCTCATGCTGGCCCAGCGCACCGCCGACGACCACGTCGCGGACGCCCGGCGCGAGGCCGACAAGGTGCTCGGGGAGGCCCGGTCCAAGGCCGAGGAGCTGACCCGCGACGCCCGGTCCAAGGCCGAGGCGCTTGAGCGGGACGCCCGCCAGCGGCACCAGGAAGCCATGGGCGGCCTGGACGCGAAGCGCGCCGCGCTGCAGAAGCACATCGAAGAGCTCAAGGCGTTCGAGCGCGAGTACCGCACCCGCCTCAAGGCGTACCTGGAGAGCCAGCTCCGTGACCTGGACAGCCGCGGCCAGTCGATGGACCAGGAGGTCAACCGGCAGCAGGCGGCCGGCAGCCTCACCGGTGCGTTCGGCGGCCCGCAGGCGTCCTCGTTCGGGCTCGGCACCGACGTCGCCGACGCTCGCGGCCGGTAACCACGAGAAGGCGGGCGCCGCACTGTGATCGTCGTCAGCCTTCTGTTGATCGTCCTGTCCGGTGGCCTGCTGGCCGCCGGAATCTCCGCTGCCGCGAACGGGCTCGTGGTCACGTCGATCGGCGTGAGCATGCTCGCGGCGGGCGCCCTGTTCCTGGGCATCCGCCAGCAGCGGGACGCACTCGTGACGGGCCGGGCCCCAGCGGCGCCCGGCCCTTCGCGTGTCCCCGTCCCGCACGCTGTCGGGGCCGCCGTGGTCGCCACGGTCCCGGTCGCGGGTCCAGCGGTCGCCGGGACGGCGGACGACGAGCCGACGCTGGATCCGGTCGCGCTCGAGCGGCTGGACACCGGCGCGCTGTACGGAAAAGAATTCGCCGCCGAGGCGTTCGGATCCGCCGAACTCGGGGCCGCGCGGGCGGGGTCGGGCGGTCGGGCGGGGCGGGCCGGGGTGCCGGAGCAGACCCGGCGATCCGAGCGGATCGAGGCGCCGGCGGCCGTGCTGGACTCCGACGACGATCCGCCGGGGGAGCCGCCCGCCGAGCCCGTGCTCGCGAGCGAGGTCAGCCGGCTAGCGCAGCGTGACGACGAGGTCCTCGTGGTGGACGGGCGGCCGCGCTATCACCTGGCGTCGTGCTCGCACCTCGCCGGGCGCGAGGCCCAGCCGCTGCCGGTCTCCGAGGCCGTCGAGCTGGGGTTCACCGGCTGTGCCGGGTGCGCGGCCGCCACGACATTGCTCGGGCAGCCGCCCCGGGGCTGACCAGCCACCGGCCCAGGCGGAGGGGGCCGTGGAACCGGACACGCCTTGGGGGGCTGGACAGGTGACGAACGCCGGGCGGGTCACGCTCGCGGTGCGGGTCAAGCCCGGATCCTCGCGGGCGCGCGTCGGCGGCCGTCACGACGGATCCCACGGCCCAGCACTCGTCGTCGCGGTGACCGAGCGGGCAGTCGACGGGGCGGCCACCGAGGCAGTGCTTCGGGCCGTAGCGCGGGCGCTCGGGGTCCGGCCCGCGGACGTCACCCTGCACACCGGCCGGGCCAGCCGGGACAAGATCCTCGCCATCGACACCGCGGATCCGCAGGGCGCCGAGGCCCGGATCGCCGGACTGCGCGACGGATCCGGCCCGTGACCGCCGAGCGGCTCAACCTGGTGCTCGCCGTCGGGGCCGCGGTGCTGCTCGTGGCGGTCGCCGCGGTCCGGCTCTCCAGCCGCACGGGCCTGCCCAGCCTGCTCGTCTACCTCGCCCTGGGGATCGGCCTGGGCGAGTCCGGCCTGGGGTTGCGCTTCGACGACGTGGTCCTCACCCGGGTACTGGGGACGTGCGCGCTCGTGCTGATCCTCGCCGAGGGCGGGCTGACCACCCGCTGGCCGGTCGTGCGGGCGGCGGTCCCCGCGGCCACCGTGCTGTCCACGCTCGGCGTCGGGATCAGCGTCGTGGTCATCGCCGCCGTCGCGCACTACACGTTCGGGATGGACTGGCGGCTGGCGCTGCTCGCCGGATCCGTCATCTCCTCCACCGACGCGGCCGCCGTGTTCTCGACGTTCCGGCGGCTGCGGCTGCCCCGGCGGCTGGTGGCGATCCTCGAAGTGGAGTCGGGGGTCAACGACGCGCCCGCGGTGCTGCTCGTCGTGCTGCTGACCACCGGATCGCTCGGCTCGGCCGGGGTACTCGGCGCGCTCGGGCTCATCGGCTACGAACTCGTCGCCGGAGCCGCGGTGGGGCTCGCGGCGGGCTTCGTGGGCGCGTGGGTGCTGCGGAGGTCCGCGCTGCCCGCCGCCGGGCTGTACCCGCTCGCGGCCGTCGCGTTCACCGTGCTCGCCTACGGGGCGGCCGGGATCCTGCACGCCTCCGGCTTCCTGGCCGTCTACGTCGCCGGGGTGGTGCTCGGGAACTCCCGGCTCCCGCACCGCCGGGCCATGCTCGGCTTCGCGGACGGCATCGCCTGGCTCGCCCAGATCGGCCTGTTCGTGCTGCTCGGGCTCCTGGTCAGCCCGACGTCCCTGCTCTCGGCGATCGTGCCGGCGCTCGGCATCGGGGCGGTCCTGCTGGTGATCGCCCGCCCGCTCTCGGTGCTCGCGAGCGTGAGCTGGTTCGGGATCGGCCTGCGCGAACAGCTGTTCCTGTCCTGGGCCGGGCTGCGGGGCGCCGTGCCGATCGTGCTCGCGACGATCCCGCTGTCGGCCGGGGTCCCCGGATCGCGGGCGCTCTTCGACATGATCTTCGTGCTCGTCGTCGTCTTCACGGTCATCCAGGGCACCACGCTGCCGCCCGTCGCCCGGATCCTCGGGGTGGCCTCCGAGTCCGCCCCGACCGAGGTCCGGGTCGAGTCGGCGCCGCTGGAGACCATGGACGCCGACCTGCTCCAGCTCCGGATCCCGGCCGGGTCCCGCCTGAACGGCGTCTACATCGACGAACTGCGGCTGCCCGCCGGAGCGTCCGTGACGCTCGTGGTTCGGGAGGGGAAGGCGTTCGTGCCCGGCGGCGAGACCCGGCTCCGGGCCGGGGATGACCTGCTCCTGGTCGCCACGAGCGAGTGCCGGGAGGCGGCCGAGCGGCGGCTCCGGGCGGTCGGGCGCCGGGGCCGGCTCGCCAAGTGGTTCGGCGAGACGGGCGAGGAGCGGCGGGCCTAGGGCCGTCCGGAGAATCTCGGCTGGCTCCTGAAACGGGCCCTGAGGCAGAGACCCCCCGGGGGGACCGGCGCGCGTCGCATTGTGACCTGGGTAACAGGGCCATATCCTGGCCGCTCCGTGGACGGTGGCGCAGGCTCGCTGGCAGGGACAACGGGCGTTCGCGCAGGCGGAGGCCGGTACGAGGGGGAGCGGAACCATGGCTGAGCGGGCGAGCATCGCCAAGAAACTGGCGCGGGTGCTCACGGCCGGCCGATCCTCTGGCGGCCGGTCCACCGGCGCGACGGGCACTCAGCCCACGCGAAACACAGGAAAGGCCGCTTCCGGATCGGCGAGTTCGCCCCGGAACGCGTCCACGGCCGCCAAGACGGCGGGCGGCGCGGCCAGGAGTGCGGCGAAGCCCGAGGCGAAGACCGGCGTGAAGACCACTGCCAAGAACGCGAGCAAGAACGCGAGCAAGAGCGCGGCCAAGAACGCCGCCCAGGGCGCGCCGAAGGTGACCGCCCGGAACGCGGCGGTGAAGGCCACGGGAGCCAAGGCAGCCCCGGCGAAGGCTGGACCAGCGAAGACTGCCCCGGCGAAGGCAACGCCGGCGAAGGCAGGCGCGGTGAAGGCGGCCCCGGCGAAGGCTGGTGTGGCTAAGGCTGCCGCGAGGAAGAGCACGGCGAGCAAGAGCGCCGCGAGCAAGGGCACGGCGAAGGCGGCCGCGAAGTCGGCGGTCACGAGCGCTGGTGCGGCGGCGAGCACGGTTCCTGGGAAGAGCACCCGCGCGGCGAGGAAGTCCGGTGCGGCGGCGAGCGGTGGCCCGGCGAAGGCCACGGGTGCGGTCAAGAGCACGGGGCCTGCGAGGAGCACGGGGCCTGCGAGGAGCGCGCGCGCGGCTGCTGGTGGCGACGCGGTGACCAGCGCGGGTGCGGCGAAGACCGCGGCTCCGAAGGCCGCCGCTCCCAAGGCTGCCTCGGCGAAGGGGAGCGTCGTGGCCTCCGACGCGGGTGCCGGGGCTGGCGTGAGCGGGGCGCCGGAACGAGTGGTTACGGCGGGTACACGAACGCGGTCCGCAGGAAACAAGACCGCCAAGGCGAGCCCGGCGACGGCGGGAAACGCGGCCGCCACCGAGACCGCGCCCGCTCCCAAGGCCCGGGCGAAGAGGACTTCGGCTGGGAAGGCCGGCGCCGCGCGCGGTAGTGTGCCGCCCGTGCCCCAGCCTGACAGTGGCGAATACGCCGAGATCCGCGCGACTCTCGCGGGCCGGCTCGCCGAGCTGCAGACCGAGTACGAGCACACGATGACCGACCTGGACGACCTGCAGCGCGACCGGATCTCCGACGGAGCCGGCGACGACCAGGCCGATACCGGCACCAAGACGTTCGAGCGGGAGCAGGAGCTCGCGCTGGCCAACGGCATACTGGAGCGCGTGAGCCAGGCCGAGCACGCATTGGCACGCTTGGACGCGGGCACGTACGGTCAGTGCGAGCGATGCGGCAAGGCAATCCCGAAGGCCCGCTTGGAGGCGTTCCCCACCGTGACCCTGTGTGTGACATGCAAGCAGCTCGAGGAGCGTCGCTGACCGAAGGTGCGACGGACGCCACCGGCGAGGCCACGGCCATCGAGCCACGCCGGGTCCGTCGCACGCTGCTTCTGGTCGCCGTCGCCGTCGTAGTCATCGCCCTTGACCTGGTCAGCAAGATCATCGTCGTCCGGACGCTGGAGGACAGTCAGCCCGTGAAGCTGTTCGGCGGGCTGTTCTACCTGATCCACACCCGCAACACCGGGGCGGCGTTCAGCCTCGCGTCCGGGTTCACGGTCGTGCTGACGGCGATCGCGGTCGCCGTGATCGCGTTCATCCTGTACCTGTCGCGGCGGCTGTACTCCGTGGGCTGGGCGATCGCGCTGGGCCTGGTCCTCGGCGGCGCCGCGGGCAACCTCGTCGACCGGCTGTTCCGGGCGCCCGGCCCGCTGCGCGGCGGGGTCGTGGACTTCATCGCGCTGCTCGACCCGGTGCACCCGCCGTTCCCGGTGTTCAACCTCGCCGACTCGTCGCTGTGTATCGGCGTCGCGCTGGCGATCCTGCTGGAGCTGCGCGGCCGGAGCATCGACGGACGGCGGCGGGCTCCCCGCGGATCCGCCGAGAGCACCGGCGGCGAGCTCGCGTGAGCGCTGACTACCGGGCGATGCCGGTTCCGGACGGGCTCGACGGCATGCGCCTCGACCAGGCCCTCGCCCGGCTCTTCGGGCTCTCCCGCACCGCCGCGGCCGCCGTGGCGGAGTCCGGCGAGACGCTGCTCGACGGGGTCGTGCGCGGCAAGTCCGACAAGGTCTCCGCCGGATCGTGGCTCGAAGTCACGCTGCCGGCCCCGCCCGCGCCGCCGGCCGCCGATCCGACGCCGGTCGACGGGCTCGTGGTCGTCTACAGCGACGACGACATCGTGGTGGTCGACAAGCCGGTCGGGGTCGCCGCCCACCCGAGTCCAGGGTGGACCGGCCCGACCGTGATCGGTGGCATCGCCGCCATGGGCCACCGCGTCTCCACCAGCGGATCCGCCGAGCGCCAGGGTGTCGTGCACCGGCTCGACGCGGGCACCACCGGCCTGATGGTGGTCGCCAAGAGTGAGCGCGCCTACACGCTGCTCAAGCGGGCGTTCAAGGAGCGCGAGGTCACCAAGGGCTACCACGCGCTGGTCCAGGGCCACCCGGACCCGAGCCGGGGCACCATCGACGCCCCGATCGACCGGCACCCCAGCAGCGACTGGCGCTTCGCCGTGGTCGCCAACGGCAAGCCCAGCATCACCCACTACGAGACGATCGAGGCGTTCCGCGCGGCCAGCCTCATGGACGTGACGCTGGAGACCGGCCGCACGCACCAGATCCGGGTGCACTTCTCCGCGCTGCGGCATCCCTGCGTGGGCGACCTGACCTACGGGGCGGACCCGACGATCGCCAAGCGCCTGCGGCTGTCCCGCCAGTGGCTGCACGCGCGCAAGCTGGGGTTCGACCACCCCGGCACCGGAGAGTGGATCGAGTTCGAGAGCCCGTACCCGCCCGACCTGGCGCAGGCGCTGGAGATCGTCGCCGCCGAGTCCGCCCGCACCTGAGCCAGCACCGCCGCGCCACCTGAGCAGCACCGCCCCGCCGCCGCTCTCCGCGAAGGACGCCGCATGAACCCGTTCCGCGCGCTGGACGACTACGTCGTGCCGCGGGTCGGGCGTGTGGTCGCCGGGGTGCTCGGCGCGATCACCGGATCGGCGTACGGCGGCCACCCGCGGCGCCGCCTGCTGCTCGGCGCGGCCGCGCTGTCGGTCGCGCTGGCGTCGGCGGCGACTGTGCTCACGAGCGCCGACAGCGAGCCGGCCCGGCCCGCCCCGGCGCGCCCGAACGCGGTCCGGGTGGGGGTGACCGAGGGCGACAACGTCGAGGACTACCTCAGCGGATCCCAGTCCGAGCTGCGCGCGCTCGCCGGGAGCAGCACCGCCGAGGTGCACGCGCTGGCCGCGCTGGACGCCTACGTCGAGCCGTCCGCGCTGCCCGGGCTGTTACGCGGGGTCAGCGCCGAGATCGTGTTCGCGCGGGTCCCGCTGCGGGACGTCCCGACCGAGGTGGTGCCGGTGCCGCTGACGGGCCGGTCGGCGGATCCGGGGCCGGCGCTGCGGGCCGTAGCCGCGCGCAAGGAGGCCGCCGCGAAAGCCGCGGAGTGGTCGGCGAACAAGCTGACGGGCAGTGGCAAGTCCGAGCGCGAGCTGCGGGCCTTCTACCAGGAAGTGGCCAGGGTGAACCGGGCCGAGGCGCGCGCCTACGAGCAGGGCTGCGCGTGCGTGTACGGGATCGTGGTGCGGGCGACGCCGATCCGGCTGGCTCAGCTCGCCGCGCGATCCGGGGTGCGGGTGGTGGATCCGGCGCCCGAGGTGAGCGACGTGGGGCGCACCGTGTTCGCGCCGCTCCAGCCCGAACAGGTCACCGTGGTGGCTGCGCAGCCCGGCGACGGCCCGGAGCTGCCCACCCCGGGATGAGAGGATCGTTGCGGCGGCCGAAGGGAGATCCGGATGCGGGTGGAACTGGCGGGCGAGGCGGACATGCCGGCTGTGTTCGCCTTGCGGCACACGGTGTTCGTCGCGGGGCAGGGCGTGGATCCGGGGATCGAGCGGGACGACCTCGACGCGGTCGCCCTGCACGCCGCCGCGCTGGACGGTGACGTGCTCGTCGGCACGGGGCGGCTCGTCGGCGAGCCTCCCGGCCCGGCGCGGATCGGGCGGATGGCGGTCGCCGAGTCCGCTCGCGGATCCGGGGTGGGGGCACGGGTGCTGCGGTTCCTGGAACGCGCGGCGATCCGCCGGGGCCACGCCGAGATCGTCCTGCACTCCCAGTCCGGGGCGGTCGGCTTCTACGAGCGCGCCGGATACCTGCCTGACGGCCCGCGCTTCACCGAGGCGGACATCGAGCACCAGGTGATGCGGCGCGCGCTCCCGGCACTGCGCCCGGTGCGGGACGCCGACTCGCCCGCGCTGGTCACCCTCATCGGCGGCGTGTTCGCCGAGTACCCCGGCTGCGTCCTCGACGTGGACGGCGAGGAGCCGTGGCTGCGGGCTCCCGCGGCCGCCTACGCCAAGGCAGGCGGGAAGATGTGGGTCACCGAGCTGGGCGGCGAGGTGGTGGCGTGCGGGGGCGTGAAGCCCTCCGGCGCGGACGCGGTGGAGCTGAAGAACCTGTACGTGTCGGCCAAGGCGCGCCGGCAGGGCCTCGGCGAGCTGCTGACGGGCCTGGTCGAGGACGAGGCCCGCAGTCGCGGCGCGAGGTGGGTCCGGCTGTGGAGTGACACCCGGTTCACCGACGCGCACCGCCTCTACGAGCGCCTGGGCTACCGGCGGCTGCCCGGGACCCGTGAGCTGCACGACCAGTCGGCGACCGTCGAGTACGCGTACGCGAAAGAATTCGGGGCGTAACGCTTCTCACAGCGCGCCGGCGGCCCCTCTCATGCTTCACTGGACTCACCGCGTCGACCTGCAATGACGCAGTGCCCGTCGTCGTGGCGGGCGCCCACAGCGGTCCCCCCGACTTCCCGCCGAGGAGACTCCATTGAGCAGGCAGAGTGCTATCGACGGCCTCCTGTCCAACGCCGCCCGTCACGCCGACGGCTTCACCGCGGGCGACCTGCCCCGCATCCCCGCCCAGGGGCTCGCCATCGTCACCTGTATGGATGCCCGCATCGACCTGGCATTGCTGGGCGTGTACCCCGGCGACGCGCATGTGATCCGCAATGCCGGGGGCGTGGTCGGCGAGGGTGAGCTGCGTTCGCTCGCCGTCAGCCAGCGCCTGCTCGGCACCACCGAGGTCGCGGTCATCCTGCACACCGACTGCGGCATGCGCACGTTCCGCGACGACGACTTCAAGGACCAGATCGAGGCCGAGACCGGCCGCCGCCCCCAGTGGACCGTTGCCCCGTTCGGCGAGGTCACCGACGACGTGCGCCGGTTCGTGCGCGCGGTGACCGACGATCCGTTCCTGCCGCACCGCAAGCAGGTCCGCGGGTTCGTCTACGACGTCCACACCGGCGCGCTCACCGAGGTCCGCTGAGGGCGTGCGCCGGGTCGCGATGGTCGGTAACTCCGGATCGGGCAAGACCACCGTCGGCCGGGCCCTCGCCCAGGCGATCGGCGCGCCGTTCACGGAGCTGGACTCGATCCACCACCAGCCCGGCTGGCGGCCGATCGAGGTACCCGAGTTCCGCGAGCGGGTCGCCGAGGTGGTGGCCGGGGAGTCCTGGGTGGTCGACGGCAACTACCGCGCGGTGATCGACCTGGTGCTCGCGCGCGCCGACACGGTCATCTGGTTCGACCTGCCCCGGGGCACGGTGATGCGCCAGGTGCTGGTCCGCACGGTGACCAGGGCCGTGACCCGCGTCGAGCTGTGGAACGGCAACCGCGAGCCGATAACCGGGCTGTTCCGGATCGATCCGCAGCACTCGATCCTGCGCTGGGCCTGGACCCAGCACGCCAAGTACCGGGACCGGTACTCGGCGGCCGCGGCCGATCCGCTCAATGCTCATCTGACGTTCGTGCGGATCGGCTCTCGCGCCGAGGCCCGGCGGCTGCTCACGGCGGCGACGGCACCGCACTGACCGGGCTCGCCGGCCTCATCGGGTTCAGCGGGACGATCGGCGGGCGGTGGCACTCCCCGCTGCCGACGCCGGTGGGCTTGGGCCGGCACAAGAACATCGTCTGCCTGTCCTTCGGCGCACGCGTCGCCGCGTCGATCGTGAAGCGCCGCTCGCCGCTGACCACCAGCCCGCCGATGAGCCGCTGGAGCACGTTGGAGGCCCGCACGGAGTCCGCGCCGGTCACCATCGCGGCCTGGCTGATCGCCGCGGCGGCGGCCCGCAGCGCGTCGCTCCCGGTCGCCTGCTCGGCGTCGCTGTGCTCGGAGAAGGCCACGTAGTCGAACACCACACTGTGGAACCGGTTGACCCGCGCGTACTCCGGCGTGCCCTCGTACTCGACGAGGTGCGAGATGTCCCCGGCGATCATCGGTACCGGCACGCCGCAGGCGGCCAGCTCCACCTGGACAAGCAGCTTGGGCAGGTAGTCGCCGCGGGCGGTGTAGAACACGGCGCCGTGGGCGCGGGTCAGGGCGCAGAGCTTCGCGGCGAGGTCCGGCAGCTGGCTCGTCACCTGGTCGAGGTAGGCGTCCGCGGACCGGAACTCGAACGGCTGCGGGACGACCGCGATCTTCCGCCTGGCCAGCTCGGTGCCGAGGTAGCCGTGCAGCTCGCGGGAGTACCCGTCGTGGTCGTCGGCGATCACCATGGCCTTGCTGAAGCCCCGGCTCGCGGCGTCGGCGACCATCGCGCTGGCCAGTTCCGCGTCGGTGGGCTGGGTGGCGAAGTAGCGCGGCAGGTCCGCGAGCATGAAGTGGCCGGTGGTGTTCGCGCCGATCACGGCCAGGTCCGTCGGGAGCTTGCCGAGCGCGTCGACGGACTCCGCCCGGCTCTGCGAGATGCCGATGACCGCCGACACCGACGGATCCTTCGCCGCCAGGTCCGTGAGTTTGGCCACGACCTCGGTGCCGCGCCGGAACTCGAACCCGGTGTTCGCGACCACGAGCCGGATCCGCAGCGGCGTGCTGCCGATCCGCGCGTCCTGGTTCGCGGCGAGCTGAGCCTGGGCCGCGCCCCGTAGCTGGAGGACCCCGGCGGGCAGCAACTGCTGGGGCTTGCCCGGATCGGTGGTGAGCGGCGAGAGGAAGACCACGGTCCGGTACCGGCCGCTGTCGACGGCCTCCCGGTTCTGGTCGTGGATCTTGCGCTGGAGCCCGTAGAGCATCGATCCGGGGTCGTCCGGGGTGAAGTAGCAGCCGTCCTCGGAATCGTCGACGCCCACGATCTCGCCGCCGGTCTTCCACTCGCGCTGGCACTGGTCCAGCAGCGGGCGCGCGGCGGCACCGGCCACCGCCACTCCCGCGAGCACGGTCCCGAGCACGAGCCAGTAGCGGAACGTGAAGAACCAGCCGGCCCGCTCGGGCTGGACCTCGACGTTGGTGTCGAGCCAGTCCTTCACCGCCTCCAGCGGGGGCTCCGCGGGGAAGCGCATGCGGAACACCCGCTTCGGCCGCCTCGCCCTGGCCCGGCCGGCCGGAGTGGGGACGTCGTGCAGGGTCCGCTGGATCGCGTCGGCGGTCCGCCGTGGCCCGCCCGGCTCCTCCCCGTCCGCCGGATCCGTGGGGCGCTGCGCGGCGATCGCCAGCACCGGGAGGCCGGGCAGGCGGCCGGTGAGTTCCTGCCAGCCCTCGACGATCCGGTGCGCGGCCTGGGATCCGGCCCCGCCCGTCTCGCACACGAGCAGCACGAACGCCCAGGTGCGGCGCCGGTGCCGGTGCCGGAACCTGCCCCGCCTCGCGGCGGCCTCCAGGTCCCGCCCGAGTGCTTCGAGCAGCAGCTTCTGCCGCAGGGCCGCGTTGTCGCGCAGCAGTCCCTGGGTGCCGAGGTGGACCGCGGCGGACAGGAAGTCGCGGGAGGGCTGGCCGGCCCTGCTCACGTGCTCGGTGTACCAGCGCAGGTAGCGGGACCGCCCCAGCAGCGCGAGATGGATCTGGGTGACCGGCAGGATCTTGACCAGCTTCGCGGCGAGCGCGACCGCACCCTTGCCCTCGGCCAGGTCCAGGACCGCCCGCAGCAGCCGCAGCACCGGCCGGTCCCGCTGCCACGCCGCGACGAGGTGCAGCCCGAGCCGATCCCGCTGCCTGCCCGGCACGCCGACCCCGACCTCGGCCCGCAGCACCTCCCGGCACCGGTCGTACCGGGGCAGCGCGAGGCGCCCGGCCCGGCGCGGCATGGTGCCCCGCAGCCGTTCGGTGATCCGGTCGAGCAGCTCGACGTCCGGCTCGGCGGACCGCGCGGCTGCGGCGGCCATCGCCCCGTCGAGGATCGCGTGCGGGATCACCCCAGCCCTGGCGTCGTCCAGCAGCCGCTGCTGGTACCCGGTGACGAACGCGGCGGCGCTGCCCGGAGGTCCGCCCGGATCGTCTTCGACGAGCAGGACCGGCAGGTCGCGGCCGCGGGGCGGGGTGGTCGCGAGGGCGTCCAGCACCCCGACGAGGCGGTCGACGCCGTCTAACGCGGGGATCGCCATGCACTCCTCGAATCGGCTAGTTCTCGGGAATTTGCGCTGCCCAGCGAATCAACGCTGTGTAGTTGGGAGAATTCTCCGCGTGATCAAACCCGGTCAGGCTAGCTTCCGGGACCATCCCGCTGCCGCCCCGCGCAAGACCGCCGGCCGCGGGAGCCGTGTGGGGGTCAGTTCCGTCGGTGGGGCTGGCTAGGCTGTGCGCGGCGCCACCGAGCCAGGCGGCGCCGAGAACGGGAGGTGCACCGCTCCATGGCCGAAGAGTTCGTTCACCTGCACGTGCACACCGAGTACTCGATGCTCGACGGTGCGGCGAAGCTGAAGGAGCTCTTCAAGGAAGCGTCCCGCATGAACATGCCGGCGGTCGCGATGACCGACCACGGCAACATGTACGGCGCGTACGACTTCTGGAGCAAGGCCACCGACGCCGGGGTCAAGCCGATCGTCGGCATCGAGGCCTACGTCGCGCCCGAGAACCGGTTCCTCAAGAAGCCGGTCCGGTGGGGCGAGCCGCACCAGAAGTCCGACGACATCTCCGGCGCGGGCGCGTTCACCCACATGACGATGTGGGCGCAGACCACCGAGGGCATGCACAACCTGTTCCGGCTGACCTCGCAGGCCTCGCTCGACGGCTTCTTCCGCAAGCCCCGCATGGACCGCGAGCTGATCGCCGAGCACGCCACCGGCATCATCGCCACCACCGGCTGCCCGTCCGGCGAGGTGCAGACCCGGCTGCGGCTCGGCCAGTACGACAAGGCCCTCGAAGCAGCCACCGCCTACCGCGAGATCTTCGGCAAGGACAACTTCTTCGTCGAGGTCATGGACCACGGCCTGGAGATCGAGCGGCGGGTCCGCGACGGGCTGGTCCGCATCTCGAAGGACCTCGGCCTGCGGTTCGTCGTCACCAACGACTCGCACTACACCTACGCCTCCGAGCGCGACGCCCACGACGTGCTGCTGTGCATCCAGACCGGCGCGCAGCAGTCCGACCCGGGGCGGTTCAAGTTCGACGGGTCGGGCTACTACCTCAAGTCCGCGCAGGAGATGCGCGCGATCGACTCGTCCGACATCTGGGCGCAGGGGTGCGACTCGACGCTGCTCATCGCCGAGCGGGTCGACGTGGCGTTCGAGAAGAAGAACCTCATGCCGCGGTTCCCGGTGCCCGAGGGGCACACGGAGGCGACCTGGTTCGAGCACGAGGTCTGGGCCGGGATGGACCGCCGCTTCCCCGGCGGCTACGACGACCAGCACCGCGAGCAGGCCAAGTACGAGATCCGCATCATCAACCAGATGGGCTTCCCCGCCTACTTCCTCGTCACGGCCGACTTCATCATGTGGGCGAAGACCAACGGCATTCGCGTGGGACCGGGGCGTGGGTCCGCCGCCGGATCGCTCGTCGCGTACGCCATGGGCATCACCGACCTCGACCCGATCCCGCACGGGCTGCTGTTCGAGCGGTTCCTCAACCCCGATCGCGTGTCGATGCCCGACATCGACATCGACTTCGACGAGCGCCGGCGCGGTGACGTGATCCGGTACGTCACCGAGAAGTGGGGCGAGGACAAGGTCGCGCAGATCGTCACCTACGGCACGATCAAGGCCAAGGCCGCGATCAAGGACTCCGCGCGGGTCCTCGGTTACCCGTACGCCATGGGAGACCGCATCACCAAGGCGATGCCGCCGGCCGTGATGGGCAAGGACATCCCGCTCACGGGCATCTTCGATCCGGCCCACAAGCGGTACTCCGAGGCCGGCGAGCTCCGGGGGCTCTACGAGTCCGACGCGGACGTCAAGAAGATCCTCGACACCGCCAAGGGCCTGGAGGGGCTGATCCGCCAGGCCGGCGTCCACGCCGCCGGGGTCATCATGTCGGCGGAGAAACTCACCGACCACATCCCGATCTGGAAGCGCGAAGCCGACGGCGCGATCATCACGCAGTTCGACTACCCGACCTGCGAGACGCTCGGCCTGCTCAAGATGGACTTCCTGGGCCTGCGCAACCTCACGGTCATGGACGACTGCGTCAACAACATCAAGGCCAACCGCGGCGAGACCATCGAGCTGGAGACCCTGGGCCTCGACGACAAGGCCACGTACGAGCTGCTGTCCCGCGGCGACACCCTCGGCGTGTTCCAGCTCGACGGCGGCCCCATGCGCGCGCTGCTGCGCTCGATGGCGCCCGACAACTTCGAGGACATCTCCGCCGTCCTCGCGCTGTACCGGCCGGGCCCCATGGGCGCCAACGCGCACAACGACTACGCCGACCGCAAGAACGGCCGCAAGCCGGTCGTGCCGATCCACCCCGAGCTGGCCGAGCCGCTCTCGGAGATCCTCGGTGACACCCATGGCCTGATCGTGTACCAGGAGCAGGTCATGGCCGTCGCGCAGAAGCTCGCCGGGTACTCCCTCGGCGCCGCCGACCTGCTCCGGCGGGCCATGGGCAAGAAGAAGAAGGAGATCCTCGACAAGGAGTACGTGCCGTTCTCGGACGGCATGAAGGCCAACGGCTACTCGGACGCGGCGATCAAGGCGCTGTGGGACATCCTCGTCCCGTTCTCCGACTACGCGTTCAACAAGGCCCACACCGCGGGCTACGGCCTCGTCTCCTACTGGACCGGCTACCTCAAGGCCAACTACCCAGCCGAGTACATGGCCGCGCTGCTCACGAGCGTCCGCGACGACAAGGACAAGAGCGCGGTCTACCTCAACGAGTGCCGCAAGATGGGCATCAAGGTCCTCCCGCCCGACGTCAACGCCTCCGACGCCGACTTCACCCCCACCGGCACCGACATCCGGTTCGGGCTCACGGCGATCCGCAACGTCGGCGCGAACGTCGTCACCTCGGTCGTCACCACCCGCACCGAGAAGGGCCAGTTCGACAACTTCTACGACTTCCTGCGCAAGGTCGAAGCCGTCGTCTGCAACAAGAAGACCGTCGAATCGCTCATCAAGGCCGGTGCCTTCGACTCGCTCGGGCATTCCCGGCGCGGGCTGCTCGCGGTCCACGCCGACGCCATCGAGGCGTTCATGGACACCAAGCGCAACGAGGCGATCGGCCAGTTCGACCTGTTCGGCAGCGCGTTCGGCGACGACGGTCCCGGGGTGGAGATCACCGTCACCCCGACGATCCCCGAGGGCGAGTGGGAGAAGGCGGACCTCCTCGCGTTCGAGCGCGAGATGCTCGGCCTCTACGTCTCCGACCACCCGCTGTTCGGCGTCGAGCACCTGCTCTCGGCCCGCGCCGACCACACCGTCGCCGGACTGTCGGACGAGGGCATCACCGACGGCAAGGTCGTCACCGTCGCCGGCATCCTCTCTGGCGTCACCCGCAAAGTCACCAAGCAGGGCAAGTCCTGGGCGCTCGCCAGCCTCGAAGACCTCGAAGGCGCCGTCGAGGTGCTGTTCTTCCCGAACACCTACGAACTGGTCGGCCAGTACCTCGCCGAGGACGCGGTCGTCGCCGTCAAGGGCAGGGTCGACAAGCGCGACGACGTGCCCCGGGTCATGGCGATGGACCTCCAGATCCTCGATGTCGCCGCCGCGGACTCCCCGCGCGGGCCCGTCATCGTCGCGGTCCCCGCGCCCCGCTGCACACCGCCGATGGTCGAGCGCCTGCGCGAGGTCCTCACCACCCACCCGGGTACCACGGACGTGCACCTGCAACTCCAGAACGGAGCCCAGGCCACGGTCTGGCGGCTCGGCGACCAGGTGCGGGTCAACCCGTCGCCCGCGCTGATGGCCGATCTCAAGGCCCTGCTGGGTCCCTCGGGTGTGATCGGCTGACGATGCGCGCCGCCGCGACCGCCACCGCCGTGTGCTGCGCCGCCGCCGGCGTGGGACTCGCCGCGCTGCGTGCCGGGCACCGGGCTGTAGCTGGGCCGGTGCCGGGGTATCCGCGGGGGCTGGCGCTGCGAGGCACGATCTGGCCAGGCGGTTCCGCGGATCCGTTCGACGGCCTCCTCGTCGTCGCCTCCGACGGCACCGTGGCCCGCCTCGGTCCGCCTGATCTCGCCCTGCCGGCCGACCTGCCCGTCCTCGGCGGTCCCGGCTACTGGATCGGCCCCGGGCTCGTCGACGCGCACGTCCACCTCGCGTTCGCGGACCCGGGCGAGATCCTGGCGAAGGGCGTGGTCGGGGTCCGCGACCTCGGTGCCCCGCCCGCCGTCGCCCGGCAGTGGCGCACCTTGGGCCGTCCGCCCGCCGGCTCGCCGTCCGTGGCCGTCGCCGGTCCGCTGATCACCGCGCCCGGCGGGTACCCGTCGCGGTCCTGGGGTGCCGCGGGGTTCGCCGCGTTCGCGTCCTCGCCCGCGGCGGCCCGACGGCTTGTCGCCGATCTCGTCGCGGACGGCACCGACCTGATCAAGATCGCGCTGGAGCCCGGATCCGGCGCTCCCGTTCCCGGTCCGGCCGAGGTCAGGGCCGTCACCGAGTCCGCCCACGCCGCCGGCCTGCCCGTCACCGCCCACGCCCTCACCGCCGAGATGGTGTCCCGCGCCCTGGACGCCGGAGTCGACGAGCTCTGCCACGTGCCCACCGAACGGCTCTCCCCGGCGCTCGCCGAGCGCATCGCGGCGAGCGGCATCGCGGTCGTGTCAACCCTGCAAACCTTCTTCTCGGACGGTCAGGGGTCCGCCGCCGGCCGCAACGCGATCGAGCTGCACCGCTGCGGGGTCCCGCTGCTCTACGGCACCGACCTGGGCAACGCGGGTACCCGGCCCGGTGCCGATCCGCGCGAACTCGACCGGCTGGCCTGCGCCGGGCTCGGCAGGCTCGGCGCCCTGCGCGCGGCCACCGAGGGGTCGGCGGGCGCCGTCGGCATGCGCGGCCGCACCGGCCGGATCGCCGAGGGCGAGGCAGCGGCGCTGGTGGTGCTCAGTGGCGATCCGCTGATCGAGCCGGGCGTCTGGCACGCCCCCGCCCTGGTCCTCGCCGACACCCACCTATCCGGCCCCCTCACCCCCCACCACTAACTCCCGCGCGCGTGCAGCGTCCGCGAAGTGCCTGCGGTTCCGCAGGTGGGGATCGGCATGCTGGCCCGCACTTCGGAGCGGCGTGTCTGCGCTGCGAGCCCAAGGTGCGCTGTGCGTGCAGCCCCCTTCGCGAAGTGCGGTAACTGGGGCCGGTCATGACCGGTCAGGGTTACCGCACTTCGCCGGGAGGGTGGTGTTCGGCGGGGCCGGGATCCGCGAAATGGGTGTGGCTATGCCGGTCAGGCTCGGTCGCGAGATCGCGGTGGGCTGTGCGTGGAGACCCCTTCGCGAAGTGCGGTAACTGGGGCCGGTCATGACCGGTCGGGGTTACCGCAGTTCGCGAGGGAGGAAGGGGATCAGGCGGAGACGGGGCGTTCGATTAGTTGCTGGACTCGGTGGGGGGAGTAGATGCCGTCGACGAGTTGCTGGGCGAGGCCGAGGACCCCGCCGCGGGGATCCAGTTCGCTGTGCACGATCTGGAGGTTGCGCGTCGCGAGGGGCAGGGATCGGCGGTAGACGACCTCGCGGATCCCGGCGAAGAGCTGCTCGTCGGTGTGCGCGAGCTGCCCGCCCACGACGATCACCCGTGGGTTGAACATGTTCACGGCGTCGGCGATGGCGCCACCGAGGATCCGCGCGGCGCGCCGGGCCAGCCGGACCGCCACCAGGTCCCCCGAGCGCACGAGCCGGACCACGTCGTTGACGGTCGAGACGTCCCGGCCCTCGGCGCGCAGGTCGCGGACCAGGGCCCACCCGCCCGCGTACGCCTCGACGCACCCGGCGTTCCCGCACCGGCACAGCGGGGGAGTGTCCACGTCGTCCACGGTGACCTGGATGTGCCCGACGTCGCCGGCCGCGCCATCCGCGCCGCGGTGCACCTGTCCACTGGCGATGAGCCCGGTGCCGATGCCGGTACCAGCCTTGACCATGAGCAAGTGGGCCACGTCCGGGTGGCACAGCCGGTGTTCGGCGACGGCCATGGCGTTGACGTCCTTGTCGACGAGGACGGGCGCGTCGTAGCGGGGGGTGAACCAGCCCGGGATGTCGTAGCGGTCCCAGCCGGTCATGATCGGCGGGCTCACGACCTGGCCGGTGGTGACGTCGACCGGGCCCGGCACGTCGAGGCCGACGCCGAGTACCTGGCCGGCGGTGTGGCCGGTGGCGGTGAGCATGTCGGCGAACAGCCCGTCGATCAGCCCGAGGACCGGCTCGGGGCCGGTGGTGACGTCGGCCGGGGCCTGGCGCTCGGTGTGGATCGCCCCGCCGAGGTCGCACAGTGCGGTGTGGACGCCGGTGGCGCCGAGGTCGGCGACCAACAGGACTCCGCGGGCCCGGTTGACGACGAACTGCCCGGCGGGACGGCCACGGGTGCGGGCGTCCTCCTCTGCCGGGATCAATAACCCGGCGCTGAGGAGCGCGTCGATCCGCTGGTTGACGGTGCTGCGGGAGAGCCCTGTCTCGCGCATCACGTCGGTCTTGGTGAGCCCGCCGGGCACGTCGCGGAAGAGTCCGAGCACGTCGCCGGGGCTAGCCGTGCCGCGGAGCACCGCGGCGGTAGATCCGTCCATGGACTGGACTGTAGCAACAGCCGCCATGCAGAAGTAAGTGATCTTCCAACTTTAAAAATCAGAAGAAGTGTTGCCCAAGCGCGAAAGTAACCGTACCGTCATGGCATCGACACAGGAGAGGGGCAGCAGATGCTTCCCACCAAGACCGCGCGGCGAGGCACAGCGGCCGCGTTAGCAGCCACCCTCGGCGCCATCGCGCTGACCGCCTGCAACTCCGGCGGATCCACGAGCCCGGGCGGATCGGGAGGCGGCAATGTCAAAGCCGCCGCGATCATCAAGGGCCTGGACAACCCCTTCTTCCAGACCATGAAGCAGGGCATCGACCAGCAGGCCAAGACCGGCGGTGTCTCGGTCACCGTGCAGGCCGCGAACGCGATCACCGACACGACCGGCCAGGCCGACAAGCTCAACGGGCTCGCCGGACAGAACTACTCCTGCTTCATCGTCAACCCGATCACCGGCACCAACCTCGTGCAGGGCCTGGCCAAGATCGCGGCGCTGAAGAAGACGATCGTCAACATCGACAGCCCGATCGACGCGAAGGCCGCGCAGAGCGCTAAGGCCACCCCGGCCACCTACATCGGCACCGACAACATCCAGGCCGGCAAGATGGCCGGAGCCCGCATGGCCGAGCTCGTGCCCGGGGGCGGCGACGTCGCGGTCGTCGGTGGGATCGCCGGTGACGTCACCAGCGGCGCCCGTGTCGAGGGCTTCACCCAGGGGATCGGCAGCAAGCTGAAGGTCGTCCAGACCGTCGCCGCCGACTGGGACCGGCAGACCGCCCTCACCGCCGCGGGCAACATCCTGCGGGCGCACCCCGCGCTCAAGGGCTTCTTCGTCGCCAACGACGACATGGGCCTCGGCGTCGCCCGCGCGATCGCCGACGCCGGCAAGACCGGCCAGGTCAAGGTGATCAGCGTCGACGGCATCAAGGACGCGCTCGACGCGGTCAAGGCCGGCACCCTCGACGGCACCGTCGCGCAGTACCCGTACGCGATCGGCCTCATGGGAGTCGAGGCCTGCCAGGCCGCGGCGAAGGGCAAGAGCCTGCCCGCGAACGTCAAGGCTCCGGTCGAGCTCGTGACCAAGGACAACGCCGCCCAGGCTCTCGCCGCGACGCCGAAGCCGTTCGGCAGCTACGAGGACCCGTTCAAGAGCCTGGCCCAGTGATGGCCACGGCGACCGGCGCGCACCAGCCCGCCTCGGCCCCGAAACGGACCGCGACCCCGTCCGCCCAGAACGCCTGGGCGGCCCGCCTCAAGGACCTCGGCTTCTGGGCCGAGTGGGCCGCCGCAATCGGCCTCGTCCTCCTCGTGATCGTCTTCCAGGCCCTCAACTCGACGTTCCTGAGCACCGGAAACATCGAGTCGATGCTGGTCGCGGCGGCGATCCTGATCATCCTGGCCGTCGGCCAGACGTTCGTGATCACGACGGCGGGGATCGACCTCTCGATCGCTTCCACGATGACCCTCGGCGCGGTCGCGTTCGGCCAGGCCTACGCGCACGGCTGGGGACTGGTCGCCTCGGCGCTGGTCGCCATCGCCGCCGCCGGCGTGGTCGGAGTCCTCAACGGCACGCTGATCGCGAAGGGCAAGATCACCGACTTCATCGTCACCCTCGGCACGCTCTCGGCCGCCTCGGGACTCGCGCTGATCCTGGCCAGCGGCAAGCCGGTCACGATCATCGACTCGTTCCTGCTCCAGCTCTCGGTCGGCGGCATCTGGATCTTCGGCTGGCCGGTCATCATCGCCGCGGTCGTCGCCGTCGCCGCCCACGTGGTGCTCTTCCACACCCGGTTCGGCACCCACGTGCTCGCCACCGGCGGATCCCCGGACGCGGCGACGGCCATGGGCATCAGCACCGGGCGGATCAAGATCGCCGTCTACACGATCGCCGGTGTGCTCGCGGGCCTCGGATCGATCCTCCTGGTGGCCCGGATCGGCGCCGCCGAGCCCGCCGCCAACACCGCGTTCCTGCTCAACTCCGTGGCCGCGGTCGTGCTCGGCGGGGTCAGCCTGTTCGGCGGGCGGGGCACGATCACCGGCCCGGTCATCGGGGCGCTGCTGCTGACCGCCCTGGTCAACGGCCTCACCCTGCTCGGGGTCTCGCAGTTCTACCAGCCGCTCGCCGTCGGCATCGTCGTGGTGCTGGCCGCCCTGATGACGAGGTTCCAGCGATGACCAGTCCCGAGCCCACCGCAACCACCCTGCAGACCGGCAGCCCTCTCCAGACTGGCGATGTGCTGGTCGACGTCGAGGACGTCTCCCTCTCCTTCGGCAGCGTCCGCGCGCTCGTCGACGTGTCCCTGACGATCCGCCAGGGTGAAATCACCGCGCTGGTCGGCGACAACGGGGCCGGCAAGTCCACACTGGTGCGCTGCATCTCGGGGATCCACCGGCCCGACTCCGGGCACATCGTCTTCGACGGCACCAAGACCGACTTCCACTCGCCCGAGGACGCCCGTGGAGCCGGGATCGAGACGGTCCACCAGAACCTGGCCCTCGTCGAGGACCTCACGGTGTGGCAGAACTTGTTCCTCAACCGCGAGCTGGTCCGGCGGTTCGGGCCGATCGCGTTCCTCGACCGCAAGCGCATGCAGCAGCGCGCCACCGAGATGGTGTCCACGCTCGCCGTCAACGTCCCCGCGGTGTCCTCGCGGGTCCGCCGGCTCTCGGGCGGGCAGCGCCAGGCCGTCTCGATCTGCCGCGCGGCCGGCTTCAGCTCACGGCTCGTGATCATGGACGAGCCGACGGCGGCTCTGGGCGTCCAGGAGACCGCGAAGGTCGAGGAGCTGATCCTTCGGCTCCGCGACGAGGGCCACGCGGTGCTGCTGATCAGCCACAACTTCGCCCAGGTGATGCGCCTGAGCGACCACGTCTGGGTCATGCGGGCCGGCCGGTGCGTCGGTGGCCGCCGGACCGCGGACACCACGGGCGAGGAGATCGTCGCCCTCATCACTGGCGCCCAGGCCGCCTGAGACGTTCCGGATAGGACCCCCGAATGCCCACGCTCACCCGCACCAACCCGATCGGAGTGCACGCGCTCGTCTGGGTGGGAGACACCAGTCCCGCCTCCGTCGAGCGCGCCATCACCCAGACCAAGGACGCAGGGTTCGACCTGCTCGAACTGTCCCTGCACGACTCGGCCAGCCTGGACACCGCGGCCGCCCGCAAGAGCCTGGAGGCCGCCGGCCTCGGCGTCGCCTGCTCGCGCGGCCTTGCCTTCGACGCGGACGTGTCCAGCGCCGACCCGGCCGTCGTGGCCCGCGGCGAGGCCCTGCTCCAGGAGTCGCTCGCCACCACGCACGACCTCGGCGGGACCCACCTGACGGGAGCGCTCTACAGCGCGCTCGGCAAGTACGGCCAGCCGCTCAGCTCCGCGGGCCGGGCCAACGTGGTCTCGGTGCTGCGCGAACTCGCCAGGGAAGGCCAGCGCCGGGGGATGACCCTCGGGCTGGAGATCTGCAACCGGTACGAGACCAACGTCATCAACACCGCGCACGACGCGCTCGTGCTCGCCGACGACATCGGCGAGGACAACGTGCTGATCCACCTGGACACCTACCACATGAATATCGAGGAGGACGACCTCGTCCGCCCGGTCCACGAGGTGGGGGACCGGCTCGGGTACGTCCACATCGGCGAGAACCACCGCGGCTATCTCGGATCCGGGCACCTGGACTTCACGTCGTTCTTCCACGCGCTCGCCGACATCGGCTACGGCGGTCCGATCACGTTCGAGTCGTTCTCGTCCGCCGTGGTCATGCGGGGGCTGTCGAACGACCTGGCGATCTGGCGGAACCTGTGGTCCGACGGCGCCGACCTCGCCCGGCATGCCCACGGGTACATCACCGGGCAGCTCGCGGCGAACCACCACCCGTGACCGGCGAACCACCACCCGGGACCGGCGATCCGCCACCCGTGACCGGCGATCCCGGGGCAGGCGCGCTCTCCCTCGGGGAACTGCTCGGGCGTGCCCGGGGGCTGGTGGCGGGCGGACGCAGGGCGATCCTCGGGATCACCGGCAGCCCTGGCGCGGGCAAGAGCACCCTCGCCGAGCGCCTCCTGCGGGCGCTGCGGCCCGCGCCCCCGGCCGGGCTGACCCCGGGGGCGTGGGTGGCGCACGTGCCGATGGACGGCTTCCACCTCGCCGACGCCGAACTGCGGCGCCTCGGCCGCCTCGCCCGCAAGGGGGCACCGGACACGTTCGACGCGGCCGGGTACGCGGCGCTGCTGCGGCGGCTCCGCGCGGACACCGGCGAGATCGTCTACGCCCCGGCCTTCGAGCGGGAGATCGAGCAGCCGATCGCGGGCAGCATCGAGGTGCCGCCCGCGGCCCGGCTGATCATCACCGAGGGCAACTACCTGCTGGTCCACGAGGGCGACTGGGCGCTGATGCGGCCAGAGTTCGCCGAGGTGTGGTTCTGCGACCTGGACCCCGGCGAGCGCCTGCGCCGACTCACCGCCCGGCACGAGCGGTTCGGCAAGAGCCCGGCGGACGCGCTGGCCTGGGCGGCGGGCAGCGACCAGCGCAACGCGGCGGTGACCGAGGCGACCCGGGACTGGGCTGACCTGATCGTGCCGGACGGGCTGGTCCAGGCCCTGGGGTCGATTCGGGAACCCGGCTGAGATTCCCGCACGGGCCCTCGGCGTGGCCCGTGACGAGCGGGCGGGGGGCGCCTCGGTCGCGCGAGAGTGCGGGTTGCCGTGGTGGGGCGGGCGCGATGTGCGAGGCTCGGGGTACCACGGATCACCGGAAGGGACAGATGAGCGACCTCGACGACCCGGGCCCGCGGCCGGATCCCACGCTCCCGCCCGCCCGCGATCCGGCCGCGCCCCCGGCCGATCCGCACCCGCCCATCAGCCCGCGAGCCACCGAGCCCGCGGCCGAGCCGGAGCCCGGTGCGTACCAGGGCGCGCCCGGGTACCCCGCACCCAGCGAGTACCCCGTGCCGCCCGGGTACGACCCGGCCGACTACGCCCCCGCCGGGTACCCCGGTCCGGGGAACTACGGCGAGGAGACGAGCTGGCCGCCCGCCGCGCCGGAACCGCCGGCCGTTCGCCGCGAGTGGCCGATCCGTAAGACGGATCTGGTCTGGGCCGCCGTCTGGGCGCTGGTGCCCGTCGTGGCCGGGCTCGTGCTCGCGTTCGTGTGGCACGCGCTGGGCCCGCACGTCGAGATCGTGATGACCGCCCCCGACCAGCCCGACCTGACCGACTACAACACCGAGGCGTTCGTCGCCGGGGACGGCCGGTTCGCGGTGCTCACGGGCATCGCCGGGGTCGTCGTCGGTGCGCTGGCCTGGCTGCTGCGCCGGGGGCGCGGGCCGCTGCTGGTGATCGCGCTGGCCGCCGGATCCCTCGGGGGCGCCTATCTGACCTGGAAGCTGGGCACGCACCTGGGCGAGGCCGAGTACCGGCACCTGCTCAAGACCGCGGCGGCCGGCACGCACTTCCCGCAGAACATGCAGCTGCGCGCCGAGGGGCTGGTCTACCTGGAGCCGCTCGCGGCCGTGGCGGTGTTCGTGGGCTGCGCTGCCTGGTCCCGCTTCCCGGATCTGGTCCCGTCGGCCGCGCACGAGCCGCTGCCGGCCTACCCGCCGCCGCCCGAGTACAGCGACGCGCAGTAGGCGGTATCCGCTAGTTCATCCCCATCGGGACCCGCAGTTCGGCGAGCGGAACCGGCACGGCGCGCAGCCGGGAGATCATCGTGATCTCCTGCTTGAGCAGCCGCAGTTCCTGCCGCAGGCGCTCGGCGGTGTTGCACGCCGAGAGCAGGTTCTGCCGGTCGTCGAGGGTGAACGGGGCCGCGGCGGCCACGAGGTGGGAAAGCAGCAGCGGATCGGTGGGCAGCGCCGCCGAGCCGATCGCGGTCCGCGCGGCCGATCCCTCGGCGGACGGTCCCGCACCGGTGGTGGCGTAGGCGCGCAGGAGCGCCTGGCAGCGGCCGAACAGCTCGGCGACACTGCGGGACACGACCGCGGTCTCGCCGGGCTCGACCGGGCTCTCGTCCAGCCATTCGACGCGTCCGCGCAGGTAGGGCTGGCTGTGCGGGTCCACTTCGAGGATCCGGAACCGGCGCGCCCCCACTGTCACGATGTCGAACCGGCCGTCGTCGTAGGGAGTGACCTGGCGCAGCGCGGCCGCGCAGCCGATGTCGTAGAGGACGGTGGTACCCGGCGGTCCGCCCTCGGTGCCCTGCCGGATCGCGACCACCCCGAACTCGGGCGTGGCGCGCGGGTGCATGAGCTCGCGGACCAGCAGCCGGTAGCGCGGCTCGAAGATGTGCAGGGGCAGCACCACGCCCGGAAAGAGCACGGTCCCCAGCGGAAAGAGCGGGATGACGCTCTGGGCCGGGGCTGTGACACCGGGAGAGGGATCGCTCACGGCCCCAGACTAAGTGCACGTCATTGCCCGCGCACGGTGAGAACTCCGCGCGCGTCCCGGGGTGCGGACGCGCGGTAACCCAGCCGGCGGGTGCTGTGCCTGGTCCTTAGACTTGAGCAATGCTCACCCGAATCGACCTTCGGGGGTCCCTCCGTGACCCCCGTGAGGTGCTGCCGCGCGCCGCGCTGGACGTCGATGCCGCGATCGAGACGATCCGGCCGGTGGTCGAGGCGGTCCGTGAGCATGGGGTACCCGCTCTGGTCGAGGCCACTCGCCGGTTCGACGGGGTCGAGCTGACCGATATCCGGGTCCCGGCCCCGGCGCTCGCCCAGGCGCTGGAGGCCCTGGATCCGGCGGTGCGGGCCGCCCTGGAGGAGTCGATCCGGCGGGCCAGGCTGGTCCACTCCGACCAGCGGCGCACCGACGTGGTGACCCAGGTCGTGCCCGGCGGCACGGTCGAGGAGCGCTGGGTGCCGGTCGAGCGGGTCGGCCTCTACGTGCCGGGCGGCCTGGCGGTCTACCCGTCGAGCGTCGTGATGAACGTGGTGCCCGCGCAGATCGCCGGCGTCGGGTCGCTCGCCGTGGCCTCGCCGCCGCAGAAGGAGTTCAGCGGGCTGCCGCACCCGGCGATCCTCGCGGCCTGCGCGCTGCTCGGCGTCGAGGAGGTCTACGCCGTCGGCGGCGCCCAGGCGATCGCGATGTTCGCCTACGGCGCCGGTACCTGCGCCCCGGTCGATCTGGTGACCGGCCCGGGCAACATCTACGTCACCGCGGCCAAGCGGCTGCTGCGCGGGGTGATCGGCATCGACTCCGAGGCCGGCCCGACCGAAATCGCGATCCTCGCCGATGCGAGCGCCGATCCGCTGCACGTGGCCGC
>JAOPVE010000295.1 GCA_025963185.1 Actinomycetes bacterium
CGATCAGTCACTCCAAGGTCACTCAGCAACCACGGAAAGTGAAGAGCGGAGAGCGCATTCCAGCCGACGGCCGCCCCGGGAGCGGCCGATCCGGCGGCCTGACCAGCCTGAACGGCCCACCTCGCCGCCCGCGCGGCCGATGGCACAGGGTGAGCGGCCCGGCAGGTGTTGCTCAGATGGCGATGTTGCTCATCACGTGCTTGACCCGGGTGTAGTCCTCGAAGCCGTACATCGAGAGGTCCTTGCCGTACCCCGAGTGCTTGAAGCCGCCGTGCGGCATCTCGGCGACCAGCGGGATGTGGGTGTTGATCCACACGCAGCCGAAGTCGAGGCTGCGGGCCATCCGCATCGCGCGGCCGTGGTCACGGGTCCAGACGCTGGCCGCCAAGCCGTACTCGACGCCGTTGGCCCAGCGCAGGGCGGTGTCCTCGTCGGTGAACTGCTGGACGGTGATGACCGGCCCGAACACCTCCTGCTGGATGATCTCGTCGTCCTGGCGGAGCCCGGCGACGACCGTGGGCTCGTGGAAGTAGCCCCTGGTGCCGGTGCGGTGGCCGCCCGCCTCGACAACCGCGTGGCCGGGCAGCCGGTCCAGGTAGCCGCGGACCCGGTCGAGCTGGCCGGAGTTGTTGACCGGCCCGAACGCGGCCTCGCTGTCCGACGGCGGACCGGTCCGGGTGTTCTTGGCCTGCTCGGCGAGCGCCGCGACGAAGTCGGAGTAGACACGCGGACCGGCCAGCACCCGCGCGGCCGCCGTGCAGTCCTGCCCCGCGTTGAAGTAGCCGCCCGCGGCGATGTTCTCGGCGGCGCTCGCCACGTCGGCGTCGTCGAACACGATCACGGGGGCCTTGCCGCCGAGTTCGAGGTGGACCCGCTTGAGATCCGCGGCGGCGGACCCGGCGACCTCCATGCCGGCCCGGATCGATCCGGTGATCGAGACCATGGCGGGCACGGGGTGGGACACCAGCGCGCGGCCGGTGTCCCGGTCACCGGTGATGACGTTGAACACCCCCGGCGGCAGGAACTCGGCGAGGATCTCGGCCATCAGCACGGTCGTCACCGGCGTCGTGTCGCTCGGCTTGAGGACCACGGTGTTCCCCGCGGCGATCGCGGGCGCCCACTTCCAGACCGCCATCATCATCGGGTAGTTCCACGGCGTGACCTGCGCGCACACCCCGACGGGCTCGCGCCGGACCATCGAGGTGTGCCCGGCGAGGTACTCCCCCGCGGCCCGCCCTTCGAGCACCCGCGCGGCACCGGCGAAGAACCGGACCTGGTCCGTCATCGGCGGGATCTCCTCGTCCAGGGTGAGCTGGCGGGGCTTGCCGGTGTTCTGGCACTCGGCGTCCACGAGTTCCCCGGCGCGGTCCTCCAGTGCGTCGGCGATGCGTAACAGCGCGCGCTGGCGCTCCGAGGGGGTGGTGTCCCGCCAGCTCGTGAAGGCACGGGCGGCCGCGGTCATTGCGGCCTCGACGTCCTCGGGACCGGAGACCGGCGCGGTGCCGAAGACCTCCTCGGTGCTCGGATCCACCAAATCGCTGGTGCGGCCCGAGGCGGCGGGCACGAACGATCCGCCGACGAAGTTCTGCAGTTCACGCCTCATGGCGACTCCTCGGGCCGAGCATGCACTTCCCGCGATGCTACGGCTTCCTGTTTGCGAACGGCTATAGCGCACGGAATACGTCGTCAGATGACCGCGACAAAACGGATTCACTTGCTCCAAGCCCCACTCGGGACGGAAGATGGCTGGGTGACGAAACCCGCCCCGGCCCGCGACGGGCAGCTCCCCCTCGACGACTACGCCAAGGCGATCATCGAGGAGCTGCAGTCCGACGGCCGCCGCTCCTACGCGGCGATCGCCAAGGCGGTCGGGCTCAGCGAGGCCGCGGTCCGCCAGCGGATCGCCCGGCTCGTGGACGGCGGCGTCATGCAGATCGTCGCGGTGACCGATCCGCTCACGGTCGGATTCCGGCGGCAGGCGATGATCGGGATCCGCGCCGACGGCGACCTGCGGGACGTCGCCGAACGGCTGTCCGCGCTCGTCGAGGTCGACTACGTCGTGATCACCGCCGGCAGCTTCGACATCCTCGTCGAGGTCGTCGCGGAGGACGACGAGCACCTGCTCAGGCTGCTGAACGAGTCGATCCGCACCGTCGAGGGCGTCCGGGACACCGAGGCCTTCATCTATCTCCGGCTTGCCAAGCAGACCTACACCTGGGGTACGCGATGACCACCACCGAGCAGCAAGTGCCCGCGGCCGCCATGAGTCCGGCGGCCCGGCACGCGTCCGATCACCTGTGGATGCATTTCACCCGCATGGCCGGATACGCCGAGACCGGCGTTCCGGTGATCGTGCGCGGGGAGGGCGCGTACATCTACGACGAGCAGGGCCGGCGTTACCTCGACGGCCTGGCCGGGCTGTTCACGGTCCAGGTCGGGCACGGCCGCCGCGAGCTGGGCGAGGCCGCCGCGCGGCAGTCGTCCGAGCTGGCGTTCTTTCCGCTGTGGAGCTACGCGCACCCGCGCGCGATCGAGCTGGCAGGGCGGCTCGCGGATCTCGCGCCCGGCGACCTCAACCGCGTCTTCTTCACCTCCGGCGGCGGCGAGGCCGTCGAGAGCGCGTGGAAGGTCGCCAAGCAGTACTTCAAGCTGACCGGGCGCCCGGCCAAGCACAAGGTGATCAGCCGCAGCATCGCCTACCACGGCACGACCCACGGTGCGCTGTCCATCACCGGGATCCCGGAGCTGAAGGTGCCCTTCGAGCCGCTCGTGCCGGGCACGCACAAGGTCCCCAACACGAACTTCTACCGGGCGCCCGAGCACGGCGGCGACCCGCTGGCGTTCGGGCAGTGGGCCGCCGACCAGATCGAGACCGTGATTGAGCAGGAGGGCCCCGACACCGTCGCCGCGGTCTTCCTCGAACCCGTGCAGAACGCGGGCGGCTGCTTCCCGCCCCCGCCCGGGTACTTCGAGCGGGTCCGGCAGATCTGCGACCGGCACGACGTGCTGCTCGTCTCGGACGAGGTGATCTGCGCGTTCGGCCGGCTCGGCACGACGTTCGCCTGCGACAAGTTCGGCTACCAGCCCGACATCATCACCTGCGCCAAGGGCATGACCTCGGGGTACGCGCCACTCGGGGCCATGATCGCGAGCGAGCGGATCATGGAGCCGTTCCTGCACGGCCAGACCTCGTTCGCCCACGGCTACACCTTCGGCGGGCACCCGGTCTCGTGCGCGGTGGCGATGGCGAACCTCGACATCATGGATCGCGAGGGCCTCAACGACCACGTGCTCTCCCATGAGGGCGCGTTCCGGTCGACCCTGGAGAAGCTGACCGACCTGCCGATCGTGGGCGACGTGCGGGGCGACGGGTTCTTCTACGGGATCGAGCTGGTCAAGGACAAGGTCACCAAGGAGACGTTCGACGCGGACGAGTCCGAGCGGCTGCTGCGCGGGTTCATGTCCAAGGCGCTGTTCTCGCGCGGGCTGTACTGCCGGGCCGACGACCGCGGGGATCCGGTCGTGCAGCTCGCCCCGCCGCTGATCGTCGGCCAGCCCGAGTTCGACGAGATCGAGCAGATCCTGCGCGCGGTGTTCACCGAGGCGTGGTCGCGGATCTGACGTCGCGGATCTGCCTGCACAGATCTGACTGCCCTCAGGTGCGGCCCGAGAGGGTATCCGCGGCGCGGGCCAGGATCGAGGTGCGGCGGCGCTCGTGCCGGTCCGCGAAACGGTACGCCGCGTAGATCCCGTGTACGCCGAGCCAGCGCAACGGCTCGGGCTCCCAGCGCCGGGACCGGTGACCGACCCACGGCAGCCGGGTCAGCTCGGTGTCCGCGCCCAGGACCAGGTCGCGCAGGGTCCGCCCGGCCAGGTTCGACGCCGCCACACCGTGGCCGGAGTAGCCGCCCGCGCCGCCGAGGCCGGACTCGCGGTCCAGCCACACCGAGGCGCACCAGTCCCGGGGCACGGCGAGGGCGCCGGACCAGGCGTGCTCGATCGCCGCGCCCGCCGCCGCCGGGAACCGCCGGTCCAGAACGGCGCGCAGGCCGTCGACGGTCCGCTGTGGAGTGTGGCCGCCGGGGTCGGTGCGCGATCCGTACCGGTAGGGACTGCCGCGGCCGCCGAGCGCGATCCGCCCGTCGGCCGTGCGCTGGGCGTACATGAACACGTGCGCGGCGTCGCCGATGACCTCGTGGCCGTCCCAGCCGATCCGCTCCCAGGTGGTGGCGTCGAGCGGCTCGGTCACGATCATCGAGGAGTTCATCGGCAGCCACTGGCGCCGCTGGCCGGGCAGGTGCGCGGTGAAACCCTCGGTGGCGCGCAGGACGAACTCGGCGCGCACGTCGCCGCCGTCGGTCCGGACCACGCCGGGGCCGATCTCCCGGGCCGGGGTGGACTCGCAGATCCGGACCCCCCGCCGCTCGGCTGCCCTGGCCAGGCCCCGCGCCAGCAACGACGGCTGGATCCTGGCCCCGCGCGGGGTGAACGCCGCCGCCCGCACATCGGGGATCGCGACCCGCCGCGCCACCTCGTCCGGCCCGAGGATCCGCAGCTCGGCCACTCCCCAGGACTGTTCGGTGGCGGCCTGCGAGGTGAGCCGGGCGGCCTGGGACGGCGAGCACGCGACGCGCAGGACCCCGCCGTGGCGCAGTTCGGCGTCGATCCCCTCGTTCGCGGTGACCGTCTCGACCTCGTCCACCGTCTGCTCCAGCGCGTGCTGGAACGCGAACACCGAGGCCCGGCCGTGGGCGGCGGCGTAGCGGCGGCGGGAGCCGGGCAGGTCCGCCGAGAGCCAGCCGCCATTGCGCCCGGACGCGCCGAATCCGGCGAACTCGGCTTCGAGCACGACGATCCGCAGTCGCGGCGCGGCCCTGGCGAGGTAGTACGCGGTCCACAGGCCGGTGAACCCGGCGCCGACGATGCACACGTCGGCGTCGGCATCGGACAGCAGCGGGTGCCGCCGGGGCGGGGTCCCCAGGCTGCTGTTCCAGTGCGAGACATGGCCGTTGACGGGCTGGCCCCGCCCGCCGGTCACGGCGCCGTGCGGTGGGGATCCGGGCGTGGCTTCTGGTCTGTCGCTCCGAAATCGCCCGGCGCGGCGGGGGCCGGGTCATCGCCGGACAGGACGGGCGGCGGCACGACGATCGCCTGGGTGCCCGAGTCCGGGAGGCCCAGGGTCGGCATGCGGCCGGTGCCGGCGAGGAGCAGGTCCGAGCTTCCGCGCACGAGCGTCTGGTTGCGGAAGAACGGCGGCGCGACCCGCGAGTACACCACCATAAGGATCGCGCCGAGCAGCAGGCCGCCGATTCCGACGACGAACACCCCGCCGATCCCGAGGATCGTGGTGTTCCCGTACCCCGGATCGGCGTAGTCGATCGAGGACCGCACGAACGCGCCGAGCAGCATCACCCCGCCGAGCGCGGGCAGGATTCCGCGCATGAACAGGCTGCGCACGCTGTGGGTGAGCTCGTGCCGGTAGTACCAGGCGCAGGCGAACCCGGTCATGCCGTAGTAGAAGGCGATCATCAGGCCGACCGCGGCGATCGAGTCCCCGAGGATGTTCTGGCTCAGCCCGGTCAGCAGCACGTAGAAGACGATCGACGCGCCGCCCATCCACACGGTCGACACGGTCGGCGTGAGGTAGCGCGGGTGGATCCGCGCGAACGAGACCGGTATCGCGCGGTACGCGGCCATCGACAACGTGGTCCGGGCGGTGGGCAGGATCGTGGTCTGAGTCGACGCCGACGCCGACGTCAGCACCGAAATGATCAGCAGCACCTTGAATACCGTGCCGAGGCCGCTGTTTCCGAACACGGCCGGCCCGAGGGCGGCGAACACGTCGTCGCTGTTGTCGGCGTTGCCCAGCCCGATGCCCTTGGTGCCGACACCGGCGAACGAGACCGCGGCGACCGTGACCAGCGCGTACGTGGCCAGCAGCAGGACCGTCGAGAGGATCGCGGCCCGGCCCGGCGTCTTCTCCGGATCCTTCGTCTCCTCGTTGCACGCCACCGCGGTGTCCCAGCCCCAGTACAGGAACACGGCGATCAGCGTGGCCTGGACCAGGCTCGTGAGCGAGAGGCCACCCGGCCACAGCCACGACAGGCTCGGGTGGATCGATCCGGCGACCCCGTGACCCGTGCCTACCTTGACGATCGCGACGACGGCGAACACGGCGAGTACGGCCAGTTCGATGCTGAGAAGCACGTACTGGATCCGCGCGGAGACCTCGATACCCCGGTAGCAGATGTAGGTCATGATGACGATCCAGATGATGCCCGCGACCGTGCTCCAGAGGGTGGAGGCCGCGAGGCCGTCCGCGCCGACGAGCTTGTAGCTGTAGGACCCGGCGATCTGCGCGAGGTTGGCCATGACGATGACGTCCGCGGCGATGATGCCCCAGCCGCCCATCCAGCCCGCCCACGGCCCGAACGCCCTGGTCGCCCAGGTGAACGTGGTGCCGCAGTCGGGCTCGGCCTTGTTGAGCTCCTGGTAGGACAGCGCGATCAGGTACATCGGGACGAACGCCAGCAGCATGATCGAGGGCGCCTTCACCCCGACGATCGCGACGACGAAGCCCAGGCTCGCGGCGAGGCTGTAGGCCGGCGCGGTGGAGGACATACCGACGACGACGCTGCTCACCAGGCCTAACGCCCCACCCTTGAGGCCCTTCGTGCCCGACGCACCGGTGAGCTCGGCAGCGGTGTCCGTCATGGCGGCCTCCTCGCGAGTAACTCTTCGGTTATCGCAGAATCTGGGGCTTAGAGCAAGGTTTTCCGCACTTCTGGGACCCCGAACTGGGGCAATCAGCAGCGAGTGGGCGCGCGCCAGTTTCCCACGGCGATCCGGCGGCCGGTGGCGAATCGGCGAGTTGCCCGAAGCGCGGGGATCAGGTGCCGGGACGGTGGCCGATGATCCGGACCTGGGTGCCGAGGTCCGTGAGGGCGAACAGGTCGCGGGAGTCGCGCGGGGTCATGTTGACGCAGCCCAGGGATCCGGGGACCGACGGGTCGTACAGGTACTTCCAGGCCTGGTGGAACCCGTAGCCGTCGCGCAGGTGCTGCCAGTACTCCATCGGGGTCCCGGTGATCGAGGACCTCGTGTGGCGCTTCTTGGTGGTGATCACGAAGCGGCCGGCCGGGGTCCGCTCGCCGGGTCCGCCGGTGCGTACGACGGTGGGGCCGAGGACGATCCGGCCGCCGCGGGTGGCCCACATGGTCTGGGTGGTCAGGTCGACGCAGACCACGGTGCTGTCCTCTCGTTCCGCGCCGCAGCGGGCGGTGGGTGCGGACTGGACCTGGGCGACGATCCGGCCGGTCAGCGCGTCGGCGTACCCCGACGGTGACGCCACGGCGAAGCGGTCCTGTAGCTGGCGGATCGCCGCGCAGTCCGCCACGGACTGCACTCCGTCGGCCGTAACCGGCCCGAACCCGGGGTGCCCGGCGAGGTAGGCCTCGGCCGCGCGCTGCGCCGGTCCGGTGGTCTGGCAGGGGTGGGCAGGTGGCGGCGGTCCGGCTGGAGCGTTGGGCGCCGGGGTGGCGGCGGGCGGCTGGTCGCCGAGAGCGGCGGCGAGTCCGGTGGTGGCGGCGAGCGCGCTCCCGGTCGCGAGGGCGGCGGCGAAGGCAGCGGCGACGATCCAGGGGCGGCGACTGGTGCTACTCGGGTGCATGCCTCGACGATGGCGGCAGCGCTGACCTGCGGCATCGGCTCGCGAGCCGGATCCGGCGCCGCGCAGCCGGCCGATCGGCAGAGCCACGCTGGCCCGAAGTACGGGGCCACCGAGCCCGTGACCCGCCACCGCGGCCCGCCCTGGGACGAAGTGTGTGCCGCTGGACCGGCC
>JAOPVE010000307.1 GCA_025963185.1 Actinomycetes bacterium
GCGATCTCGCCACGGTTCGCCACGAGCAGCCTGGCGATCATGCGGCCCCTCACATCCGGAAGACGCCGTAGCCACGGGCGCCCTCGATAGGTCCACTGTGGATTGCGGACAGGCAGATGCCCAGCACGGTACGGGTGTCGCGCGGATCGATGATCCCGTCGTCGTAGAGCCGTCCGGTGAGGAACTTGGCGAGGGACTGCTGCTCGATCTGTTGCTCGACCATGGCCCGCATGGCCCGGTCGCCCTCGTCGTCGTAGTGCTGGCCGCGCGCCTCGGCGGCCTGGCGGGCGACGATCGAGATCACCCCGGCGAGCTGCGCCGGACCCATCACGGCCGACTTCGCGTTCGGCCACGTGAACAGGAACCGCGGATCGTAGGCGCGCCCGCACATCCCGTAGTTCCCGGCCCCGTACGAGGCGCCGAGCACGATCGTCACGTGCGGCACCCGCGAGTTCGCGACGGCGTTGATCATCTGGGCGCCGTGCTTGATGATCCCGCCCTGCTCGTACTCCTTGCCGACCATGTACCCGGTCGTGTTCTGCAGGAACAGCAGCGGGATGTCGGACTGGTTGGCGAGCTGGATGAACTGGGTGGCCTTCTGCGACTCGGCGCTGAACAGCACGCCCCGGGCGTTCGCGAGCACCCCGACCGGGTACCCGTGGACCCGCGCCCACCCCGTGACCAGCGACGTTCCGTAGTCCGGCTTGAACTCGTCGAACTCCGAGCCGTCGGTGATCCGGGCCAGTACCTCGCGCGGATCCACGGGCTGGCGCAGGTCCGTCTGGGCGATCGCGAGCAGGTCCTCGGCGTCGTAGCGCGGCTCGCTGACCGGACCCGGTGGCGGGCCGAGCTTGTGCCAGTTGAGGTTCGCGACGATCCGGCGGCCGATCCGGATCGCGTCCCGCTCGTCGTCGGCCAGGTAGTCCGCCAGTCCGGAGGTGCGGGCGTGCATCTCGGCGCCGCCCAGTTCCTCGTCGTCGGCGTCCTCGCCGGTGGCCATCTTGACCAGCGGCGGCCCGCCGAGGAACACCTTGGCCCTGCCCCGGACCATCACCACGTGGTCGCACATCCCCGGGACGTACGCGCCGCCCGCGGTCGAGTTGCCGAAGACCAGCGCGATCGTCGGGATCCCGGCGGCCGAGAGGCGGGTCAGGTCGCGGAACGCGCGGCCGCCCGGAATGAAGATCTCGGCCTGGGACGGCAGATCCGCCCCGCCCGACTCGACCAGGTTGACCAGCGGCAGCCGGTTCTCGCGCGCGATGTCGGCCGCGCGGAACGTCTTCTTGACGGTCCACGGGTTGCTCGCCCCGCCCTTAACCGTCGGATCGTTCGCCACCAGCACACACTCGACGCCCTCGACCACGCCGATCCCGGTCACGACACTCGCGCCGACGGTGTACTCGCTGCCCCAGCCGGCCAGCGGCGAGAGTTCGAGGAACGCGGAGTCCCGGTCGATCAGCAACTCGATCCGCTCGCGCGGGAGCAGTTTGCCCCGCTCGTGGTGCCGCCGGACGTACTTCTCCCCGCCGCCGCCCCTGGCCTTCTCCAGTTCCTGGTCGAGGTCGTCCAGAAGCTCGCGGAGGGCCGGGTTCGCGCCGGGCTGGTGGGTGCTGCGCAGGACGGTCACAGGAGCGCCTCCGGGATGTCGGCGTGCCGGGCCCGCAGCCACTCGCCGAGTGCCTTGGCCTGCGGATCGAACCTCGTGTTCTCGGCCACTCCCTCGCCGAGAATTCCCTCTACGACGAAGTTCAGGGCCCTGAGCTGCGGAAATTCATAGCGGATCGCGTTGCCGACCTCGGGCAGCAGCTCGCGCAGCCGGTCCACGGTGAGGTAGCCGGTGAGCCAGTCGTGGGCCTCGCCGGTGCGCGCCCACACGCCGAGGTTCGCGTCGCCGCCCTTGTCGCCACTGCGCGCGCCGAGGATCCGCCCGAGGGGTTCGCGTCTTGTCTTGTGCTGGGTGGCTTCTCGCGGGCTTTCGACGGGTTGCGGGGCGGTCTCGGAGAAGGCCGGTGGTGGCCCGATGTCCACCGTGGACCCGTCCGGCAGAACGGCCCGGTGAGGCACGGTGTCCTGCGGGACGAACGCGGCCCGGTAGACCCCGTACGGCGACGCGTCGGACGGTGGCGCGCTCGCGTGAAAGCCCGGGTAGGACGACAGCGCCAGCTCCACCGCGGCCTGCGAAAACGCCCGCCCGGCCCGCTGCGGATCCTTGTCCCGGGCGGTGACGTGCAGGAGCGCGCTCGCGGTCTCCTCGGTGCCCGCGTCCTCGTGGTCGGTGCGGGCCAGGGTCCAGGTCAGCTCGTCCACGTCCGGCCGGAACTGGTCGCGGATCAGCGCGGCCTTCGCCTCGATGTCCAGCCCCGTGAGCACGAACGTGGTCGCGTTCCGGAACCCGCCGAGGACGTTCAGGGCGACCTTGAGCTGCGGCGGAGGCGGCTGGCCTGTCGCTCCGGAGACCCTGATGCGGTCCTTGGCGAGCTGTTCGATGTGGACTGTGTCGAGCCGGGTGGACACGTCCGGGCCGAGGTAGAGCGGGCCGCCGATCTCGTACAGGAGTTGCGCCGTGACTGTCTCCGTCGTGACCGCGCCGCCCGTGCCGGGGTGCTTGGTGATCACCGCGGATCCGTCCGAGTGGACCTCGGCGATCGGGAAGCCGGGGTGGCGCAGGTCCGGGATCTCGGTGAAGAACGCGAAGTTCCCGCCGGTCACCTGGGCTCCGCACTCGATCAGGTGACCCGCGACCGTGGCTCCCGCGAGCGCGTCCCAGTCGTCGCGCG
>JAOPVE010000312.1 GCA_025963185.1 Actinomycetes bacterium
TCCGCCCCGCCGAAGCCGCCGCGGATCTCCGCCTCGGCGCCCGTGCCGGTCCGTGCGCCCAAGCCGCCGTCGCGCTTCGCCGACCGCACCGCCACCGAGCCGGCCCAGCCCGCCGCCGCGCCGCCCGAGCCGTCCGCCCCGATCGATCCGGCGCGGTTCAAGCGGGGCTGGCGGTTCACCCGCTTCGGGGTGATCGTCGCGGTGGTCTGCTGGGCGGTGTGGATCGGCACGGTGCTGATCAACCACACCGACACCGCCGACCCGTTCGCGGGCGCCGGGATCGCCGTGGCCAGCGCGATCGTCGTCTACTGGCTGACCAGGCTCGCCGGGCGGATGCTGCGCAACTCGCTCAACAAGGGGCCGCGGCGGGGCACCCTCGTGCCGCACCTGACCACCGCGCTCTCGCTGGTCCTCTGCGGCATGATGTTCCTGTCGTTCACGCCGCTGTCGCCGCCGCGCGTCTACGCCTGGGTCGCGAACCTCGGCCTCTGGCGCTGACGGGTCAGGTCACCCGGCCGGGGGCGCTGGGGTAGCCCAGGTGATCCCCCGCGGCCACGAGCGTGGCCAGCCGGTCCACGGCCTCGCGCACCTCGGCGAACGAGGTGGTCAGCGGCGCCAGGCCGAGGCGCACCCGGTCGGGGGTGCGGAAGTCCGGCAGCACCTTCGCCCGCTCGATGAGCGCCCGGCAGACCTGCCACGCCGCCGGGTGCTGGAGCGTCACGTGCGCGCCGCGCCGATCCGCCGGGCGGGGGGAGGCGAGCCGGAAGCCGAGTGGGGCCAGGTGCTCGTCCGCGAGGCCGATCAGGTAGCTGGTCAGGGCCATGCCCTTCGCGCGGATCCGGTCGATGCCCGCCTCGGCGATCAGCCGCACTCCCTCCTGTGCGGCGTAGAGCCCCAGGATCGGCGGGGTGCCCGCGGCGAACGAGCCGATCCCCCGGACGGGTGTGTAGGTGCCCTCCATCGCGAACTGGCCGGACTGCCCGAACCACCCCCAGATCGGCTGGCGCAGCGATTCCTGCAGCTCGCGCCGCACGTACAGGTACGCGGGCCCGCCGGGACCGGCGTTGAGGTCCTTGTAGGTGCAGCCCACGGCGAGGTCCGCCCCGGACGAGCGCAGCGGCACCGGCACGCTGCCCGCCGAGTGCGAGAGGTCCCACAGCGTGAGGGCGCCGGCGTGGTGGGCCGCCGCCGTCACGGCCGCCATGTCGGCGATCGCCCCCGACCGGTACGCGACGTGCGAGAGGCTCACGAGCGCCACGCCCCCGTCGAGCGCCTCGGCGATCGTAGCCGGGTCGGGACCGTCGTCGATGCCGGTGCGGACGGTCCGGATCTCCAGTCCCCGCGCCGCCGCCAGGCCCTGCAAGACGTACAGGTCGGTGGGGAAGTTGTCGTCGTCGGTGACGATCACGCGGCGATCCGGACGGGCGTCCAGCGCGGCGGCCGCCAGCTTGTAGAGGTTCACCGTGGTCGAGTCCGCGACGAGGATCTCGCCCGGATCCGCCTCGACCACGCCCGCCGCGATCGCGTCCCCGACCTGGGACGGCAGGTCGATCCACGACTCCCACGACCGGATCAGCCCGCCGCCCCACTCCTCGGTGACCGCCCTCGCGAGGCGCTCGGCCGTCGCGAGCGGGAGGCGGCCGAGCGAGTTCCCGTCGAGGTAGATCAGGCCGGGCTCGGTGGGCGCGAACCGGTCCCGGAAACCCGCCAGCGGATCCGCGGCGTCGAGCGCGTCGGCGTCAGTCACCGCCCTATCCTCCCGCCTCGCCAGCGCTCTCCGTGATGCACGCCGCAGCGACGCGGGTCACCCGGGAGCCTTCTGCGGCCGATGCCTCCGCTAACGTAATCGGCGTCCCCCGACCCATCTACTGAGGGCCGCTGATCTCCTGATGACCGAGATCGAGACCATCCTCGTCTTCGCCGGCATACCGCTGCTCGTGTTCGGCGTGTTCGCGTTGCTGACTCTGGGTGTCGGTGGCCGCCGTACGCCCCGGTACCGCCCCGGCCGGCCGTTCACGTTCGCGCCGGTCTGGTTCACCTCCGCCCCGCGTCCGGGCGGCTCCTCCGGCGACGCCGCCGCGCTCCCGGGTCCGTCCCGGGCCGCGCTCGAGGCGGCCGGCGAGACCCCCGGGGCTGGCGACATCCGCCCCGCGACCAAGAAGGGCGGCGCACGTGGCACTTGGTAACGCGGCACCGGGTCACGCAGTACCTGGTAAGGAACTGGCCGAGTCCTCCGGCGTGGAGAGCCTGGCCGCGCAGCAGCACGATCCGAACCCGGCGATCGACGGGCCGTTCACACCTCGCCAGCTGTTCCGGATCGACGACGCCCTGCGCGCCGCCGACCGGGAGACCAGCGTCGCGTTCAGTGTCTACGTCGGCGAGCTGACCGAGCCCACCCGCCAGCATGCCGAGCAGCTTCTCGGCGAGCTCACTTCGCCGGCCAAGTCCGTGCTGGTGGCTGTGTCGCCCAACCAGCGGGTGCTGGAGATCATCACGGGCGAGCAGGCGGCCCGTCGCCTGCCCGACCGGGTCTGCGCCCTGGCTGCCCTCTCGATGACGGCCGCGTTCGGTGGCGGGGACCTCGCCGGGGGCATCGTCACGGGCCTGCGCATGCTGGCCGACCGCGCCCGCTCCTAGCCTTCCGCACCCCAGCCTCCGCAGCGGGGCGCCGTACGGTGCCTTGTTAGCGGTTACGGCCGACCGCCTTCGGCGAGTCGTGCCATGAACCGCTAACAAGACACCGTAGGCACGGCGGCCCGCCCGCTCGCTGGACGAGGGGCGGGCACGGCCGGTTATCGAGCTGCGAGGTCCTTCGCGCGGGCCTTGAGCGCCCTGGTCACGCCGTCGCGCCCCTCGTTGACCAGCCGCCGCAGCGCCGGGGGCAGGTCGGTGCGGGTCAGGAACTCGTCCGTCCGGGCGACCGTGCTCTCGCGGATCGCCCAGTGCGGGTACAGCCCCACCACCACGTTCTGCGCCACCTCGCTGGACCGGCGCGCCCACACGTCGGCCACCACGTCGAAGTACCGGATCGCGTACGGCTCCAGCAGTTCGTGCTGGGCCGGGTGGGCGAACCCGTTGATCACGGCGAGGCCCGTCTGGTTCGGCAGGTCGTCGTCCTCGGTCGCCATCCGCCACGCCTCGGCCTTCGACTCGGCCGTCGGGATCAGCGCCCTGGCCGTCGTGGCCTCGCGCTGACCGGCATCGGTCGGATCCCGTTCGATCTCGGCCTCGATGTCGTCCTCGCTCGCCGCGCCCATGGAGACCAGGCAGTGCAGCAGGTGCCAGCGCAGTTCGGTGTCGATCGCCAGCCCGGGGATCGACCCGGACCCCTCCAGCAGCCCCCGGATCACGGCCAGGTGATCGTCCTGCCTGGCCGCGGCCGCGAACGTGCGGGCCCAGACGAGCTGGACGTCGCTGCCAGGCTCGGCGGCCCGCGCGTACCGCAGGGCGGACTCGGCGAGCGACCGGAACCCGGCCGGCGCGAACTCCGGATCGGCGTACGCGTCGAGCGCCACGAGCACCTGCCGCAGCAGGACCTGCACGACGCCGATCGTGGTCTCCCCGGCGAGCCCACCGAGCACGAGCCGCAGGTAGTCGCGGGTGGCCATCTCCCCGTCGCGGGTCATGTCCCAGGCGGCGGCCCAGCACAGCGCGCGCGGCAGCGAGTCGGTGAAGTCGCCGATGTGCTCGGTGACGACCGCGAGCGAGTCGTCGTCCAGGCGGATCTTGGCGTAGGTGAGGTCGTCGTCGTTGAGGAGCACGACGTCCGGCACCTTCTCTCCGGCGAGCTCGGCGACCTCGGTGCGCGGCCCCTCGACGTCGGTCTCGACCCGGCGGCGGCGCACGAGCTGGCCGTCCTCGCCGAGGTCGTAGAGGCCGATCGCGATCCGGTGGGTGCGCAGGACGGGGTAGTCCTGGGGCGCCTCCTGCACCACGGTGAACGAGGCGAACGTGCCGTCGGGCGCCGTGGCGAAGGAGGGCCGCAGCGTGTTGACGTTGGCGGTCTCCAGCCACTGGCTGGCCCAGCCGGACAGGTCCCGGCCGGACGCCTTCTCCAGCGCCTGCAGCAGGTCGTCCAGGGTGGTGTTGCCGAACGCGTGCGACTTGAAGTACGCGCGCAGTCCTTCGAGGAACTCGTCCTGGCCGACGTAGGCGACGAGCTGCTTGAGGACGCTCGCGCCCTTCGCGTAGGTGATGCCGTCGAAGTTGACCTCGACGGCCTGCAGGTCCGGGATCTCGCAGGCGACCGGGTGGGTGGAGGAGAGCTGGTCCTGCCGGTAGCCCCAGGCCTTGCGGCCGGTCGCGAAGCCGGTCCAGGCCTCGGTGTACCGGGTGGCGTCGGCGTTGGCGAGGTGGGAGGCCCACTCGGCGAACGACTCGTTCAGCCAGAGGTCGTCCCACCAGCGCATCGTCACGAGGTTGCCGAACCACATGTGCGCGAGCTCGTGCAGCACGGTGTTGGCGCGCGACTCGTAGGCGAAGTCGGTGACCTTACCGCGGAAGATGTAGTCCTCCAGCAGGGTCACGCAGCCGGCGTTCTCCATCGCCCCGGCGTTGAACTCGGGCACGAACAGCTGGTCGTACTTGCCGAAGGCGTACCGGTAGCCGAACTTGGCGTGGAAGAAGTCGAAGCCCTGCTTGGTGACTTCCAGGACCTCGTCCGCGTCGAGGTAGCGGGCCAGGGACTGCCGGCAGTAGACGCCGAGCGGGATGCCGTCGTGCTCGTCACGGACCGCGTGGTACGGACCGGCCACCAGCGCGGTGATGTACGTACTCATCCGCGGCGTGGTGGCGAAGTGCACGACCTTGGCGCCGGACGGATCCGGATCCTCCGACTCGACCTGGCTGTTCGACACCACGTGCCAGTGCTCGGGCGCGGTGACGTGGAAGGTGAACTCGGCCTTGAGGTCGGGCTGGTCGAAGCACGCGTAGACGCGCTTGGCGTCGCCGGTCTCGAACTGGGTGTACAGGTACACCTCGCCATCGACCGGATCCGCGAACCGGTGCAGGCCCTCGCCGGTGTTCATGTACTGGCCGTCGGCGTCCACGACGAGCACGTTGTCGGCGGCGAGGTTGCCCAGCGCGATCCCCGTCTCGGCCGAGTAGCCGGATACGTCCACGGGCTCGCCGTTCAGCGTCGCGGACCGGATCCCGGCGGCGACAAGGTCGACGAACGTGCTCGCTCCGGGCTCGGACGCGGTGAAGCGGATCTCCGAGCGCGTGCGGAACGTGCCCGCGCCCGGCTTACCGCCGCCGTCGGTGAGATCGACCGAGACGTCGTAGGACTGGACGTCGAGAAGCGCTGCCCGCGCTGCCGCCTCGGCGAGGGTCAGGTTGGTACCGGCCACTCGGCGTGCTCCTTTGATCACTCGTATTTGTCCCGGACCTGTATAGCGCTGTCCGCTGACCGGCGAACGCCCGCCATCGGACGGGCCCTGCTCGCGCAGCGCTCTGGCGAGTGCCCGCCAACAGGGCGGGCGCTCTAACGGGGCAGTCTTCCACGCTGGCCCCGGCCTGGTGCACGAGGTTTGGACGGGAATACCGGTGCCGCTCCCGTTTGCTGCCCCTTCGGTACCCCACCGACTTTTCGTACGTCCCTCGCCGAGGAGGCCACCTTGACCGTCCAGCCCGCAGGGCCGCTGCCCGTCTCTTTCTGGTTCGACCCTACGTGCCCCTGGGCATGGATCACCTCCCGGTGGATCCTCGAGGTCGCGAAGGTGCGGGACATCGAGCCCGAGTTCCACGTGATGAGCCTCGCGGTGCTCAACTCTGGCCGCGAGGATCTGCCCGAAAAGTACCGTGAGCTGCTGCAACGGGCCTGGGGTCCGGTGCGGATCGTCACCGCGGCGCGGATCCAGCACGGTCAGGAGGTGGTCCTGCCGCTGTACACCGCGTTCGGCGAGCGGATCCACCTGCACAAGATGGAGACCGGGCGCGAACTCTACGAGGCCGCGCTCGCCGACGTGGGCCTGCCGCTCTCGCTCGCCGACGCCGCCGACTCCACCGAGTACGACGAGGCGCTCACCGAGAGCCACAACCAGGGCATGAAGCCCGTCGGGCTGGACGTGGGCACTCCGGTGATCCACGTGCCCGGCGAGGACGGCGAGCTGATCGCGTTCTTCGGCCCGGTCGTCACCCCGACCCCCAGGGGCGAGGCGGCCGGCCGGCTCTGGGACGGGGTCCTGCTCGTCGCGGGCACGCCCGGCTTCTACGAGCTCAAGCGCACCCGCGAGGCGAGGCCGGACGTCAGCTGAGCGAAGTCCCAGGCCGGCGGGCGTACCGCCGGGTAACGTCTTCGGTCGTGCCTACCGACGCGACCGCTGACCCGTCCGCTGACCCGGTAGCGCACCCGATTCCCGCCGCGTGGATCTCCACCGGCGGGACGGGTGCGCAGAACTACGACGAGTTCGCCTCCGACGAGGAGATCACCGCGATCATCGAGGCCAATCCGGCGTCGATCCTCGCGGTGGACATGCCGCACCGGGCGCCGGAGTCCGTCGCCGCGGGACACGACTTCGCCGCCGCACTGCCCGCCGCCGCCGAGCGCCTCGCCGCCCTGGAACGGGACGGGCGGCTGCGGGCCGCGTCCGACGTGGTCGCCCCGTACCGGATCCAGACCTCGTCCGGCCCGGCCTACGGTGTGTTCTGCCTGGTCGAGACCGCGCAGATCTCGGACCGGGCGGGCAAGCCCGGCTCGGTGATCCGCAACGAAGAGGTTTTCCCCGCCAAGGTCGCCGAGCGGACCGCGCTGACCCGCTACCTCGGCGTGCTGCTCAGTCCGGTGCTCTTGCTCCAGACCACCACGGGCGACGACCTGCACGCGTTCCTCGCCGAGCTGACCGGCTCGCTCGGGGATCCGGCGGTGGCCGACACCGACCAGCACGGCCAGCGGCACGAGATCTGGACCCTGGGACCCGGCGCCGAGCGGGACCGGCTCCTCGCGCTCGCGGGCAGCGGATCGCTGATCGTCGCCGACGGCAACCACCGCAGCCTCTCGGCCCAGGAGGCCGGCCTCGACCGCTTCCTCGCCGTGATCACCACTCCCGGCTCAGTGACGATCGCGCCGTACCACCGGCTGCTGCGCTCGCTGCCGATGCCGGTCGACGCGATGCTCAAGGCGCTCACGGACCGGGGCGCGACGGTGGTCCCGATGCTGGGCGACCCGCGGATCCCCGAGCACGCCGGCACCGTCACCCTCTACGCCGAAGGGCAGACGTACGCACTCACCCTGCCCCCGTCCGAGGGCACGGTGGCGGACCGGCTGGACCACGCCGTTCTGGAGCGTGAGCTGGTCACGGGCATCCTCGGACTTGACCCCGGCGACAAACTGATCACGTACGTCGGCGGCGACTACCCGGCAGAGTGGCTGACCCGCGAGGTCGACACCGGCCGGGCCGCGGCGGCTTTGCTGATGGCCCCGGTCTCGGTGCCGGACTTCATCGCCGTCAACGTCGAGCGGCTCACGATGCCGCGCAAGAGCACGTGGTTCACCCCCAAAGCGCGCACCGGCCTTGTCCTGGCCGATCTCCCGAGCGCGCCCGAGGGGGCTGGTGAGGAGGAAGTGCAGTGACGTTACATCCGCAGTCGCGGACCGCCCTGGCGGCGGCCGGTGCCCCGATCGACCCCACCTACGAGTGGCTGGTCGGCCACCGCGCGAACCTGGACGCGACTTCGCCCGCGAACAGCGGCCCGCCGATCGCCCTGCCGGTGGTGGCCGATATCGACGCAGGCGGCGTGCCCGCCCGGCTCTACGACCCGCGGTACGGCCGCGGCGCCCCCGTGCTGGTCTACGTCCACGGCGGCGGCTGGTGCGCCGGATCCCTGGAGACCGTCGACGGGCTGTGCCGGCGGATCGCGCACCGGTCCGGTGTCGCCGTTCTGTCGATCGGCTACCGGCTCGCGCCCGAGCACCAGTGGCCGGCGGGCCTCGACGACGTCGAGACGGCGATCGCCTGGCTGCGCGCCAGCGCCGAGACGCACGGCATCGACGCCACCCGCCTGGCGATCGCCGGGGACAGCTCCGGTGGCAACCTCGCGGCCGTGGTGGCCCGCCGGGCCCGCGACCGCGGCGAGCCCTTCGCGTTCCAGGCCCTGGTCTACCCCGCCACCGACGCGGTCGACGGCACTCCCGCGGGCGACCCCGACGAGGGCACCGGGCTGACCAACGGCCGGATGGCCCACTACTGGAACTGGTACCTGCCCGAGGGCGCCGACCGCAAGGATCCGGACGTCTCCCCGGCCCACGCCGAGAGCCTGGAAGGACTGCCGCCCGCGCTCGTCATCACCGCCGAGTACGACGTCCTGCGCGAGGAGGGGGAGCGGTACGCGGTCGCGATGGCCGAGGCCGGAGTCCCCGTGGTGCTCGCCCGGTACCAGGGACTCGTGCACGGATTCGCCCGCGAACTCGCCAACTTCGACGGCGCCCGTGCCGCCGCGGACCAGATCGCCGGCGCAGTCCGCGAGGCACTCGACCCGCCACGGTGAGGGTGCTGCAAGAATTCGCGCATGCGCGTCTATCTCGGATCCGACCACGCTGGGTTTGAACTGAAGCAGTACGTGATCGAGCACCTGGCCCAGGCCGGGTACGACGTCGTGGACTGCGGTCCGGAGTCCTACGACCCCGAGGACGACTACCCGCCGTACTGCATTGGCACGGCCGAGCGGGTCGTCGGGGATCCGGGCAGCCTGGGGGTGGTGATCGGCGGGTCCGGGAACGGCGAGCAGATCGCGGCGAACAAGGTGCTCGGCGTCCGGGCGGCCCTCGGGTGGAAGCCCGAGATCGCCCGGCTCGCCCGCGAGCACAACGACGCCAACGTGATCGGCATCGGGGCCCGCATGCACAGCCCGTCCGAGGCAACGGCGATCGTCGAGGAGTTCCTCGGCACCCCGTTCAGCGACGGACCCCGGCACAGCCGCCGGATCGCCGAACTCGCCGCGTACGAGCGCGGGCACTACCTCGCGTCGAAGGGTGGGGCCTCGGACGGCACATAGTGCCGGCGCACCAGATCGGTGTCCCGCTCGGCGGCGGCCAGGTCATCCGCGGTCGGCCGGGAGGCGTCCCTGGCGCGCATCGCCGCACCGATGCTGACCTGCGACGGGCCTGCCCCGACGAGGCCGCGCAGCCCGCGCTCGGCGTCCCGCTCGGCCTTGCTCGCGGACGGCTTCTGCTGAGGTTCTGGCACGGGCTGCTCGGCCTCCGCTGCCCGCGCCGGGCGGGTGCGCCGCCGGCGCTGCGGTTGCTCGGTCACGGTCCCCGCCTCCCTCGGCGTTCCACGGAAAGGTAACTGACGTGCCGGAAGGGCACACGATCCACCGGCTCGCGCGCGAGCACAAGCGGCTGTTCGGCGGCCGGATCGTCGCCGCCGACTCGCCGCAGGGACGCTTCGCCGAGGGCGCCGCGCTCATCACCGGATCCCGGCTGACCGCCACCGACGCCCACGGCAAGCACCTGTTCCACCGGTACTCGCGCGGGCCTCGGGCGACACTCGGGGATCCGTGGCTGCACGTGCACCTCGGGCTGTACGGCGAGTTCCGCACGGGGCGGCCGCCCGCACCTGCCCCGGTGGGCGCGGTCCGGCTGCGGCTGATCGGCGAGCGCGCCTGGACCGAACTCCGCGGTCCGACCGCCTGCGAGATCGTCACGGCCGCCGACAAGGCCGCGATCCATGCCCGGCTCGGGCCGGATCCGCTGCGGGCCGACGCCGATCCGGAGCGGGCCTGGAAGCGCATCTCGGCGAGCCGCACCGAGATCGGCCGCCTGCTCATGGACCAGGAGGTGCTCGCGGGGGTCGGCAACGTCTACCGCGCGGAGGTCCTGTTCCGGCACGGCGTGGATCCGCACCGGCCCGGCCGCGACCTCGGGCACGAAACCTGGCTGGCCATGTGGCCCGATCTGGTCGCGCTGATGACCGAGGGCGTGCGCACCGGGCGGATCGACACCGTCCACGACCTGCACACCCCCGAGGCCATGAACCGCCCGCCCCGCGTCGACGACCACGGCGGCGAGGTCTACGTCTACCGCCGCTCCGCCATGCCCTGCCTGGTCTGCGAAACCCCTGTGAGCACCGAAGTGGTCGCGGGCCGCAACCTCTTCTGGTGCTCGGCCTGTCAGTCCTAGGGTGCGCGGCCCGCCGAGGCACACGATCTGCTGCGCGGCGAGAACCGCCAGGTACAACCCCGGTACCTGGCGAACCTCGCCGCTTGCATCTCGCGCACCTCAGCGGGCTCCAGGTCTAGATCAAAAACTCAAAGACTTTTGCGGATCGTGCCCGGGCGGTCAGAAGATTTCTGGGCAGAACGGGGTGCGCGGGTCCTGGAAAGCCGTTGCGGTTGCGCGGAGGGCGCCGGGGGTGAGCTCCGTGATCGAGCCCGTGCGGGACAGGGTGTCCAGCGAGGTGCCGCCGAGGTAGGCCGCTCCGAGGTCGAGGGCGCTCAGAGCCAGGTCAGCGGGGTCGGTGGTGGGGTCGCAGGTGGCTCCGTCCGGCCCGGCGGAGAGGCGCCAGCGGCCGGTGTTCCACGGGCAGAACTCGTCGGTCACGTCGAGAACCACGTCGACGGGGGCCGCATAGGTGCGGGCGGCGAGGGCGCGGGGCAGGTCGGCGATCCGGATCCACAGGTTCGGTCCCAGCCGCTGGACGGCCCGCATCGGGTGGTCGATCAGGTGGGGGAGCGGGGTGTCCAGCGGGGCGACCCAGGCGGCGAGCCTGCCGACCAGGTCCAGGTGCAGGAGGAACGCCCAGAGCGCGGTCTCGGCCTGCGGCGACTCGGCGACGACCTCGCGCAGGTGCGCCGCCGAGTACGGGCCGTCGGGGCGCCAGTCCGGCTCGATCGCGTAGAGCGCGTACCCGTCCGGACCGTCGGGGCCGTCGTGGACCACGATCTGGAGCGGCCCGTTGCCCTCCCGGTTCGCGGGCGCGTCGAACAGCCGGTGGTCCCACCAGGCGCCGGGCCGGGACAGGTAGCCGGGCGCGCTCCCGCGGACCCGGTCGTAGACGGCCGCGCAGTCCGCGACGAGCTTGCCGTCGGTGGCCAGGCCGACCCGGACCGGCGGGCCCGCCGGCACCGGCCGGAGCAGCCTGACCTCGCGGGTGGCGAGATCGAGGGCAGCGTGGCGGCTGGCCAGGCCGTAGCCGAAGCGGCGGTAGATGCCCGACTCGGACGCCCACAGCGCGGCGACCGGCTCCCTGCCCTGCTCGAACAGGTCCGTGAGCTGCACGCGCATCATGCGGGTCAGCAGTCCGCGCCGGGTGTGCGCCTGGGACACCGCCACGTTGGTCACGCAGGCCGCCGGGATGGGGCCGCCCGGGACGGTCAGGTCGCGGGTGAAGGCGGCCGCCCCGCCCACGTACTGGCCCCGGTAGTAGGCGCCGAGCTGGCGGTCCGGCTCCCAGAGCGAGCGTTCCAGCTCGTGCGAAACCTCCGGAGCCGCCGTGTCGTGGAACGCCGTCCGGCCGAGGAGGTGAGCGTCCTCGAACGCGCCGGGCGCGGGGCGGATCTCGTAGTCGTCGGCCATCTGCCCTGTCTAGTACCCGCATCCGCGCGGGGAAAGCTATTACCCGGCCTGGCGGCTCTCCAGCCCGGTGCTGAAGTCGTTGTCCAGCTCGAACCAGACGAGCTTGCCGGACTGCTCGTTCTCCACGCCCCAGCGGGCGGCCAGCGCGTCGACGAGCGCCACGCCGCGGCCGGAGAGCGCCTCGGAGTCAAACCCGCCCATCCGGACCGGCCTGGCGCTCGCGTCCCGCACCTCGACCCGGACCGCCGTGTGCGCGCCGGCGTGGCTCACGACCAGCCCCACGGCCGACCGGGCATGGATCACGGCGTTGGTGACCAGCTCGCTGACCAGCAGCGCGGCACAGTCGATGAGCTGCTCGTCGCCCCAGAGCGTGAGGGTTTCGGACACGAAGCGGCGCGCCTGCCGCGCGCTGGTGGCGGCAGGTTCGAGGTTCAGCTCAGCGCGGATGCGCCAACACCTCCTCGACCGGCCTCGACCGGCATCGCTCACGGCAGCGGTGGAAATTCATCGGTCCGGCGGTTCCCGGCGTTACAGGCGATTGCTGCCGGATTTCGAGCCTGGAGTTCCCTGGGCTGCCTATGGGGCGTTATGTCCAGCCCATAATAAGCGACTCCCTGATCGTTTGCCCCCTGGGTACGATCCGCGGCATGCGTCCAGCTGGCGAATTTCACACTGTTCCCGAGAAACCGGTGCTCGACGGGCTCGAACAGGCGTGGTCCCAGGTATGGGACGCCGAGGGCGTGTACCGGTTTCCCGATCCGTCCGGGCTGACCCGCGAGCAGGTGTACTCGATCGACACGCCGCCGCTGACGGTGAGCGGATCGCTGCACGTCGGGCACTGTTTCTCGTTCACCCACACCGACATCGTGGCCCGCTACCAGCGGATGCGCGGCAAGGCCGTGTTCTACCCGATCGGCTGGGACGACAACGGCCTGGCCACCGAGCGCCGCGTGCAGAACTACTTCGGCGTGCGGTGCGACCCGTCGCTGCCCTACGACCCGGAGTTCACGCCGCCGGCGGATCCGCCGAAACAGCCCGTCGGTGTGTCGCGCCGCAACTTCGTGGAGCTGTGCGAGCGCCTCACGGTGGTCGACGAGCAGGCGTTCGAGCAGCTCTGGCGGCACCTCGGGCTGTCCGTGGACTGGTCGATGACCTACCAGACCGTCGGCGAGCGGGCCAGGGCCGTCTCCCAGCGCGCGTTCCTGTCGGCCCTCGGGCGTGGCGACGCCTACCTCTCCGAGGCGCCCACCCTGTGGGACGTGTCGTTCCGTACCGCGGTCGCCCAGGCGGAGCTGGAGGACCGCGAGTGGCCCGGCGCGATGCACCGGGTGGCGTTCCGCCGGCCGGACGGCGAGCCGCTCTACATCGAGACGACCCGGCCCGAGCTGATCCCGGCGTGTGTGGCCCTGATCGCGCACCCGGACGATCCGCGGTACGCGCCGCTGTTCGGGACGACGGTCCGCTCGCCGCTGTTCGGGGTCGAGGTGCCGGTCCTCGCCCACCCCGCCGCGGATCCCGAGAAGGGCACCGGCATCGCCCAGTGCTGCACGTTCGGCGACCTCACCGACGTGATCTGGTGGCGGGAGCTTCGCCTGCCGACCCGCCCGATCCTCGGCTGGGACGGGCGCCTGCTCGCCGATCCGCCGGCCGGGATCGGCTCCGAGCTGGGGCTGGCGAACTACGCCGAGCTGGCCGGCAAGACCGTGCACAGCGCCCGGGAGCGGGCCGCCGAGCTGCTGCGGGAGTCCGGTGACCTGGACGGGGAGCCGTCCGCCGTGCGCCGGCCGGTCAAGTTCTACGAGAAGGGCGAGCGGCCGCTGGAGATCGTCACGACCCGCCAGTGGTACGTCCGCAACGGCGGCCGCGACGAGGACCTGCGCTCCGAGCTGCTCGAACGCGGCCGGGAGCTGCAGTGGCACCCGGCGCACATGCGGGTCCGCTACGAGAACTGGGTCAACGGGCTCAACGGCGACTGGCTGGTGAGCCGCCAGCGGTTCTTCGGCGTGCCGATCCCCGTCTGGTACCGGCTCGACGCGGCGGGGGAGCCGATCACGGGCGAGCCGATCCTGCCCGGGTCGCTGCCCGTGGATCCCTCCAGCGACACCCCGCCCGGCTTCACCGCGGATCAGCGGGGCGTGCCGGGGGGCTTCGCCGGGGATCCGGACATCATGGATACCTGGGCCACCTCGTCGCTGACCCCGCAGATCGCCGGTGGCTGGGGCTTCGACGAGGCACTGTTCCCGCTGGTCTTCCCCATGGATCTGCGTCCGCAGGCGCACGAGATCATCCGCACCTGGCTGTTCTCGACGGTCCTGCGCGCGCACACCGAGTTCGGCGTCCTGCCGTGGAAGCACGCGGCCATCTCGGGCTGGATCCTCGATCCGGACCGCAAGAAGATGTCCAAGTCCAAGGGGAACGTCGTCACGCCGATCGGGCTGCTGGAGGAGTTCGGCGCGGACGCGGTCCGGTACTGGGCGGCCGGTGGGCGCCCCGGCACGGACACGGCGTTCGACACCGGGCAGATGAAGGTCGGCCGCCGGCTGGCGATCAAGCTGCTCAACGCGAGCCGATTCGTCCTCGGGATCGGCGCGATCGCGGACGCGGCCCTCGCCGACGTCACCGTCCCGATCGACAGGGCACTGCTCGCCCGCCTCGCGGACGTGACGGAGGGCGCCACCGCCGACCTCGACGGCTACGAGTACACCCGGGCGCTCGAGCGCACCGAGGAGTTCTTCTGGTACGTCTGCGACGACTACCTCGAACTGGTCAAGGCCCGCGCCTACGGCGAGCAGGGCGAGCCCGGGGCCGCCTCCGCGCGGGCCGCGCTGTCGATCGCCCTGGACTCGCTGCTGCGGCTGTTCGCGCCGTTCCTGCCGTTCGTCACCGAGGAGGTCTGGTCCTGGTGGCAGCACGGCAGCGTCCACGTGGCGCCGTGGCCCGCTGTGGCCGGTCTGCGCGAGCGCGGCGGGGATCCGGCCCTCCTCGACACGGCGTCGGCGGCGATTGCGGCGGTCCGCAAGGCGAAGTCCGAGGCCAGGCTCTCGATGCGCTCGGACGTGTCCGCGCTGCTCGTCCAGGGTGACGTGGCCGCGATCGCCGCGCTGAGCGCCGTACTGGCGGACGTCCGGGCGGCCGGGCGGGTCGGCGAGGTCGAGTTCGTGCCGTCCGGTGCTCGCGAGCCGGTGTTCGAGGTACGGTTCTGAGCGGTTTCTCCCGGTTCATGCCGTAGGTTCGGGCTGTGCCGCCGGATCGCCCTGCGGCCGAGCCGCCGGATCGCTCAGCGGCCGTTCGCTGCGTCCCGGCCTGGGAGGGCCTCATGTCGATCTCCGACCCGAGCCTGCTCGCGCCGCACCTCGGCGCGCCCGCCGACGTCATCCCGATCCAGTACCACGCCCAGATGCTCGCCGACGAGCACCGGATGACCTCGTTCGAGGAGGCCATCAACGAGGTGGTCAAGCCGGGCATGCGGGTCGTGGACCTCGGCACCGGCACCGGCGTGCTGTCCTACTTCGCGGCCCGCCGCGGCGCCACGGTGACCGCCGTCGAGCGCGAGCCCGGCGTCTTCGCTGTCGCCAGGGCCGCGCTCGCGCACACCGAGTACCGGGACGCGGTCCAGCTCGTGCACGCCGACGCCCGCGACTTCGTCCCCGAGGAGCCCGCCGACGTCGTCGTCTGCGAGATGCTGCACGTTGGGCTGCTCCGCGAGCGCCAGATCGAGGTCATCGGGGCGTTCAAGGACGGCTACCGCAAGCGCTTCGGGTCCCTGCCCCGCTTCCTCCCCGAGGCCTGCGTCCAGGCGGTCCAGCCCGTCCAGCAGGACTTCACCTACCACGGCTACACCGTGCCCGCGCCGCAGTTCCAGGACGCGTTCGCCGTCCAGCCACGGACCCTCGAAGTCGCCGAACCGCAGGTCTTCCAGCAGTTCTTCTACGGCGACGACCTGCCCACCGAGTGCGCGGCGGACCTGGAGTTCGAGGTGTCCAGGGCCGGCACCCTCAACGCGATCCGGATCGTCACCAAGAACCTGCTCGCCATCCGCGCCCAGCAGCCCGGCAGCATCGACTGGCTGATGGGGTACCTGATCCTGCCGCTCGCCGTCCCGCTGCAGGTCGTCGAGGGGCAGCCCGTCCGGCTGAGCTTCCACTACCAGCCCGGCGACGAACTCGACGTGACCATGCGCAGCGCGAGGGCCGAGGTCGTACGCTGACGGGCCGTACGCTGACTGGCCGTGCGCGTTGTTCCCTACGATCCGCGCTGGCCTGACCTCGCCGCAGCAGCCTGCGCTGAACTGGCCCCGCTGTTCAGCTGGGACAGCCGCAACGAGCGGATCCTTCGCGACCACCTGCGCGCGGATCCGGAGGGTGCCGCCCGGTACGCCGAGCTCAAGCGCGGGCTCGCCGCGGCCGGGCTCGGCGGCGAGGAGTACACCCGAGCCAAGACCGCGCTGATCCAGGAGCTCACCGACCTGGGGCGGGCCGCGCGCGGGCTGCCGTCCGTGCCCGTCTGGGAGTAGTTACGCGACGCTTTTCCGCAATTCGGCGCTGGCCTGGCCGATCGGATGGGGGTTCAGCCCACCGATCGATCCGGGGAGGCACCGTGATGTCGAGCGACGACGGCCGCCCGGTCAGCCCCGACGGCCGCTGGGTGTGGACCGGATCCAGCGTGTGGGTCCCCGTCTCGTTCTTCCCCGTCCTCCCGCCGAGCAGCACCCTGCGCCCAGTCAGCCCCGACGGCCGCTGGGTGTGGAACGGGCGGCGCTGGGAGGAGTCCGACGAGCCCGTCGACCTCGCCGACGGCGGTCCCGAGCTGACCCCATCCGCGCAGTTCGGGCCGCCGCTGCTGGTCTCGCCCGGAGCGATCCTCGCGCTGCTCGCCGGGCTGTTCCTCGCCATGGTGCTGTCGATTTACTGATCCGTTGCCGGGCCGGCGCAACCTCGGCCCGCGCCAGGCGTCTATCAGGGTGAGGGCACGTCCGGTTGGGCCGGGCGGGTCTTCGAGAACCCTGCGCGCCCCGCAGGCCGATCGCCCGTCCCGCAAATCCGGCTGTAGCCAGCGGCGGCGGGTGACGGTTGAATGCCAGGCGTGCGACCGGACGGGACGGTCGCACGCCTGGTCCCCGGCGATCGGAGCCCGATGTCGGCCGTCCCCACCGCCTGGCCCCTGCCCTGCCTCGTGCCGCAGCCGCCGGCCAGGATCCTGGCCGTCCTGCGCCGGGTCAGGGCCGCACTGAGCGGGCTGGGCGCGGGAACCCCCGGCACGGCCGATCCCGGGGCTCCACAGACCATTGCGGATCTGTACCGGGTCCACCGGCTCGCGCTGGTCCGCACCGCGTTATTGCTGGTGGATGACCTGCACACCGCCGAGGACGTCGTGCAGGACGCCTTCGCCGCGGTCTGCCGCCGCCACGGCATGACCCCCTCGGATCTCGACGACGCGGCCGCCTACCTCACCGTCGCCGTCTGCAACGCCGCCCGCTCGGTGTTACGCCGCCGCCGGACCGCCCGCGCCTACACCCCGCCCGTTACCACCGACGGCCTGCGCCCCGAGGAACGGCTGCTGCTCAAGGAGGAACACGAGCAGGTCATGACCGCGCTGCGCCAGCTCACCGGGCGCCAGCGCGAGGTCCTGGTGCTGCGGTACTGGTCGAACCTGTCCGAGGCGCAGATCGCCCACACGCTCGGCCTGTCCCGGGGCACGGTGAAGTCGACCGCGAGCAGAGGACTGGACGCGCTCGAGCGGATCCTGGCGAGCTCGTCGTGATCGGATACCTGCCTGGCGGCCCGCCGTGCTGACCGGAAACGACGTCGAGCAGCGGTTGCGGGACGCGCTGCGGGCCAGGGCCGAGCAGGTGACGATCCAGGACCTGCGGCCCGCCGATCCGCCGTCGGCGCCCCGCTGGAGCGGACGGCGCCTGCGGCTCGCCGGGTTCGCCGCCGGAGTCGCCGCGGCCGCGGTGCTCGCGGTGGTGTTCGTCGTGGCGATCCGCGTTCCGCTGCCGTCACTGCTCCCGCCGGGGATCGTCCCGTCCGGGTCTGTCCATCCCAGCCCGTCTACACCCAGCCGTGCGCCAGCGGGTCGTCTTCCGGGCGGTCCGCTCTCGCCACCGGCTGGCGCGCCCGCCGGATCGCCCTCGCCGGGGACGCTGCCGTCGGTGTCACCGCCGGGTGCCACCCCCGATCCGCGTCCGGGGGCGACTGGTTCTGGATCCCCGGGGCAGCACTCGTCTGGCCCTGGCCCTCGCTCGTCGAGCGACGGACACGGCGTGCCGCCGAGTTGCCTGCCGGGCGTCCCGGGCGGCCTGCCGAGCCCGCTGCCGTCGTGGCTGGTGCCGTGCATCCAGGGTCCGGCCCCGTCTCGTCCGCCCGGCGGCGAGCACCAGCCCGGCCACCCCGGCCACCCGCCCACACCCCCGCCGGGGACCCCAAAATCGCCCCGCCCCCACCACCCCTAGGTTCACAACAGCGCTCACCCCGCCCGCTGCCCGCCCCGCTACCCGCCCGCGAAGTGCGGTAACTCCGGCCGGTCCGGACCGGTCACGATTACCGCACTTCGGGGCGGCGGCTGTGACGGGCCACAGCGAGCGCGGCGGGCGCCCGGCGCGGGCGGCTGTGCGGGGTTTCGGCGCCGCAGATCCGGAGATGGCTCGATGCCTCGGGACGCGACCTTCGCCCATGGTGGGCGGCGGCGGCCCTGAGCGGCATGGGCATGCCGCCCGCGGCCGATACGTCGCTGAACTCGTACTGCCGAGGTGAAGCACCGGGAGTTCCTTGCACGGCGGGCAGCCCTCGTCGTCGGTGCGCCCGGGCGGGAACAGTGTGCCCCGCCGTCCGGCGATGATGTCCTCGGCGTAAGCGGTCATCGCCGGTCCGCTCGTCGCGAAGCGGTGCTTCAGGCTCGCATCGCTGAACACCACGGCACCGAAGCCGGCCAGCACCGGTGCCGGCACGAGCGCCAGGGCGACGACGCCGGGCGTCGCCAGCGGGGACGCCCACCCTTCGAATGGCACGCTAATGCCCCGCGCCGAGATGGGAGCAGTCGGTGATCGGTACTGACGCGCCGAACGTGGTGATGCTGTGTGGCGTGGCCGGATCTGGCAAGACGACGTACGCACAGCGGCTGGAGGCCGACGGCTACGTCAGGCTGTCTATCGACGAGGAGATCTGGAGCCGCTTCGGGCGTTACGGAGTCGATTACGACACCGCCCAGTACCCCGAGTACTCCGCAACCGCCGAGAGCGCGCTGCGCGACCGCCTCCGGTCACTGATCCGGCAGGGGCGACCGGTCGTGCTGGATTTCAGCTTCTGGCAGCGCGCAAGGAGAGAGCAGTACAAGAGACTCATTGAGGACGCCGGAGGGCGCTGGAGGCTGGTTTTCCTCAAGGTCGAACCGGCGGTGTTGCGTCAACGCTTGGACGAGCGGAGCCAACGGTTCGACGCGAACGCTGCGTTCCCGATCACCGAAGAAATCCTGACTTCCTATCTCTCCGGCTTCGAGGAGCCCAACGGCGAAGGCGAGGAGATCATCGCGTCACCATTAACCTGAACTCACGTCGAGTCCGTGGAGTCGCTCTACCGCCGCCGTCGTCCCGCCCATCCGGGAGCGCGACGCCCTGGCGTGGTGTGCTCGGTTCAGCCCGGGGTGGCGGGATGGCCGAGCAACCCATCCTCGAAACCCGCGCGACGTGAAGGCCCCCGGCCATCCCGGAGCCCGAGGCCCGCCGGAGGCTCGTTCT
>JAOPVE010000317.1 GCA_025963185.1 Actinomycetes bacterium
CCGGCGGAGGCCGCTGCCGGGGCCACGGCAACGCCCGCGGCGGCGATGGCGAACACTCCGGCGCTTGCTGCGATGACTCGCTTGATCCTCATGTTTGTCCTCTCGATTGAGTTCGGTTCTTGCTTGAACCGGGAAAGCTGCCGATGACGGGCAGCGCAGTTCGGACAGTCGGTCTCGACCCCGATGAGTCCGGCCGCTCCGAGGCGGGTCGGAACATCTGGGTTCACACCGGTGAGTCGGCTGAACTTATGGAGCGCGGTGCACGGCGAAGACGAGCAGGACGACGGTGCGCGCCCTGCCAAGCCCGCCTCGGCCGCGTGGGCCGCCGGCCGTGTTGCCGGTGTTACGCACGCCCTTTCCCCTCTCCTGCCGGGACCCGCTTCCCGGCCCGGGGAAACATTGGCAGCGTGGGCGCCCCGCGAGCATCGGCCGACCTCCCCTACGACCCCCTATATCGGCGGCCGGCCTAGCAGAGGAGGTAGGTGGGATGAAGTCCGGACTGACCTGAGTCGCCGCCCCTGCCTGCCTTAGGATCGCGTCGTCTCGGGCCCTCCGACGACGACGGCCGGAAGGGGTTCGGTGCGAGCAGCGAGCCAATTCCGGCTGACGGGCAGGGATGCGGAGCTCGCGCAGTTCGGCCGCGCACTCGATCGCCTCGGCGAGGGCGACCGGGAACCGCAGCTCATCGAGCTCTCCGGGGAGCCGGGCATCGGCAAGACCCGGCTGCTCACGGAGATGGCGCAGCTGGCGCGCCGCCGCGGCGTGCCGGCCGTGCTCGGCCACGCCACCGAGTACGAACGGAACATGCCGTTCCGGCTCTTCGCGGGGGTCTTCACACTGATGGAGACGAGTGCCCGCACCGACGGCGACAGCCGCGCGGCGCTCGATGTCGTGCTCCGCGGCGACGAATCGGCGGCGGGGGCCGGCCTGGACCACTACCGGCTGCATGTGGCACTGCGCAGGATCGTGGCGTCGGCCGTCGGCCCGTCAGGGCTGCTCGTGATGCTGGACGACCTGCACTGGGCCGACGAGGCGTCGCTCGAACTGCTCTCACACTTCCTGCGCGACCCGCTGCCGTCGGTCGCCGTCGCCGTCACCTACCGGACGGCCCAGGCGCCGGCGAAACTTTCGATCGCGCTGTCACAGGCCAGGATGGCTACCACGCGCGCCGAACTCGGCAGGCTGGACGCGGGCGACATCACCGGACTGCTGCCGGGGATCCCGCCGAACCGGCTGGCGACGCTGATCGCGGCCAGCGACGGCAACCCGCTCTACCTCGACTCGCTCGCCAGACTGGACGACCGCACCCTGCGAACCCTCGCCGACCCGGCCCGTACGGGAGCCGCCCAGATCCCCGCCCGGCTCCAGTCGCTGCTGACGCACGAGTTCGCCGCCTTGGACAACGCGCAGCGGCTCGTGGCGCACTCGATCGCCGTGGCGGGCGAGCCCGCGCACCTCGACGTGGTGGCCTGCATCGCCGGCACGGACGAGGACGAGGTCTCCGTCCGCGTTGACGAGCTCGTGGCCGCGGGCATCATCGGGCCGACCGGCTCGGGTTTCTCGTTCCGGCATCCGCTGATCCGGGCGGCGGCCTACCAGTCGGCCGGGCCGGCCTGGCGAATCTCCGCGCATCGGCACGTGGCGTCCTACCTGGAGCGGCACGGCGGGCCACTGTGGCTGCGCGCCCACCACACCGCACGCGCGGCGCGGTACGGCGACCAGGCTGCGATCGGCACGTTGACGGCGGCGGCCACCGCCGCCGTCGACGCGGCCCCGGCGATCGCGGTCGAGTGGCTGCGGGTCGCCCTGCGCATCCTGCCGGAGCGCGACGACACGGCCGCGCAGCGCGGTGAGCTGATGTTAGGGCTCGCCCGCGCCCTGCAACTGTCGGGCGAGCTCGCGGCCAGCCGGGTGCTGCTGCACGAGATCCTCGCGCTGTCCTCATTCCGCCGCGGGCCGGTCGTGCGGCTCCTCGCGATCACAGAACGGCTGTTGGGCGAGTATGACCAAGCCCATGCGCGAGTGGAGGCCGAGCTCGGGCCGCAGCGCCGGGTGCACGACTATTTCAGCGGCGCTCACCTGGCCATCTACACCTCGCTGCATATGTTCCGCAGCAGGCACGCCGACGCGGCGAAGTACTCGAACGAGCTGATCGTCGCCGCTCGCCGGCTCGGTGACGACGACCTGCTGGTGGTCGGTCACACCCTCGCGGGGCTTGCCGCGCTCGCGCTGGGCGACGTGCCGACGGCCAGATCCGAGCTCGCCATGGCGGTGCCGCTGATCGATGCGTTCCCCGACGCCCGACTCCGCGACCATCTGCAATTGCTCTCCGTCCTGGCCTGGTTGGAGCTGAACCTGGAGCGCTACGACGACGCTCACCGGCATCTGCGCCGCGGGCTCGCGATCGCCCGCTTCGACGGCCACAGCCACGCGATGCCGTACTTGTGCGTCATCGCGACCGCGCTGGCGGTGCGCCGGGGCCGGCTCGACCGCGCCGCTGAATACGCGGCCGACGCGGTCGCGACGTCGCAGCAGATCGGCAGCGCCGAGACGCTGTCGTGGGCGCGCGGGATCGAGCTGCAGCCCGCGCTGTGGCGGCTCGGACCAGAGGCGGCGCTGGAGCGGCTGCATACGCTCGAAGCCGGTGCCCTACCCCGATCGTCGTGGTGGGCAGAGACGACCACAGCCTTCGGCACGGTCATCCGGCTGGGCGCGGGTGATGCCGCCGCGTGTCTGCAAGCCATCGAACGGATGCCGGCAGCGAGCGCGCTGCTTGCTCCGCAGATCTGGGCGAGTCAGGCCGTGGCCGCCGCGCGCCTCGGCCGCCCCGACGAGGCGCTGCGGGCCGCCGGCCAGGCAGTGGACGCAGCCGCAGCCATCGGTCTCGCCTTTCCGCGGGGCGTCGCAGGCCTCGCGTACGCGCAGGTCCTGACGGAATCCGGGCGCGCGGCGGAGGCCGTCGTCGCTGCGCGCACCGCGATGCAGGACTTCCGGGACGCCGCGGTCCCACTGCACGAGGCACTGGCGCGGGAGGCGCTGGCAGAAGCTCTCGCCGAAACTGGCGACCTGCAGCCGGCCCGATCCGAACTCGGCATCGCCAAGTCGATGTACGCGGCGTGTCAAGCCACCTGGCTGGTCACGCGGGCAACGCGGGCGGAGGCAAAGCTCGGGGCCCGCGCCACGCGCGGCACGAGCGGCGATCCGGGCGTCCTCGGCGCTGTGTCGGCCCGCGAGAGTGAGGTGGCGCTGCTGGCAGCCAAAGGCCTGACCAACCGCGAGATCGCGGAGCGCCTGTACCTCAGCACGAAGACGGTCGACGCCCATCTCAGCCGGGCGTTCACGAAGCTGGGCGTGCGATCCCGCGTCGAGCTGACTGCGCTGGTGTCACAGGGCCCCGGCACCGCGACCAGCTGACCCAGATCGGCCGCGCGAAGCCGGTGACGTCGCCGAGTGCGATGCGAACACGATCTCCGCTCTGGTTACCGTCGGCCCCGGCCGGGCTCGACAGGCGCAGCCTGCCGTTTGAGCACGGCCAGATCGACAACAGCCTGCACTGGGTTCGCGATATCGCCTGCGGCGAGGACCACTTCCAGATTCGGACCGGCACGGCAACGCAGGTCATGGCCACCCTGCGCAACATCGCGATCATCGCCCAGCGTCTGTCCGGCCGACGACATCACCACCGGGCAGACCGACGGATTACTTGTCTGCAAAGATGGGGCCCAGGTCGCGCCACAGAACGCCGGTCATCCCGCTCCGTGGGGGACGTCACCGCTGCGTGACGTCAATCGCGGACCGCACCGTCGCCAGGAGCTCGTTCTCGGTGAACGGCTTCGGGAGCACCGTGAGGCCAGCCTCCAGAATCCCGTCCGGGTTCATCAGGTCACCCGCGTAGCCGGACATGAACAGAGTCCTCGTGCCGGGCCGCCGCCCGCCGAGCAGCCGGGCGAGTTCATCACCGCGCATGCCGGGCATCATCACGTCGGTGAGCAGCAGATCGATATGTCCGGGGTGCCGCTCGGCGAGATCCATCGCGGCGGGACCGTCTCCGGCGGCGAGCACGGCGTAACCGGCCTGGGCCAGGATCCGGCAGCACGATTCGCGGATCCCGTCCTCGTCCTCGGCGACCAGGATCGTCTCCGTCCCGCCGTGCGCTGCGGCGGCCGGTGGCGGCGGCGCTTCGATCGGATCCGCAGTGGCGGGCAGGTCGATCGTGACGAGCGTTCCGGCACCCGGTGCCGACTCGATGGCGAAGTTGCCGCCGAGCTGGTTGACGATCCCGTACACCGTGGCGAGCCCGAAGCCGGTGCCCTGCCCGCCCGGCTTGGTGGTGAAGAACGGCTCGACGGCGCGTTCGAGGATTTCCGGAGTCATGCCGTAGCCGGTGTCCTGGATCGTCAGCCGCGCGTAGGAGCCCGGGCCAGCGCCAGGATGGCCGGGCGGATCGAGGTTGGACGTGGTGATGGTGATCGTGCCGCCGCCCGGCATGGCCTGGGCGGCGTTCTGGGTGAGGTTGAGGAGGATCTGCGCGACCTTGGTCGGTTCTGCTACCACCGCGTGCAGGCCGGGGGCGAGGGTGGTCACCAGGTTGATCGTGGTGCCGCTGCTGGCCGAGAGCAGGTCGTTGGACGCCCGGACGGCCTGGTTGAGGTCGAGCGGTACGAGGTGGATCACCGTCCGTCTGCCGAAGGCGAGTAGTTGCTGCGTGAGGCCGGCCGCGCGTTCGCCGGCCGTGCGGATCCGCTCCAGGTCGCCGAGCAGAGCCTGTCCAATGCCGGCGTCGAGCCCACCGGCCGTGGTGAGGCCGGTGATGGACTCGGAGACGAAGCTCTCGAATGCGAGGATCACGCCCAGAATGTTGTTGAAGTCGTGGGCGACTCCGCCCGCGAGCCGGCTGAGGCTGTCGAGCCGTTCTACGGCCCGGTCTTTGGCCTCGTGGTCGCGCAGCCGGTCGGCGTCCACGAGCCGCTGGTCGGCTTCGACGGTCGTGGTGACGTCGTCGACGGTGGCGACGAATCCGGCTCGCCGGTCGCCGTCCGGGACGGCCCGGACGTGGAGGCTGAGCCAGCGCAGGCTTCCGTCCGGCAGCGTGATCTGGCAGCGGGATCGGTACTGGGCAGCGTGAGCGGCGCGGCTGCACGCGGCGCTGAGCGCTCCGGCGCGGTGCTCGTCACCGGCGGCGCGCAGCCACCCCATGCCCAGGAGGTCACCGGCGGCGGTATCCATGATCTCGGCCAATCGGGCGTTGACGTAGCTCGCCGAGCCGTGCTGGTCGCCGAAGACGATGCCGACGGGAGAGGACTCGGCCATGAGCTGGAACCGCGCCTCGGTGTCGGTAAGTGTCTGCGCCTTCTCGAACAGCTTCGCGCTGATCGCATGGAGGTGCTCACGGTCCGCTTTGCCGACATCGGCGGGGCGGGTGGCCGCGCGGCCCTCGGCGAGGACTTCGTCGATCGTGCTCATCAGCACGCTCGGATCCGCGGACTTGAGCAGCACGCGGGCCACGCCGCACGCGTCGGCGAACGGGCGGATCTCGTCCTCGAGATAGTTCGCGGTGTAGAAGACGATCGGCGTCTGGGCGGTGTCTGGTGCGGCGCGGAGTTCCTGGGCGAGCTGGTAGCCGTCCATTCCCGGCATCAGGATGTCTGTCAGCACCAGGTCGGGGCGCTGACTGTGGGCCAGGCCGAGTGCTTCGGTCCCTTCGCTGGCCTCGATCACCTCGTGCCCGCCGTAGCCGAGCAGTGTGCGCATCAGCTCGCGGTTGGTGGGCCGGTCATCGACGATCAGGACGGTGGCCATGTCACACCCCCACCGGGCTGCCGAGCAGGGTACCGATTTCGCCGACCAGCGCCGCGGTGTCGATTGGCCTGGTGATCACCCGGGCGGTGCCGTCGCCGACCAGCGGACTGCGCGGATCGGCGGTCGCGGTGAGGAAGGCGAACGGCACCCGCGCGAGGGCGGGCACGCTGCGCAGGTGATCGAGGAAGTCGACGCCGCGCTGCGCTCCGACGTGGACGTCGGACAGCACAAGGTCCGGAGTCGTCCGCTCGGCGGCGGCGATCGCCTCTTCGACAGTGCAGCTCATGCGCAGGTGATGGCCGTACGGTTCGAGCATCGACCGCAGGAGGGCCTGGTTGGTCGGGGAATCGTCGAGCACGAGGATGTCGGCGCCCGGCTGGTTGCCGGCCGCGGGGACGATCCGCTCGGTTGCCGGTGCCCGCTCGGCTGGTGTGGGCTGCGATCCGCGCAGTTCCTCAGGCAGGTACGCGACGACGTCCCTGGTGAAAGTCTCGGGCTCGATGGGTTTGGTCATGTAGTTGTCGAAGCCCGCCGCCAGGGCCAGGTCTCGGTCCCCGACCATCGCGAACGAGGTCACGGCGATGACCGGAATGGCAGCCAGGCCGGGCGTGGCCCGGAGAAGACTCAGCGCCTCGTAGCCGTCGATGCCCGGGAGCTGCAGGTCCATCACCACCAGGTCAGGTCCCCAGCTGCTGAGCAGCTCGATGGCCCGCTCGCCGGATTCCGCCGGGACGACATCGTGTCCGTGCGCCGCAAGCAGGTAAGTCATGAGCTGCAGGTTGTGGGGAGTGTCCTCGACGATGAGGATCTGGGCGCCCATGCCCGGGTCACCCCTCCGCTAGCGTGATCGTGAAGGTGCTGCCCTCGCCGACGATGCTGAATACGGTGATGGTGGCGTGCAGCAGCCCCGCGAGCTTGTGGGAGATGTGCAGACCCAGCCCGGTTCCCTCATCGGTCGCCTTCGCCGAGGTGGCGCTGCGCTCGAATGCGCGGAAGATCCGGTCCAGGTCCGCTTCGGGGATGCCGGGCCCGGTGTCGGACACCGCGATCGCCACCGTCCCGTTCTCGCCAGAGAGCCGGACGCAGACCTCCCCGGTGCCGGAGAACTTGATCGCGTTGTTGACGAGGTTGATCAGGATCTGGCCGAGCGCGCGGCGGTCTGCCGTGGCGAGCAGTGGCGCGCCGGGCGCGTCGATGTGTAGCCGGACTCCCTTCCCGTCCGCCAGCGGCTGCAGGGACTGGATGACCGAGTCGACGACGAGATTGCAGTTGACCGGCTCGAGCGCGATCTGCACCTGACCGGATTCGATCTTCGCGAGGTCCAGAAGATCGTTGATGATCGACAGAAGGTGCTTGCCGCTGGTCTGGACCAGGCGCAGCTGGTGTTCTTGCTCGGCGTTGAGGGGGCCGGGCAGCTTCATCAGCATCGTCCCGGTGAACCCAATGATCGCGTTGAGCGGTGTGCGAAGTTCGTGGCTCATGCTGGCGAGGAAGTTGTCCTTCGCCCGGCTGGCCCGCTCCAGCTCGACGTTCTGGTTGTACAGCCGCAGCTCGACGGCCCGGCGGTCGGTGATGTCGCGGACCGCAGCCATCGTCAGCCGGCCGCCGGAGGTCTCCAGCGCGCTGAGGCTGATCTCAACCGGGATCTTGGTTCCGTCCTTGTGTACGGCGGCGCGTTCGAGCCCGGCCCCGATCTCCCCGGCCTCGACCGCGCGCACGCCATCGGGGATGAGGATCTCCACGGCCTGCCCGAGCAGTTCGGCCCGCCCGTAGCCGAACAGCCGTTCACACTGGGCGTTGACCAGCTCGATCGATCCGGAGGGGTCGAGCCCGAGGATGGCGTCCGGGGCGACCTCAAGCATCCACCGGACCTTGGCCTCGGCGAGCTTGCGCTCGCTCAGGTCCCGCGACATCGAGGCAAGCCCGACAATGACTCCCTGGGTGTCCATGATCGGGGAGACCGCCACCGACACTGTGATCAGCGTCCCGTCCTTGCGCAGCCGTTCGGCCTCGTACAGCTCGACCCGCTCCCCCGCGACGATCCGGCGCAGCATCTCCGCCTCCACCGCCCGGCCAGCCTCGGGAACGACCACCTCGAAAGAGTGCCCGATCACCTCGGCCTCGGTGTAGCCGTAGAGGTACTCGGCCCCTGGGTTCCAGCTCGTGATCACACCGCCGACGGTCTTGCCGACCACCGCGTCATGCGAGGACATCACCAGCAGCGCCAGCTGATCGTCCGGCGCACCGGCCCCGCTGTCCTCCGTGATGTCGCGCGCCACCACCAGGACCCGGTCGTGAGCTGGCGAACCGTCGCCCAGGGCCGAGGCTGTGCACCGCACCACCGTGTCGCGTCCGCCGCGGCGCGGGACCGTGAGCTCGACATCGGCCACCGCGTCGCCGGCGAACGCCCGGCTGACGACGGTCTCGGCCAGGGCCGCCTCGCCGAACCGGTCCTTCCACGGGACGCCGATCAGCGTGCCGCCGTCATCGCTTGCCAGCGCAACCATCGGGCCGTTGACCCCGGTGATCCGCCCGTCGCGGTCGACCACCGCTGCGGCAGCCGCGTCACCGGACGCGCCTAGGAACCGAGCCGGCGCCGATGCCGGCGGCTCTTCGAGAGGCTTGGCGTGGGTGCGGACGCTCACTCCGAGTGGCGTCTGCGGGTGGGTTCTTCCCATGATGGCGACCCGGTCTCTAGCTGCCCCGGCCAGTCAGCTCGCGGATGAGCGTGCACCACGGGACAACCAATCACATACCTTTTTCCGGGGATCACAGCCACCATGTCACATATATGTTCGTATTACCGATATACAACTTTTTTTTGTCCACGCCAGCGATTGGACGGCAGGCGGTTCGCGCCAGGCGGTCGGTCCCCTTTACGGTTTTCCTGACATACTGGTCATGTTCGCCGGGGGTTGCGTGCTTCCGGCCGCGCGATGGGAAGCAGGCGTGGTCCCGTGTCCCGGATCCTGGTGGTCGATGACGAACCGGACCTGCGCTACCTCCTGCGGCGGATATTTGAGCGCGCCGGACATGAGGTCACCGAGGCCAACCACGGCGCCGCGGCGCTGGACATCGCCCTCGCGGAGCCACCGGATCTGGTAGTGACGGACATGATGATGCCGGTGATGGGCGGGGCCGAGCTGATCACCCGCCTGCGCGCTAGCCCGGTCACCTCCGGGATCCCGATCCTGGCGGTCACCGGTGACGGCCAGGTCGCCGGGGCCGCCGACGCGGTGCTGGCCAAGCCGGCCGTCCCCGATCAGCTCGTGGCGGCCGCGAACGCCCTCATAGCTCAGAAGGCAGCGCACCGATGAAGAAGATCCCCACCGGCGTTCCCGGACTCGACGTCGTGCTCGGCGGCGGGCTCGAGCCGGGCTCGGTGATGGTGCTGGCCGGGGCACCCGGAACGGGCAAGACCACCCTGGCGCAGCAGATCTGCTTCGCCGCCGCCGTCACCGGCCGCCGCGCGGTCTACTACACGACGCTGTCCGAGCCGCATTCCAAGATGGTCAGGCACCTCGCGTCGTTCGACTTCTACGATCCCCGGCTGCTCGGGCCCCTCGTCGAGCACATCCACCTGGGCGACTTCATCCGCTCGGACCGGCCGGGCCGGATGGAGCCGATGGTCGAGGAGATCGTCCGCAAGACCATGGACGAAAAGCCGTCGATCGTGGTGATCGACAGCTCCAAAGCCCTGCGGGATTTCACCGGCGAGCGCGAACTGCGGATGGCGTTCTACGACCTGACCAGCCGGCTCGCCCACACCGACACCGTGCTGCTCCTCCTGGGCGAATACACCGCCGACGAGATGGAGAGCGGCGTGGAGTTCTCCCTCGCCGACGGCATCATCCAGCTCGCCTACGAACCCCGCGAGCCGATCGACCGGCGCTGGGCCCGGGTCCGCAAGATGCGCGGCACCCACCACCTCGAAGGCAAACACACCTTCCGGATCACCTCCTCCGGCTTCGAGGTGTTCCCGCGGATCGAGACCCACGATCCCGGCGCCGCTGCCGACGTCACCGGCCGGATCGGCAGCGGGATACCCGGGCTGGACCCGCTCATGGGAGGCGGGATCGGCTCCGGAGAAGCCACCGTCGTCCTGGGCCCGTCCGGGGTCGGGAAGACGATCTTCGGCCTGAAGTTCGTCGCCGAGGGCCTGGTCGCGGGAGAACGATGCCTCTACGTCACCTTCCAGGACACCGCCGACCAGCTCATCACCATGGCGGCCGGCTTCGGCTGGGACCTGGCATCCGCCCGTGACACCGGCCAGCTCGTCGTCCACCACGTCCCCCTCGGCGAGCTCGACCTGGACCTGCTCACCTCACGCATCACCGCCGAACTCGGCGCCGGATCCATCCGCCGGGTCGTGATCGACAGCCTCGCCGAGATGGTGTTCGCCGCCCGCGAATCCGAGCGGTTCCCCGCCTACGCCCGCAGCCTCACCGGCCTGGTCCGCGCAGCCGGCGCCACCCTGGTGATCACCAGCGAGACCACCACCCTGGGGCCCAGCCCAGAACCCGTCGGCGGCGTCACGTTCCTGTTCCACAACCTGATCCTCATGCGCTACATCGAGCAGCACTCAGCGACCGGCCGCGCGCTGAACATCGTCAAGATGCGCAACAGCGACCACAACAAGGACGTCCACCAGTTCGACATCGACAAGGACGGGCTCACCGTCGGACCCGCACTCGAGGGTGTCACCGGCGTCCTGGGCTGGTCCGCTCTGCGCTGCCAGGACGCCCAGGAGCTCGCACCCGTCGTCGGATCCTGAGGCCGGAGGCGATCAGGCCAGCGCCGGACTGAGGGAGTCGCTTCGCTCGGCGTCGTGGGATCGGGTCAGGAGCTGGCGCCAGCGTGCCTCGTCGTACCGGTACGCGGTGGTGCCTTTGAGAAAGCGCTGCAGAGCGGGGATGAGTTCCTCCGGCGCGGTCTCGTGCGGGTAGTGCCCGGCGCCGGGGATCGCCACCGTGCGCGCGTGCGGCAGCTGGCGGGCGAACTCGCCGTGGTGCCGCGGGGGGATCGTCTCGTCGGCGGTGCCCCAGGCCGCGAGCACGGGGATGTCGGTGAGCAGCGGAAGCAGCCGGGCGGCGGTGACGGTCTGGCCACGCCAGTCGATGACGTTCCGCGCGGTGCGCACGAACGCGGTCCGCTGGCTCGGCGCGCCCAGTTCCCGTAGTTCGCCGGCCAGCAGGCTGGCGTCCTGGCCGGCGACCACCCCCGGCACCAGCGACAGCACCCGCAGCGCCCGGCGGGTGAACTCGACGGGGAGCTTCCCGAGCCCGCCGGTGATGACCGCCGCACCGGGCAGGGTGGCGGCGCGCAGCATCGGGCTGAGTTCCGCGCCGAGACCGCCGCTGCTGATCAGCGCGAGACGGTGCGTGCGGTCGGGAAACTGGTAGGCGAATTGCATGGCGATCCCGCCGCCGAGGCTGTGCCCGACGACCGTCGCGCCGGTGTGGCCGAGCGCGACGAGCAGGTCCCGCAGCGCCGCCGCGTGCGCGCCCAGCGAATAGTCCCCCGCAGGCGGTGCGGATTCGCCGTGACCTGGCAGGTCCGGTGCAAGCACTGTGTGCGTCCTCGCCAGCGGGCCGACGACGTGCCGCCACGTCTGGCGGGTACCGCCGAGACCGTGGATCAGCAGCAGCGGGCGACCGCGGCCCGCCATGGTGTACGCGAGCTCGCCACCGGCGGCGATGACCCGCTGCTGCAACACCGGAACAGGTCCGGCAGGAGCGTTCACCGTCTACCTCCCGACCTGCACAAAGGCCCGGCTGGCAAATTCCCGAGATAGTCAAATCTAGCCCAGATCGCCGTGCCCGGCGGGCGGCCGAGCCGGCGTGCAGTGCTAACGCGGCTCACCGGGCGCCACCAGGGAACGCGGAGGCTCCATTGAGCTCTTTTCAGTCTGATCTCAGCCAGCGAGGATGAGGGTCTGCACCGCGTTGACGAGGGTCGTTGCCTGGCTGGGGCTCGAGCGGATCTTGCGGAGGACCTTCCAGTTCTTGAGCTCGGCGTTGGCGCGTTCGCCGGGGCCGCGGAGCCTCGCGTGGGCGGTGTTGACGTCTTTCTGGTTCTGCGACAGCGGCCGGTAGCGGCCGGTGCCGGGGTCCAGGCGGCGACGGCGCTGCGGCACGGTGACCGCCGGACCCGCGCCCTGGTACGCGGTATCGGCCAGCGCCCGGACACCGGCGGCAGCCAGCGCGCCGGGCAGGCCGTGCTCGCGGGCCGCGCCCAGGTCATGCCGGGCGCCGGGCAACGCGGGTGAGACCCAGATCAGCCGCCCGGCCGGGCCGGCGACGACTTGCACATTCACCCCGTGGGCCTTCTGTTTGCCGGAGTAGTACGGCCGGTCACGGCCGGAGGCCATCGCGACCCGGTCGATCCGCGGCTGGCGGAGGCGGGCATGACCGCTCCGGTGATGCGGGAGCGCGACGGCGAGCTGGGCGGATGACGGGTTCGCTCCGCAGGAACGCGCCACCGCCCTCAGCGTGCTCTCCGTCCCGCCGTGGACCCCGATGGTGCGCTCGCCGAAGCTCCCGGCCAGCACCTTCCGGAACCGTGGCCGGCAGACGCCGAGCAGCTCGCCGGTGCGGTGCGCGACGGGCTCGCGATACTCCTCAGCGCCGGGGTCGGTCAGCGTGCCGAAGTAGCCGAAGATCACCGCGCGCATGGCCCACACACGGACGCGCCGGAGACCCCCCGTGGTGCGAGGGCCTCCGGCGAGGCGGTTCCGTGCGGTGGATCAGGATCCGCGAAGGATCAGGTTGCCGTTGTCCGCGGCGCCGCTCTGCGAGCCGCTTGTTTCGCTGGCGCGTTTTGCGGCGCCGCATTCCCCGCGGCTTTATCCGGCTGGCGTTTCGTTCAAACCCAAACCACGCAGGATGTTATCGCGGTTCGCGTTTGCGCGCAGCGCCGTCAAGGAATTCAAGCGGCCCAGCAAAGTCGTGGAAGATGCGGGGCATTTCAAGTCTTGAATCGCCGACAAG
>JAOPVE010000336.1 GCA_025963185.1 Actinomycetes bacterium
AACGGAGTCGCGCCCGCTGGCTGAGCAACTGCCCGGATCGGGTCGGCCACCGGATCCGCTGTGGATACCGAATGTCCGGACCCTGCACCGGAATCCCGGCTCCGAGAGGATGCGCTGCCCCGCGTAGCACCCGCGGACGGCGAGACGCCCACAGCCAAGCCCTCGCCGAACACCGGCGGATCACCGGGCGACGACCGGGCAATCCCAGCGGCCGGCGGGCGGATCGCCGAGTGCGGCAGCGAAAGCCCCGTCACCGCGAGCACGATCGCGAATCCCGTGGTCAGGGCCACGAGGGCGATCCCGAAGCCGCGCCCGGTCAGGTCTGCCGATACTCGCTGGGTGCCGGGCTCCGGCTCGGATCCCGCCAGAAGCTCGTCGATGCCGGCGTCGTCCACGCCATGCCCCCGCGTCGTCATGAGGCGGCACCATTCGCCGCGTCGTCACGCCAATATAGGGATCTTTGTCCAAATTGTCGTGTCGACGTCTCGCCCCGCCGAAATTCCCGGAGTGCGGAGATCGGCGATCGTAGGTTGGTGCGCCGAGAACCGTCCAGGCCCCAGGGGCGGCCGAAATTTCATTTGTTGCGATCCGGTGAAATGCCCCGTTAGACCTTGAACTCCCCACAGTTTGAGGAGTTGCCCATGCGCGCATTGACGAAGGGCCTGTTAGCCGCCGCGGTGGCGGTGGCGATCGCCGGACCCGGCGTGGCCACAGCGATGGCGAGTGAAAGCAAGACCGTCTCGCCCACGATCGTCGGTGGCCACAACGCCACCGAGACCTACAGCTTCATGGCGTCGTTCCAGAACCTCAACGGTGGCCACTTCTGCGGCGCCGCGCTGATCCGCCCGACCTGGATCGTCACGGCAGCGCACTGCGTCGCCGGCGAGACGCCCGCGGGCGTGCAGTTCCGGATCGGCAGCACGAACCGCACGTCCGGCGGCGTCGTGGCCAAGGCGAAGCGATTCGTCAACCACGGCACGGCGGATACGTCCCTTGTGGAGCTGACTGCGCCCGTCGCGCTCACGCCGGTGTCCGTCCGGTCGAGTGCTCCGGCCGGTTCGCCGGTCCGGATCATCGGGTGGGGCTGCACGGCCTCGCCGACCTGCGGCCCGGCGCCGACGATCCTGCAGGAGATGGACACCACGATCCTGCCGGACAGTCAGTGCAACACCGACCAGTACCAGCTCTGCCTGAGCAACGCCGGCGGCAAGAGCGCCTGCTACGGCGACTCGGGCGGCCCGGCCCTGATCGGCACCGCGGGCAACTGGCAGATCGTCGGTGACACCCACGGCGGACCGAGCGTCTGCGGCACCGACGTCTTCACCTACGCCGAGCTCCCGACGATCAAGAGCTGGATCGACAGCGTGGCCGGCCCTGACGGCGGCGGCGGGACCCCGAGCACGAACCTGGCGCTGAACAAGCCGGCCACCTCCGCGGCCTCGTGCAACGCCAACGAGACGGCCGCCAAGGCCGTGAACGGCAGCGTGTCGGGCGGCAACAGCGACAAGTGGTGCTCGGCCGCGACGGACAAGTCCCTGACCGTCGACCTCGGCAGCGCCCAGAAGCTCAGCAAGCTCGTCGTCAAGCACGCGGGCGCCGGCGGCGAGTCCGCGGGCTTCAACACCAAGGACTTCACCCTCGCGGTGTCGTCCGACAACACCACCTGGACCACGGTCGCCACGGTCGCCGGCAACACGGCGAGCACGACCGAGCACACGGTGGCGGCGACCGGGCGCTATGTGCGGCTCACCGTCACCACCGGAGCCTCCACCGGCGCCAACATCGCCCGGATCTACGAGCTCGAGGCCTACGCGTAACCCGTCACCCGCATCGCCCGTTGACCCGCGTGACCTGCGTGACCAGCGTGCCGGGGCCCCTCACCGAGGGGTCCCGGCACGCGTCGCCGCCGGGCCTCGCGCACGGGCCGGGTATAACGAGCGCATGAGTACCGCACCGGCCAGTCCGCGCCGGGGCAGGCGCGCCGGGCTGGCTGTAGCCGTCGCGGGACTCGCCGCGCTCACCGCCGGGCTCGCGCCGGTCCGCGAGAACGTGCCGCTGGCCACCGTGACACTGGCGTACCTGGTCCCCGTGGTCGTCGCCGCCGTCGCGGGCGGGATCAGGCCGGCGCTGGCTGCGGCGATCACCGCGGATCTGCTCGTGAACTTCTTCTTCGTCCCCCCGTACCGCACGTTCGCCGTCGAGCGGTGGGACAACGTCGTCGTCCTCGGCGTCTACATCGCGGTCGCGGCTACCGTGGCCGTCGCAGTGGACGTCGCCGCGCGCCAGCGGGCCACCGCCGCCCGCCGCGCACTCGAAACCGCGCTGCTGGCCCGGACCACTGCCCAGCCCGTCACCGAGGACTCGCTGACCGACCTTCTCGCGCAGGTCCGCGACACGTTTGGCATGACCAGCGTCTCGCTCGTCGACCAGGCGGGGAACGCCGTCGCGGCGATCGGCCCGGATCCCGGCGGCGAGCCCTCCCTGACCACTCCGCCCTCCGGCGGCGTCCGGATCCTGGCCTGGGGCCCCGCGCTGATCGGCGAGGACAGGCGGGTCCTCGCGCAGCTCACGAGCGCAGCCGCCCGCACCCTGGAGGCCCAGCGCCTCGCCGCCGCGGCCCGCAACGCGCGCGAGCTCGCCGAGATCGACCGGCTGCGGACCGCGCTGCTCACCGCCGTGGGCCACGACCTGCGGACCCCGCTGACGGCGATCAAGGCGGCCTCCTCCAGCCTGCGCCAGCCGGACGTGGACTTCGCCCCCGAGGACCGCGCCGAGCTGATCGCGACGATCGACGAGTCCGCGGACGCGCTGTCCGCCCTGGTCGAGAACCTGCTGGCCCTGAGCCGCCTGCAGGCCGGGGTGCTGAGCCTCGACCTGCGGCCGGTCGCCCTCGACGCGGTCGCGGCCCAGGCGGTGCTGGCGGTCGCGGGGAGCGGCGAGATCGACGTGCACGTCCCCGACGACCTCCCGCTGGCCCTGGCCGACGCCGGGCTGCTGGAGCGGGCCGTGGCGAACCTCGTCGCGAACGCGCGCACGGCCAGCCCGGCCGGGACTCCGGTGCGGGTCGCGGGCCGGCGCGACGGGGACCGGGTGCTGCTCGACGTGATCGACCACGGCCCGGGCGTGCTCGCTGCCGACCGGGACCGGATCTTCCAGCCCTTCCAGCGCCTCCACGACCGCGGCGGCGGACTCGGACTGGGGCTCGCCATCGCCCGCGGCTTCACCGAGGCCATGGACGGCACCCTCACCGCCACCGGCACCCCAGGCGGAGGCCTCACCATGACCGTCAGCCTGCCGATCGCGGCCCCGTGAGCCGGATCCTCGTCGTGGACGACGATCCGCAGCTGGTCAGGGCGCTGCGGGTCAACCTCGCCGCGCGCCGGTACGAGGTACACACCGCGGGTGACGGGGCCGCCGCGCTGGCCGTGGCGAGCCGCTACCCGCCGGACGCCGTGATCCTCGACCTCGGCCTGCCCGGGCTGGACGGCATCGCGGTCATCGAGGGGCTGCGCGGCTGGTCCCGGGCCCCCATCATCGTGCTGTCAGCCCGCCACTCCGAGCCCGCGAAGGTGGCCGCGCTCGACGCGGGAGCCGACGACTACGTCACCAAGCCCTTCGGCATGGACGAGCTGCTGGCCCGCCTCCGCGCCGCCCTCCGCCGGGCCGCCCCGACGGATCCGGGCACCAGCGAGGTCAGCACGGAGGCGTTCACCATCGACCTCGCGGCCAAGACCGTGACCGCGAACGGCGCCGAGCTGCGGCTGACCCCGACCGAGTGGCAGCTGCTGGAGATCCTGGTCCGCAACCCGGGCAAACTGGTCAGCCAGAAGCAGCTCCTGCACGACATCTGGGGACCGGCCTACGAGAGCGAGACCGGCTACCTGCGGGTCCACCTGGCGAACCTGCGCCGCAAGCTCGAACCCGAGCCCGGACGCCCCCGCTACCTCATCACCGAGCCCGGAATCGGCTACCGCTTCGTCCCTAACGCCAACCCCGACCCCGAAGTGCGGTAACTGCGGCCGGTCGGGACCGGCTGGGATTACCGCACTTCGGGGGGGTGTCAGGCGGGCGACACGCTGCAGATACAGCCGCGGGTGAGGGCGCGCTCGACGGTGGCGTTGCAGTACCGGCGGCCGATCGCGTCGTGGTCGGCGGCGGGGTGGTCACATGCCATGCACATGGTCTTGTCAGTACCCAGCGAGGCGTCCTGCCCCGTGTGGCGTCCCTCGGTTGCGGCCGTATGAACGGGCGAGCTCGTACTCATGGCGCGATCCGTTCCCGGCGCGATCGCCGGAGTGGTGGTTCGCCTAGGGCGACGCCGACCTGACTGCCAACGCACGAGATGTCCTCGGTACCCCCAACCTACACCGCCATGACGCTGGGCAGGCATGTCCGGCGCTTAGGCTGGGGTCATGCCTGCCTGGACGCGCACCCCGTGAAGATCGCCCTCCTGGGACCCGTCGCCTGGCGGACCCCACCCCGCCACTACGGACCGTGGGAGCAGGTCACCGGGCTGCTCGCCGAGGGGCTGACCGCCCGGGGCGTGGACGTGACACTGTTCGCGACTCTGGACTCTGTGACCCCGGCCACACTCGACGGCGTCCTCCCGCGCGGCTACGCGGAGGATCCGAGTCTCGACGGGCGGGTGTGGGAGGCCATGCACGTGGCCCATGCGCTGTCCCGGTCCGGTGAGTTCGACCTGGTCCACAATCACCTGGACTGGCTCCCGCTGGCGTTCGCCGAGCACTGTGACGCGCCGATGCTCACGACGATCCACGGCTTCTCCGGATCGGCGATCATGCCCGCCTACGCCCGCGCCCAGTCGGCGTACGTGTCGATCTCCGACTCGGACCGCAGCCCCGACCTGGACTACCTCGCGACCGTCTACCACGGAGTGGACCTCGGCCAGCTCCCGTTCGATCCGGACGGTGGCGAGGGGCTGATCGCCTTCGGCCGGATCCACCCCGACAAGGGCACCCACACGGCCATCGAGATCGCCCGGCTCGCCGATCGCCCCCTGACCATCTGCGGGATCGTCCAGGACGAGCGCTATTTCGCCGAGCAGGTCGAGCCCCACATCGACGGCACCCGGGTCCGGTACGTCGGATCCGTGGGGCCGGTCCTGCGCGGCCAGTTGCTCGGCGGGAGCGCGGCACTTCTGCACCCGATCTACTTCGACGAGCCGTTCGGCCTGTCCGTCGTGGAGTCGATGGCCTGCGGCACTCCGGTGATCGCGTTCCGGCGTGGCTCGATGCCCGAGGTGGTCGCCGACGGGACGACCGGATACCTGGTAGACACCGCCGCCGAGGCGGCCTCCGCGGTGGCCCAGATTGGATCCCTGGACCGGGCACAGTGCCGCAAGCGGGTCCGCGAGCGCTTCTCCGCCGAGCGCATGGCCGACGACTACCTGCGCCTCTACCAGGAAGTTTCGCTGACCGGATCGGCAACATCAGGCTGTTAGGCTCCGGGACGGTGATCGCATGAGGAGCGCGGCACAGATCCGCATCCGGGCATGCTTTCGCCCTGGCACCGACCCGCTTCGCCCGCCACACACGCTGGCCGGCGAGCGCCTTCACAGCGTGAGGCTCCGGTCGAACCCTGGCTGGAGCCGACTTACCGGAAGGCTCAGCGATGTCACCCAGGTACGGTTTTCTCAGCACCCACCCACCGACGCGGTGTGGGCTGGCGACGTTCAACCAGGCGCTCGCCGCCCACCTCGGCACGGGTGAGCGCAGGGTGGTACGGGTGGTCAGCGGTCCCGAGAACGGGGCGGCCGCCCCGGGTGTCGTGCACACCTGGCCGGCCTACCCCGCCGGGGGCTGGCGGGCCGCCGCCGCCGCGCTGAACAGCTTCGACGTGGCCGTGGTCCAGCACGAGTACGGCATCTACCCGGGCCGGGACGGCGAGGACATCGTCCCGCTGCTCCAGAACCTCACCGTGCCGTCGATCGTCGTGCTGCATACCGTGCTGACCAGTCCCACCGCCCGCCAGCGGCAACTGCTCGAACAGATCGCCACGGCGGCCAGCGCCGTCGTCACGATGACCAGTGCCGCCAGGGATCGCCTGGTCAGCGGCTATGACGTCCCGGCCGGCAAGGTCAACGTGATCCCGCACGGCGCCGGTGACCACACCGGCACCCGGGCCGCCCAGCAGCACCGGACGCACCTGCTCACCTGGGGGCTGATCGGCCCCGGCAAGGGCATCGAGTGGGGTGTCCGGGCGCTCGCGCTGCTTCAGGACCTGACGCCGGCTCCGGTCTACACCGTCGCCGGGAAGACCCACCCCAAGGTGCTCGAACTCAGGGGCGAGGCCTACCGCACCAGCGTGCAGCGCCTCGCCGCCACCCTCGGCGTCGCACGCGCGGTGCGGTTCGACCCGGCGTACCGCGACACGGCGGCGCTCAGCCGGCTGATCCGGTCCGCGGACGTGGTCGTTCTGCCGTACGACTCGCGGGAGCAGGTCACCTCGGGGGTCCTGATCGAGGCCGTCGCCGCCGGGGTGCCGGTCGTCGCCACCCGGTTCCCGCACGCCGTCGAGCTGCTGGACGGCGGGGGCGGGCTCCTCGTCCCGCACCGGGACGCACCGGCGCTCGCCGCGGCGGTCCGGCGGATCCTCGTCGAGCCGGGGCTCGGCGAGCAGCTCACCCACACCGGCGACCGTCCGCTGCTGTGGTCCGCGGTCGCCGCCCGCTACGACGCGCTCGCGCGCAAACTCCTGGCACCCGACAGCCTCCCGCTGGTCACGGCGTCGGCATGACCCTCGCGGATCCGGGGTTCGGGCACCTGATCCGGCTCACCGACGACACGGGGCTGTTCGAGCACGCGCGCTACGCCACGGTCCGGCGCGAGCACGGGTACTGCACCGACGACGTGTCCCGCGGGCTGCTCGTCGTGTGCCGGGAACCCGATCCGTCGGCGACCCTGATCGCGCTCGCCGATCGCTACCTGGCCTTTCTCAGCCACGCCCAGGACGGCAAGGGCGCGTTCCGGAACCGGCTCGGGTACGACCGCCGGTGGGAGGACAGCGCCGGACTGGGCGACTGGTGGGGCCGGGCGATGTGGGGGCTCGGCACCGCGGCCGCCCGCAGCCCCGTCTCGCGGATCCGTACCGAAGCGCTCGTCGCGTTTACCGCCGGGGCGGCGCGCCGGTCCCCGGCGGTGCGGGCGATGGCCTTCGCCGGGCTCGGGGCGGCCGAACTGCTGCGCGAGGGGATCGCCGAAGACTGCGCCGGTCCGCTGCTGGCCGACGCGGCGGCGGCCGTGGGGCGCCCCGGCGAGGATCCGGAATGGCCCTGGCCCGAGCCCCGGCTCACCTACGCCAACGCCGCGCTCGCCGAGGTGCTGATCTCCGCCGGCGAGTTGCTCGCGGACAAGGCGGCCCTCACGAGAGGGTTACTCATGCTCACCTGGCTCCGCGAGACCCAGTGGCGGGACGGTCACGTGTCCGTCGTCGCCGCCGGCGGATGGGAGCGCGGCACCCGGCGGGAGCGCTACGACCAGCAGTCGATCGAGGTCGCGGCGCTCGCTGACGCCTGCGCGGCGGCCTCGGCAGCATCCGGCGACCCGGCCTGGGACGACGGGATCCGGCAATGCGCCGCGTGGTTCGGCGGAGACAACGACGCGGGGGCCGTGATGTGGGATCCGGAGACCGGCGGCGGCTTCGACGGGCTCACGCCCGGCGGGCCCAACCTCAACCAGGGCGCCGAGTCGACCCTCGCGCTGCTCGCCACGGTCCAGCACGCCCGGCGGATCGGATGACCCGGCCGGACATGGTGCGGCGGCTCCCCGACGGCATCGCCCCGGATCCGTACCGGGTCGTCGTCAAGCTGTTCGTGCCCGGCGAGGACGACGCCATGGTCCGCAGCAGGGCCGCGGCGCTGACCGCCCGCATCGAGCACCTCGACGAGGACGCCACGCGCGCCGAACTCAAGGACACGATGCGGTTGTTCGGGGATCGCCACCACGACCTCGAAGCGACGTTCCGGCACCACTTCGAGCTGGTCCGGCACCGGCTGTCGGCGGCGGGCGAGCTCTCGCCCGACGCCTGCCAGCTCGTCGGGGCGTACTTCTCACACGAGTACTCGGTCGAGGCCGCCGCGCTGTGCAACCCGTCGATGGTCGCCCACCCGGACCAGTCCGGCCTGGCCGAGGGCCAGTTGCGGGTCATCCTCAGCCTGCGGCAGATCGGCGAGGGCCACCTGTCCTCGATCGGCTTCGTCAGCGCGGTGCTCGGCCCCGGAAAGAAGATCGAGTTCGCGGACCGGTCGGGTCCGCTCGCCATCGGCCAGCGGGAGAGCGCCCGGCACCAGCGCGACCTGCTCGCCGCCGGACTCACCGAGGAGGACAGGGACGACGAGGTCAGCGGCTCGGTCCTCGACTCGCTGCCCGAGCACTTCACCGACTCCGAACTCGACCAGGCGCTGCACAACATCCCGCCCGACCTGCTGACCCGTCCCGGCGCCCAGCACACGGTGGAGCTGCTCCGGCGGGTCGCCGCGACCAGCTACGCCGTGTCCTTCCCGGACGGGATCCCGCTGGAGCAGCGGGTGCTGTGGCCGATCGCGCCCGGCGAGTCACACGGCATGGAGGACGCCCGGTTCACGCTCAACGCCGGCGAGGGCCTGCCGTACCAGGCGACCTACACGGCGTACGACGGCCGCACGATCGGCGGCCGCATGCTCAGCACCGCCGACTTCACCCACTTCGAGGTCGCCGCGCTGCGCGGTCCCGGCGCCCGCAACAAGGGCCTCGCGCTGTTCCCGCGGCCGGTCGGCGGGGACAGGTTCGCGCTGTGCCGATCCGACGGGGAGACCCTCGGGCTGACCACGCTCGGCGCGAGCCACCAGTGGGACGAGCCGGTGCTGCTGCACGCGCCGAGCCGGCCCTGGGAGCTGATCCAGGTCGGGAATTGCGGATCCCCGCTCGAAACCGACGAGGGCTGGCTCGTGCTCACCCACGGCGTCGGGCCGATGCGCAGGTACGCGATCGGCGCACTGCTGCTGGACATCGACCGGCCCTACCGGGTGATCGGCGAGCTCCCGGGCACACTGCTCGAACCCGCCGGATCCGAGCGCGAGGGCTACGTTCCGAACGTCGTCTACTCGTGCGGGGCGCTGATCCACGACGGGACCCTGTGGCTCCCGTACGGCGCGAGCGACCACCGGATCCAGATCGCGACCGTCAACCTCGCCGGCCTGCTCGACTCGATGCTGGGGCGTTAGCTTCGCGGCGCTCTTAGCTTCGCGGCGCGTACATGATCACGGCGACTCCGGCGAGGCAGAGCGCGGCGCCGAGCCACGACCCTCGCGAAGTGCGGTAACCGCGGCCGGTCAGGACCGGCGGGAGTTACCGCAGTTCGCGGAGGGATATTTCGGGTGCGGGCCGCGCGAGGGCGCACGTAGGGTCCAGGCTTTGTGAGCAGGCTCGTCGAGATCGTCGTTCCGCCGCGCCTGGGAGCCGGTTATCGCTGGCTGCTGGCCTCGTCGTGGACGACCAACCTCGGCGACGGCGTGGCGGCCGCGGCGGGTCCGCTGCTCGTGGCGTCGCTGACCCGCGATCCGTTCCTGGTCTCGCTAGCCGCGCTGCTCCGGTGGGCACCTCCGCTGGTGTTCGGCCTGTACGCGGGCGCGCTGTCCGACAGGCTCGACCGGCGGCGGATCGTCATCGCCGCGAACGCGATCCGGATCGTGGTGCTGGGCGCGCTGGTCGCCGCCCTGGCCGCCGGCCGCGTGCCGGTGAGCGGCGCACTCCTGGCGCTGGGGCTGCTCGCCACGGCGGAGGTCTTCGCCGACAACACCTCCACCACGCTCGCGCCGATGCTGGTCCACCGGGACGACCTCGGCATCGCCAACTCGCGGCTCCAGACCGGATTCATCACGCTCAACCAGCTCGCCGGTCCCCCGATCGGGGCGGCCCTGTTCGCGGCCGGGATGGCATGGCCGTTCGTCACCGAGCTTGTGCTGGTCTGCGCGGGCGTGATCCTCGTGTCGCGGGTGGTGCTGCCCGCCCATGGCCGCGCGGCCGAGGTCACCGGGGGCATTCGCCGGGACATCGCGGAGGGGCTGCGGTGGACGATGCGCCACCCGGCGGTCCGCACACTGGCTTTGACGATCTTGATCTTCAACGTCACGTTCGGCGCGGCCTGGTCGGTGCTCGTGCTCTACGCGACCGAGCGGCTGGGGCTCGGTGCCATCGGGTTCGGCCTGCTCACAACCATCATGGCGGCCGGCGGACTGGTCGGCACCGGCCTCTACGGGCGGATCACGCGGCGGGTGAGCCTCGGCAACGTGATGCGCGCCGGACTGGTCATCGAGACCCTGACCCACCTCGCCCTGGCGGTCACCACCTCGGCCTGGATCGCCGGGCTGATCTTCTTCGTGTTCGGCGCGCACGCGTTCATCTGGGGGACGACGTCGATCACGGTCCGCCAGCGCGCCGTACCCGCCCACCTGCAGGGACGGGTGGGCAGCGTGTACACGATCAGCGTCTACGGCGGGCTGGTCGCCGGATCGGCGATCGGCGGCACCCTGGCCACCCACTACGGCGTGACCGCGCCGTTCTGGTTCGCCTTCGCCGGCTCGGCCGCGTTCGTCATGCTCCTGTGGCGCCAGCTCACCCGGATCGCCCACTCCGACCCCCCGTGAGCCGCCCGGACGCCACGAACGCCTCACTCGTGTAGACGATGGTCACCTCGCCGTCGCTCTGGTGCTCGGCGATCACTGCGGCGAGCCGGGTGAGAAACGTGCCGCCGTGCTCCTCGATCGCCCGCTGGACCTGCGTGGACGTCTGGCTCAGACCCGCGAAGTCCTCGGCTTTGAGGCGCTGGTTCCAGCTCACCCGGTGCGGGGTGACGACCTCGAACTGCTCCGCGAGCTCGGCGCCGATCGGGAAGGTGCGGTAGAAGCGCGAGTACCCGGGGCTGAGCTCTTCGAGCAGGCACTCGTACGCGTCGAGGAAGGCGCTCGCCGTGAAGTCGCGGTTGTTCTGCAGGACCGCGAGCGATCCGCCGGAAGCGAGACAGCCCGCCGCCGCCCGCCGGTATCGGGGCCGGTCCATCCACTGGTACGCCTGCGCGGCGACAACGAGGTGGACCCCGCAGGCGGCCTCCAGGAACGGCTCGGCCTCCCCCACGTGCCAGGTCACCGCGGGGAACTTCTCCCGGCCCCGCGCCACCATGTCGGCGGACGTGTCGACAGCCTCGACTCGCGCCCCCGCGGGCAGCCGCGGCACGAGACCCTCGAGCGCGACACCGGTGCCGGATCCGGTGTCAACGATCCGGGGCTCGGGTACGGCGGGGACCGCGGCCGCGACGGCGTCCAACAGCGCATCCGGGTACCTCGGACGATAGGTGTCGTAGCTACGGCCCAGTCCCTCGAACTGCTGAGTCATGGTGTCCAGTCTGTCCGGTCGGCGCCAGTCCAGATCAGCAGGTGGGGTCCAGGATCCGGGCCCAGTACACGAGTTCGGCGGCCTGGGTGGTGGTGAGCGCCGGGTGGGATCCGCCGGGCTCGCGGTTCACCGTGTCGATGTAGTTGCAGTACTGGCCGTGCGCCAGCTTGTTGGCCAGGTCGTGGCTCACCCCGTCCGCGTTCGGCGACCCGGAATGCAGGACGTACGCGTCGGTGAGGGTCCCGAGCGTGGCCGGGGTCGGCGTCACCGTGTACCCGACGAGCGCCGGATCCGCGTGGTTGCCCGCCACGTCGGCCGCCCCCGCGCACGAGGCCGTGTACTGGCCGGCCGCGTCCCGGGTGACCGTGACGGTGGCCGGGACCGCGACTCCCGAGAGCGCGTCCGTAGTCGTGCACGACGGCGTGGGCTGGGCACCGAGCGGGTAGCTGTGCCCCTCGATGACCCCCGAGACGGTGACCGCTGGGACGGTCCGGTCGACGTTGATCCCGTGGATCGTGGTCGTGGCCGTGTTTCCCGCCACGTCGAGGGCCGTGCCGGTCGCGGTCTGGCCCGTGCCGTCCGCGTCCAGAACGACGTCCGCGCAGGCCGCCACGCCGGAGAGCGCGTCCGCGCAGTCGAAGGACACCGTGACCGGGGTGTTGTACCAGCCGTGCGAGTCCGGCGCGGGCAGCGGCCGGGCCGAGATCGTGGGCGGCGTCAGGTCGATCGAGACGACATACGTGCCGGTGGCGCAGTTGCCCGCCGGATCGCAGGACTGGGCGGACGTCACCGTCTGGTTCGCACCCTCGGCGCTCACCGTGATCGCCGGGGGCTGGCTCGGCGTGCCCGAGGAGGGCCGGGGGTCGCGGCTGATCCAGCTGATCGTGACCGGGGCGCCGAACCAGCCCGCCGCCGCCGGCCGGCTGGGTACGCCGGTCACCTGCGGGGCCTTGTCGTCGACGAACACGCCGCCGGTGGCCCGGTCGAAGAGGAGGAAGAGCCGCCGGTCGCCGTCGATCGGGGGCGTCGGGAACGGCACCTTGAGGCCGGTCGGAAAGACCAGGAGGCCGCCGTGCGGGAACACGCTGCCGGTGACCAGCGGAATGCCGGCGTTGCCGTCACCGTCGAGGTTCACCTCGATGCTGGCCGAGCCCGTGAGCGTGCTGGTCGCGATCGAGCCGGTGAGCGAGAGGGCGGCGTTGGTCACCGGTGCGCCGCTCAGTTCCCGCACCGATACGGACAGCATCGAGGTCGGGACGGTGATGTCGTGGACGCCGTCGTCCGCCAGGTTGACGGGCTCCCCAAAGCTGACGGACGTCCCGCCCAGGGTGCCGCCGGATACGGCCAGCCGGTGGGTGCCGGAGAACAGGTCCGCCGAATAGTGGCCGGCCGCGTCGGTCTGCCCGCTCCACGAGGGACCCTGGCTGGTGCGCGTGTAGCTCAGG
>JAOPVE010000358.1 GCA_025963185.1 Actinomycetes bacterium
CGCGAGGCCGACGACCTGGCCGCGGCCCTGCGCTGCCTGCTCCCGCCCGACACGATCGCCGTCTATCCGTCCTGGGAGACGCTGCCGCACGAGCGGCTCTCGCCGCGCGCCGACACGATCGGCCGCCGGCTCGCGGTGCTGCGGCGGCTCGCGCACCCGAGTAAGGACGATCCGACGACGGGGCCGATCACGGTGCTGGTCGCGCCGGTCCGCAGTGTGCTTCAGCCACAGCCGTCCGGGCTCGGCGATCTGGAGCCGCTGCAGCTCGCGGCGGGGGACAGCGCGAGCCTGGACGAGGTCGTCGAGCGGCTGGTGGGCATCGCGTACGCCCGCGTGGACCTGGTGGAGAAGCGCGGCGAGTTCGCGGTCCGCGGTGGCATCTTGGACGTGTTCCCGCCCACCGAGGAGCACCCCGTCCGGGTGGAGTTCTGGGGCGACGACGTCGAGGAGGTGCGCTACTTCGCGGTCGCCGACCAGCGGTCGCTGGAGATCGCCACCCACGGGCTGTGGGCGCCGCCGTGCCGGGAACTGCTGCTCACGCCCGAGGTCCGCGCCAAGGCCGCCGAGCTGGCGCAGCGGCACCCCGGGCTCGCCGAGATGCTCGACAAGATCGCCGACGGCACCCCCGTCGAGGGCATGGAGTCGCTGACCCCCGCGCTGCTGGAGGGCAGCGGACGGCTGGAACTGCTGGTCAACGCGCTCCCCGCTGGATCGCATGTGATTGTGTGCGATCCCGAGCGGGTGCGGACGCGCTCACACGACCTGGTGGCAACCAGTGAGGAGTTCCTGAGGGCGTCCTGGGCCGCGGCGGCGACCGGGGGCACGTCCCCGATCGACCTGGGCGCGGCCGCGTTCCACACCCTCGCGGACGTCCGCGCCACCGCGGGCGACCTCGGCGTGCCGTGGTGGACGATCAGCCCGTTCGCGATCGCCGCGGCGGCCGGCGACGGCGGCACCATGGCCGACGACCTGTACGACACCGTGATCCCGGCGATCAGCGAGGTGACCGAGACCCCGGCCGTGGCGATCGCCGCGCGCGCCGCCGAGGCGTACCGGGGCGACACGGCCAAGGCGATCGCCGACATCGCCCAGTTCAGCCGCGACGGCTGGCGCACGCTCCTGGTCTTCGAGGGCCACGGGCCGGCCCAGCGCGCGGTCGAGGTCCTCGGGGAGGCGGATCTCGGCGCCGCCTTCACCGCCGACATCGCGACCGCGCTCGAACCCGGATCCGTGCTGGTCACCACCGGATCGCTGCTCGGCGGCTTCACCGCGCCGGGCCTCAAGCTGGCGGTGTTCACCGAGACCGACCTCACCGGATCCCGTGGAGCGTCCACGAAGGACATGCGGCGGATGCCGTCGCGGCGGCGCAACGCGGTCGATCCGCTCCAGTTGCAGCCGGGTGACTTCGTCGTGCACGAGCAGCACGGCGTCGGCAGGTACATCGAGATGATCCGGCGCACGATCAACGGCGGCGAGCGCGAATACCTCGTCATCGAGTACGCCGCCAGCAAGCGGGGCCAGCCCGGCGACCGGCTATTCGTGCCGACCGACTCACTCGAGCAGCTCACCCGGTACGTCGGGGGCGAGTCGCCGTCCGTGCACCGGCTGGGCGGGGCCGACTGGCAGAAGGCCAAGGGGCGCGCGAAGAAGGCGGTCAAGGAGATCGCGGCGGAGCTGATCCGGCTGTACGCGGCGCGCACGTCCGCCGAGGGGCACGCGTTCGCGCCCGACTCGCCGTGGCAGCGCGAGCTGGAGGACGCCTTCCCCTACACCGAGACGCCCGACCAGCTCGGCGCGATCAACGAGGTCAAGGCCGACATGGAGAAGGCCTACCCGATGGACCGCGTGATCTGCGGCGACGTCGGCTACGGCAAGACCGAGATCGCGGTGCGGGCCGCGTTCAAGGCGGTGCAGGACGGTAAGCAGGTCGCGGTCCTCGTGCCGACAACGCTGCTCGCGCGCCAGCACTACAACACCTTCACCGAGCGGATGGCCCAGTTCCCGGTCAAGATCTCGATGCTGTCCCGGTTCCAGACCGACACCGAGTCCACGGCGGTCATCGAGGGCCTCGCCGACGGCACGGTCGACATCGTCGTCGGCACCCACCGGCTGCTGCAGAACTCGACCCGCTTCAAAGACCTCGGCCTGGTTGTCGTCGACGAGGAGCAGCGCTTCGGCGTCGAGCACAAGGAGCACCTCAAGCAGGTCAGGGCCGCGGTCGACGTGCTGACGATGTCCGCGACGCCGATCCCGCGCACCCTGGAGATGTCTCTCACGGGGATCCGCGAGATGTCGACGATCCTCACCCCGCCCGAGGAACGGCACCCCGTGCTCACGTTCGTCGGCGGGTACGAGGAACGGCAGATCGCGGCCGCGATCCGGCGCGAGTTGCTGCGCGACGGCCAGGTGTTCTACCTGCATAACCGGGTCGAGTCGATCGAGCGGGCGGCGCGCCACCTCCGCGAGCTGGTGCCCGAGGCGCGGGTCGCCGTGGGCCACGGGCAGATGAACGAGGAGGCCCTGGAGCGGGTCATGCTCGGCTTCTGGGAGAAGGACTTCGACGTCCTCGTGTCGACCACGATCTTTGAGTCCGGCCTCGACATCCCGAACGCGAACACGCTGATCGTCGAGCGCGCCGACAGGTTCGGGCTCTCGCAGCTACCCCAGATCCGGGGCCGGGTGGGCCGGGGGCGCGAGCGCGCGTACGCCTACTTCCTGTACCCGCCCGAGAAGCCGCTCACCGAGACCGCGCACGACCGGCTCGCCACGATCGCCCAGAACACCGACCTCGGGGCGGGCATGGCGGTGGCGATGAAGGACCTGGAGATCCGCGGGGCGGGCAACCTGCTCGGCGGCGAGCAGTCCGGGCACATCGCGAGCGTCGGGTTCGACCTGTACGTCCGGCTCGTCGGCGAGGCCGTCGCGGAGTTCAAGGGCGAGAAGACCGAGGCCGAGACCGAGGTCAAGGTCGACCTGCCCGTGGACGCCAACCTGCCGCACGACTACATCCCGGGCGAGCGGCTGCGGCTGGAGGCCTACCGCAAGCTGGCCGCGGTACACGACGCCGATCAGCTGGCGGCCGTCCGCGCGGAGGTCACGGACCGGTACGGACCGCTCCCGCAGCCGGTCGAGAACCTGTTCGCGGTCGCCGCGTTCCGGGTCAGAGCGCGTGGCTTCGGCATCACCGAGGTCTCGCTGCAGGGCCGGAACGTGCGGTTCGCGCCGATCGCGCTGCCCGAGAGCAAGGTCATGCGGCTCCAGCGGCTCTACCCCGGGTCCTCGTACAAGAACGTCATGAACACGGTCATCGTGCCGAGGCCCACCACCGCCCGGGTCGGTGGCCAGCCACTGCGCGACACCGACCTGCTCGACTGGTGTGCCCGGCTCCTCGACGCCCTCGCCGGAGAGCCCGCGGTGGCCGCCCGTTAGGGCAGTATCTGCTGGTGGTTGTGCCTCCTCAGGGTGACGACGACATCACTCCAGGAGGCACACATGACCGAGAGCCCCGAAGAGCACAGCATGCTCGGCGACCTGTGGGACGGTGCCGGCGAGGTGCTGTCCGGTGCGGGCGACGCCCTCGACGCCGGGTACCACGCGGGCGTCGCGGGCGCCGAGGTCCTGCTCGGCGACGACCACGGCGCGGCGAACCAGTGGGACCAGGCCGGGCACAGCGCCGCCGACGCGGGCGGCCACTTCGAGGCGGCCGGCCAGGACTTCGAGCACGCCTACGAGGAGTCGGGCATCGACCCGGGCGACCTGATCATGTGATGTGGCCGTCCGGCCCCGGTGGTGCCGTCCACGCCGCCGGGCCGGTTGAGTGCTTGTGCTCAAGATCCGCGTTGGCCGCGTGCGCACACTCAATGGCATGACCAATACCGCATCTGTGCAGCCCAAGACCACCACCGCGTTCTACGCCCAGGCCGTGATCTCGTTCGTCGTCTCGGCTGTCGCCATGATGATCGGGATCGCCTACCTGCCGATCGGCGGCTGGCCCCGCGCCTTCCTCGCGCTCGGCCTGCTCTTCGTCGTGACCAGCGCGTTCACCCTCGCCAAGTGCATTCGTGACCAGCAGGAGACGTCCTCGGTGACCAGCCGCGTCGACCAGGCACGGCTGGAGCGCTTCCTGGCCGAGCACGACCCGTTCCAGGCCGCCTGACAAACGCACAGTGCTTCAGCGGATCCGCTGGGTAGTGAACCCCGGCGGCGGACCGCCCGTACCCCTTCCCGGAGACGTGTGCCACAGGGCGGTGCGCGGCGACCCTGGAGGTGCTCGGATGGCGCTCGACATGTTGCAGCCCGTCGAGGGCAACGGTGTCCTGGCCCGGTTCGGCGGCCTCACGCTGTTGTGCGACGGCGATGCCCGGTTCGAGCGGCAGATCGGCACCCTGATCGACCTCGTCACCGAGATCGCCCGCACAGGCGGCGACGGACGCAGGCTCGGCCGCAAACTGGCCGCCCTGCTGCTCGCCGCCGACGACGACGGGGCCGAATACCCCGCGTTATGCCTGGTCGGGCCGCTCGGCAACGGGCTCGCCGTCCTCGTGCACGGGGCGGCGGTCGCCGACGTCCGGACCGGCGGGCAGACGATCCATCTCGACGGCGGCGAGGCCGTGACGTGGGTGGACCGGCGCTTTCCCGATCCGGTCGAGCAGTTGCGCGCGGCCCTCGGCAGGGGATTCGCCGGCGGCCAGCCCGATCGCTGGAGCCGCCTTGACAGCGGCGTGATCCGGGCCGGCGGCCTGCTGCTCGGCGCCGCCGCCGAATCGGGTCGCGGCGGCCCACGCGCGCCGATCCCCGAGCAGGCCCCGCGCGGAGATTCCGAGGATCTGCGGCCGTCCTACGGAGGCTCCCCGGCGTTCGAGGGGGCCTCCCCGTTCGACCGGGCCCCGACCCTCGACCGGTCTCAGCCGCTGGACCGGGCTCAGTCCTTCGACCGGGCGAACGGCGAGCGGGAAGCGACGTCCGCCGAGCGCGCGTCCTCGCTCGGGCGGGTCGTCGGCGCGGCGGACAGCATGCACGCGTCCGAGCGGGTCGCGGCGAACTTCGGCCGGGGTGGCTACGAATCCTCGCGGATCGGCGCGGCAGCGGCCGGCCTCGCCTCGGTCGGGCTCGCCGGACCGTCACTCGCCAGCTCGCCGCTCGCCGACGAGGACACGGACGGGGTGAACGGCAGCGAGATCCACGACGCGGAGCTCATCGACGACTCGGACGGCAGCCCGTTCGGCCGCCGCCTCACCCTCCTGCGCCACCCCGACGAGACGGGCGAGACCGTGGTCGTGGGCACGTACTGCGAGGACCGGCACTTCAACCCGCTGTCCGCGACCGAGTGCATGGTGTGCGACGCGCACATGCCGCAGCCGCCGAACGCCACCGAGACCGGACCCCGGCCACCCCTCGGAGTGCTCTCCCTCGACGACGGCCCCGAGCTCACCGTGACGGGCGACTACATCGTCGGACGCGATCCGGCGACCGACTCGGACGTCCAGGCCGGCCGCGCCCGCCCGTTCCCGATCACCCAGACCGACGGCCACCTCGCCGACGTGCACGCCCGAGTGGCGCTCGACGGCTGGACGGTCCGCCTGGTCGACCTGGGCACGCCCGGCGGGACCCACGTCTGCCCGCCCGGCGGATCCGAGTGGAGCCGCGTCATGCCCCAGGTCCCCACCCCGATCCGCCCAGGCTCGAAACTCCTCTTCGGCCGCACCTGCGTCCGCTTCGACCCCCACCGCCGCTAACCCCCTCGCCGAAGCGCGTGCCGCGAGACCGGCCCTGACCGGCCCAACGGCACACACTTCGCCGCGTGTGCTCGATGTCCAGGCCCTGGCCGAGCCCGCGGGGCAGGGTCCAGGCCATCAAGGCACCTCTCGTGCGAAAGCACTGATTCCGCGCCGCGACCGGACGGCCGCGAACGACGAGAGCTCACCGACTATGCCGTCGGCCCGCTCCAGTCGCTCACCCGAACGCAGCCGGTTGAGCGCTTGCCGCAGGGCCCGGTACTCCGTCGCAGGAATCCCGGCACGCCGGAGACCGACGATGTTCAGCGCCCGGTGAGTCGCTGGATTCCCGTCCACGGCGCAGAACGGCAGGACGTCACGGCTGACTTTCGCCATCGCGGCGACCATCGCCCGCTGGCCGATCCGGACATGCTGGTGCACGCCGCACAGCCAGCATCCGCCCCCGTCGCAGCACTCATCCGTGTCCACATCGTGGCGTCCCTCGCCACCGGTCTGGTGCGCCTCGGCCCGCCCCCAGCGGGGAAGTGTGTGCCGTTAGACCGGCCCTGACCGGCACAACGGCGCGCGCTTCGGCGCGTAGATCGCCCTCCGAGCTCCCCAGCGGGGGGCTAAAGGTCGATGAAGTAGAAGTTGAGGTCTCCGCGGTCATCGCTCTCGGTCCTGTGGATGTGCATCCCGAGCTGGGCAGCGATGCGACGCGAGCCGGTGTTGTGTGGGCGGATACTTGCCCACACCCGAGCCAGACCCGCGGTACGGCATTGCTCGATGACGGCCTGGGCGGCTTCGGCGGCGTAGCCCTGTCGCCGGTCGGACGCGCGGATCTCATAACCGATTTCGGGCTGCCCGTAGCTGGCGCGGCCCTTGAGCATTCCGCAGTTGCCAATGAGGCGGCCGCTGGCTGAGTCCCGTAGCGCGTACCAGCACAACCCGTGGTCGCGCTGGACGATGAGCCGGTTGGCGATCCACCGCTCGGTCTGGGCGAGAGAGGTGAACGGTCCGGATCCGACTGTGTGCGTCTGCGGGTCCGCGAAAAACTCGTGAAGCTCGGGAGCGTCTGCGGAGGTGAAGGCCTTGAGCTGAAGGCGGGGCGTTGTCAGCGCGGGTTGCATCGGGGATCTGGCTGCGGCTGGCATGGCGATGACCATGCCGGGGTCAAGGCTTCAATGGCACCCGAAATTGCCGCGTGGTCGTGCCTATGCCGCGTGGCCCAGCGCCGGACAGCACTCCATTCGGCCGGAACGCTGGCAGGCATCCACGCTGGCCACCCGCTCAGGAGCCAGAGAACGCTGTTCCCCGCGTTGTCCCGATCTCCTCCCGGCCTCGTCCCGCCCAGCCCTTTTCGGTTGCCCGCGGCTTAATTCAGCGTCGAGGGTGGGTGGCCGGTCGCACTGCAACCACGCTGCGCACAGGCCCACGGTATGAGGCAGCTGCCCGGCGAGTGACGCAGCGGAGTCATCAACAGATCCCGTCATCCGACGGGATCGCCCCACCAGAAGGAGATCGAGTGTCAAGCACGAAGAATTCATCCGGCCGCGTTCGCCGCGTTGTGATCGGCGTGAGCGCGGCAGCTCTCATGACCGCGGCCACGGCGTTCGTCTCTGTCGCACCGGCCTCGGCCACGCCGTCCAACTGCAGGA
>JAOPVE010000366.1 GCA_025963185.1 Actinomycetes bacterium
GGACCGGATCCAGGTGGTCCGCGGCGGCACGACCACGGTCGAGTTCGGCCCGGGTGCGAGCCAGGTGGACGTGCTCGCCGCCGCAGCCGGATCCGTGGAAGCGAGCCACCCGGAAGGAGAGGACCGATGAGCGTCGGAGTCGCCGATCCGCGGCCGGACCCCGGCCCCACCGCCGGGGAGCCCACGCCCGCGCCCCGGTCCCGTGGGCGGGTCCTGCCGCCGCCGGTGTCGGGCCAGGAACTCGTGCTGGTCGGGGTGATCGCCGTGATGTGGGTGATCCTGGCGCTCGCCACCCCGGCGTTCGCGACCGCGGGGTCGATCCAGCCGCTGCTGGTCTCCACCGCGCCGATCGCGCTGGTGGGGGTCGGGATGACGATCGTGATCATCACCGGCGGGATCGACGTCTCAGTCGGCGCGGCCATCATGGTCTGCTCGGTGATCACCGCGAAGGCGCTGGTCGGCCACGGGCTTTCGCTCCCGGTCGCGGTGCTGCTCGCCGTGGTCACGGGGGCGGTGCTCGGGGCCGTGAACGGGATCCTGATCGCCTACGGGCGGGTCCACGCGATCATCATCACCTTCGGTACGGCGAACCTGTTCCTGTTCCTGGGGCTGCGGATCTTCGGATCCAGCACGGTCAACGGGATCCCGTCCACCCTCGCGTTCTTCGGCCGCGGCACCCAGGGGCGCACGCTGGGGATCCCGCACGCGTTCCTGCTCACCCTCGCGATCGGCGCACTGGCCTGGTGGTACCTGCGGCACACCGCCGGGGGCCGGCACTTCTACGCGGTCGGCGGCGACGCGAACGCCGCGCGGCTGGCCGGGGTGCGGGTGCAGCGCCGGGTGCTGCTGGCCTACACGGTCACCGGCGTACTCGTGGGGCTGGCCTCGTGTTTCGTCATCGCCCAGGGCACCTCGACGCTCGACCAGTCCGTCGGGACCGGCAAGGAACTCGCCGTGATCGCCGCGGTCGTCATCGGCGGTACTTCGATCATGGGCGGCCGCGGATCCGTGCTGGGCACGCTCCTGGGCGCCCTGCTCGTGCAGACCGTGACCTCGGGAGTGACCCAGCTCGGCTGGAACTCCCAGCTCTCGGACCTGTTCGTCGGGGTCTTCATCATCGTCGCGGTCGGCGCGGACCTGCTGCGCGCCAGGGCAAGGAGGACAGCATGAGCGCCGCCCCGGCCGTCACCGACACGCCCGCGCCCGCACCGGACAACGGCACGGATCGCCGGTCCGCCGGCGCACGGATCCTGCGCGCCCTGCTCACCCAGCGGATCGCCCTGCTCGCGGTGCTGATCGCCGTCGTCGTGGTCACGTTCTTCGTGATGGACTCCGGCGGATACCTCACCGCCGCGTACGACTTCGACTACATGTCCGCGTCGCTGATCAACGCGGTCCCGCTCGCGATGCTCGGGCTCGCCGAGCTGCTGGTGATCCTGTCGGGGCGCGGCGGGATCGACCTGTCCGTCGGCGCGACCGTGTCCCTGGCCGGGATGGTGTTCGGCTTCATGTACGGCGAGTGGGGCTGGCCACTGTGGATCGCCATCGTGCTGACCGCGCTGTTCGGCGCGCTACTCGGGGCGGTCAACGGGTTCCTCGTGGCCTACGTCGGGTTCCCTGCGCTCATCGCCACGCTGGCCACGTACTACGCGTACAAGTCGCTCGCCATCGTCGTCAACGACCAGCAGCCGATCAGCACCCCGGCGATCCAGCGGCTGTTCTCGCTGAGCCGGTCCGTCGAGCTGCCGGTGATCGGCGCGTACATCCCGAACGTCCCGCTGGGGATCTTCACGTTCCTGCTGCCCACCGGCGTCGTCGTCTGGCTGCTGCTGAACCGCACGGCGTACGGGCGGCGGGTGTACGCGATCGGCACCAACGACGTGGCCGCGCGCTGGTCCGGGCAGCCGGTGCGGGACTCCCGGTTCAAGGTCTACGTCTACGCCGGCCTGATCTCCGGGCTGGTGGCCGTGGTCACCGTGGCGCAGTTCGCGTCCGCCCGGCCCGACGCCGGAGTGTCCGGGAGCGGCATGGCCCTGCCGGCGATCACGATCGCGGTGCTCGGCGGGGTCGCCATCACCGGCGGGATCGGCAGGGTCGCCGGAGTCGTGCTCGCCACCCTGCTCGTCGTCTGGCTCAACGCCGGGATCCTGCTCGCCTTCGCCGGGAACGAGGGCTCGCAGTACCAGCTACTCGCCCTCGGCTCGGTGCTCGTCTTCGCCGCCCTGCTCAACGGGCTGACGACCCGCCGCTACGGCGGGGCCCGATGAGGACCCCGCACCACACTCGACAGCCGTCCGATGGAAGAAGGACCCCGTGACCGCTGACCTGGGCGCCCTGGCCGCGCTCGACGACTTCACGATCGAGGTGCCCAGCTGGGCCTACGGCAACTCCGGGACCCGGTTCAAGGTGTTCTCCACCCCGGGTGTCCCCCGCGATCCGTACGAGAAGATCGCCGACGCCGCCCAGGTCAACGCGGTGACCGGGCTGGCCCCGCGCGTCTCGCTGCACATCCCGTGGGACCGCGTCGAGGACTTCGGCGCCCTCACCGCGTACGCCAAGGAGCACGGCGTCGGCATCGGGGCGATCAACTCCAACCTCTTCCAGGACGACGACTACCGGCTCGGCTCCCTCACCCACCCCGACCCGCGGATCCGCGACAAGGCCGTCGCTCACCACCTCGACTGCCTCGACGTCATGCGGGCCACCGGATCCACCGACCTCAAGCTCTGGCTCCCGGACGGCACCAACTACCCCGGCCAGGACTCCCTGCGCGGCCGCCAGGACCGCCTCGCCGAGTCCCTGGAGCGGATCTACGCGGCCATGGACGACGACCAGCGGCTGCTGCTGGAGTACAAGTTCTTCGAGCCGTACTTCTACAGCATGGACATCCCCGACTGGGGCACCTCGCTGCTGCACTGCCTCGCCCTCGGCGAGCGCGCCCAGGTGGTGCTCGACACCGGCCACCACGCGCCCGGCACGAACATCGAGTTCATCGTCATGCAACTGGTCCGGCAGGGACGGCTGGGCGCGTTCGACCTCAACTCCCGCTTCTACGCCGACGACGACCTGATGGCCGGCTCCGCGGATCCGTTCCAGCTGTTCCGGATCATGACCGAGATCGTCGCCACCGGCGCGCACCGGCCCGAGTCCGGGATCAACTTCATGCTCGACCAGTGCCACAACATCGAGGAGAAGATCCCCGGGCAGATCCGGTCCGTGCTGAACGTCGAACAGGCACTGGCCAAGGCGCTGCTCGTGGACGCCGGGGCGCTCGCCGAGGCCCAGGGCGCCGGGGACGTACTCGGCGCGCACGCGGTCCTCATGGACGCCTTCGACACCGACGTCCGCGGCCCCCTCGCGGACCGCCGGGAAGCCCGTGGCCTGCCCCGGGATCCCGTGGCCGCGTTCGCCGCCTCCGGGTACGCCTCCGCCGTCGCCGCCGCCCGGGTGGGCGGCACCCAGGCGAGCTGGGGCGCGTGAGCCCGACCGTCCGCCGCTTCGTGAGGAGACCGTCCCGATGACCGACACCAGCGCCGTCGCCGCGCTCGTCGCCCGCTCGAACCGCCTGGGATCCGACCCCCGCAACACCAACTACGCCGGGGGCAACACCTCGGCCAAGGGGACCGGCACCGACCCGGTGACCGGGCAGCCGGTCGAGCTGATGTGGGTGAAGGGATCCGGTGGGGACCTGGGCACGCTCACCGCGCGCAACCTCGCCGTCCTGCGGCTGGACCGCCTCCGCAGCCTGACCAGCGTCTACCCCGGTCCCGAGCGCGAGGACGAGATGGTCGCCGCGTTCGACTTCTGCCTGCACGGCAAGGGCGGGGCGGCCCCGTCGATCGACACCGCCATGCACGGCCTCGTGGACGCGCCGCACGTCGACCACCTGCACCCGGACTCGGGGATCGCGCTCGCCACCGCCGTCGACGGCGAGAAGCTCACCCACGAGTGCTTCGCGGACCGGGTCGTGTGGGTCCCGTGGCGGCGCCCCGGGTTCCAGCTCGGGCTCGACATCGCCGCGATCAAGGACGCGAACCCGCAGGCGATCGGGTGCATCCTCGGCGGCCACGGGATCACGGCCTGGGGATCGGACAGCGCCGAGGCCGAGGCGCACTCGCTGGAGATCATCCGGACGGCCGAGAAGTTCCTCGCCGAGCGCGGGCGGCCCGATCCGTTCGGTGCCGTCGTTCCCGGCAACGAGCCGCTGCCCGAGGCCGAGCGCCGCGCCAAGGCGGCCGCGTTGTTCCCGGTGATCCGCGGGATCGCCTCGGCCGACCACCCGCAGGTCGGGCACTGGACCGACAGCGAGGCCGTACTCGGCTTCCTGGCCAGCGAGAAGCTGGCGCCGCTGGCCGAACTCGGCACGTCCTGCCCGGACCACTTCCTGCGCACCAAGATCAAGCCCCTCGTCGTGGACCTGCCCGGTACCGCACCCGTCGCCGAGATCGCGGCGCGGCTGCACGAACTGCACGAGGTGTACCGGTCGGGCTACCAGGCCTACTACGACCGGCACGCCACCTCCGGCAGCCCGCCGATGCGCGGCGCCGATCCGGCGATCGTGCTGGTCCCCGGCGTCGGCATGTTCTCCTTCGGGCGGGACAAGCAGACCGCGCGGGTCGCCGGGGAGTTCTACGTCAACGCGATCAACGTGATGCGCGGCGCCGAGTCGGTCTCGCAGTACGCGCCGATCTCCGAGGCCGAGAAGTTCCGGATCGAGTACTGGGCGCTCGAAGAGGCCAAGATCGCCCGGATGCCCGCGCCCAAGCCCCTGGCGACCCGGATCGCGCTCGTCACCGGCGGCGGATCGGGCATCGGCCGAGCGATCGCCCAGCGGATCGCCGCGGAGGGCGGCTGCGTCGTCGTCGCGGATCTCGACGGGGCCAGCGCCGAGGCCACGGCCACGGCCCTCGGCGGCCCGGACGTGGCCGCCGCGGTCACAGTCGACGTGTCCGACGAGGACGGTGTGGCCGGGGCGTTCGCGGCCGCGGCGCTCGCGTTCGGCGGGGTCGACCTGGTCGTCAACAACGCGGGACTGTCGCTGTCCAAGCCACTGCTGGAGACCACCACCCGCGACTGGGACCTCCAGCACGACGTCATGGCCAAGGGATCGTTCCTGGTCTCGCGCGAGGCGGCCCGCGCGATGATCGACCAGCGCCTCGGCGGGGACATCGTCTACATCTCCAGCAAGAACTCGGTGTTCGCCGGGCCGAACAACGTGGCGTACTCCGCGGCGAAGGCGGACCAGTCCCACCAGGTCCGGTTGCTCGCGGCCGAACTGGGCACCCACGGGATCCGCGTCAACGGCATCAACCCCGACGGCGTGGTCCGCGGATCGGGCATCTTCGCCGGGGGCTGGGGCGCCGACCGCGCGGCGGTCTACGGGGTGAAGGAGGAGGAACTGGGCGCGTTCTACGCCAAGCGGACGCTGCTCGGCCGGGAGGTGCTGCCCGAGCACGTGGCCGCCGCGGTGTTCGCCCTCACCGGCGGCGACCTGTCCCAGACGACCGGCCTGCACGTCCCGGTCGACTCGGGCGTGGCAGCGGCGTTCCTGCGATGACCGGATCCGCGGGCCGGCCCGTCAGCCTCGCCGCCGTCGACCTCGGCGCGTCCAGCGGGCGGGTCGTGCTCGGGCGGATCGGCGCGGGCGTGCTCGACGTCCGGGAGGTGCACCGGTTCCGGAACGGGCCCGTCGCGCTGACCGGCGGGCTGTACTGGGACGTCCTCGGCCTCTACCAGGACACCCTCACCGGCCTACGGCGGGCGCTGCGCGAGGACCCGGGGCTCGCCGGGATCGCCGTCGACTCCTGGGCGGTGGACTACGGGCTGCTCGCCGAGGACGGCGCACTGCTCGGCAACCCCCGGCACTACCGGGATCCGCGCACCGGGGCGGCGATCGGGACCGTGCACGCGCTCGCCGATCCGGCGGAGCTGTACGCCACCACCGGGATCCAGTTCCAGCCGTTCAACACGCTGTACCAGCTCGCCGCCGAGCCGCACCTGGACCGCGCGGCCCGCGCCCTGCTGATCCCGGACCTGTTCGGGTACTGGCTCACCGGGATCGAGGCCGCCGAGCAGACCAACGCCTCGACCACGGGGCTGCTCGACGCGCGCGGCGGCGAGTGGTCGCGGCCCTTGCTGTCCAGGCTCGGAGTGCCCGGTGGGCTGCTCGCCGAGGTCGTCCCGGCCGGGACGGTGCTGGGGCCGGTCACCGCGGGGATCCGGGGCGAAGTCGGCGCCGGGCAGGACCTCGTCGTCACCACCGCCGGGTCGCACGACACCGCGTCGGCGGTCGCCGGGGTGCCCGCCCGCGGCCCCCGGTTCGGGTATGTCTCGTGCGGCACCTGGGGGCTGGTCGGCGTGGAGCTGACCGCGCCGGTGCTCACCGAGGCCAGCCGCCTGGCAAACTTCACCAACGAACGCGGGATCGACGGCACGATCCGGTACCTGCGCAACGTCATGGGGCTCTGGCTGCTCTCGGAGTGCCAGCGCACATGGGCCCTGCGCGGCATCGACGTCGACCTCGCCGAGGCGCTGGAGCTCGCCGCGCGGCTGCCGGCCGGGGGTCCGCGGTTCGGTCCCGGCGATCCGGTGTTCCTGCCGCCCGGGGACATGCCCGAGCGGATCGCGCGCGCCTGCCGGGAGGCCGGCCAGCCCGTCCCGGCCACGATTCCCGAGTACGTGCGCTGCATCCTGGACAGCCTCGCGACCGCGTTCGCCGCGGCGATCACCGAGGCCGAGCAGCTGTCGGGGCAGCCGGTCGACGTCGTGCACCTGGTCGGCGGCGGATCCCAGAACGCCCTGCTGTGCCAGCTCGTCGCCGACGCGTGCGGCCGGGAGGTGATCGCGGGGCCCGCGGAAGCCACCGCGATCGGCAACCTGCTCGTGCAGGCCCGCACCCACGGCGCCCTCGCCGGGGACCTGTGGCACCTGCGCGCCCGCCTCCGGGACGCGCTCCCACTCGCGGCCTACCATCCGCGCGACAGCCCTCACCGAATCCGTACGAGCGCCGGGTTGCGGCGGCCGGCCGAGGAGGACACGTGCGCATCGCCCTGATCGCGACCTGCCTCGGCGACGCGCTGTTCCCCTCCGTTCCCCGGGCCACGGCGAGGTTGCTGCGGCGGCTCGGCCACGAGGTCGTCTTCCCCGCCGGGCAGACCTGCTGCGGCCAGATGCACGTGAACACCGGCTACCTCGCCGAGGCGCTGCCCGTGGTCCGGCACCACGTCGAGGTCTTCTCCGCCGCGGACTTCGACGTGGCCGTCGTGCCGTCCGGATCGTGCACCGGGTCGATCCGGCACCAGCACGCGATGGTCGCGCGGCGGGGCGGAGACGAGCCGCTCGCCCGGCGGGCCACCGAACTGGCCGGGCGCACCTACGAGCTGTCCGAGCTGCTGGCCGACGTGCTCGGCGTGACCGATGTGGGCGCCTACTACCCGCACCGGGTGACCTACCACCCCACCTGTCACTCGCTGCGGATGCTGCGCGTCGGCGACAAGCCGCTGGAACTGCTCCGCGCGGTCGAGGGCATCGAGCTGGCCGAGTTGCCCGGTGCGGAGGAGTGCTGTGGGTTCGGCGGCACGTTCGCGCTGAAGAACTCCGCCACGTCCTCGGCGATGCTCGCGGACAAGACCGCACGGATCCTCTCGACGGGCGCGACCGTCTGCTCGGCCGGGGACGCGTCCTGCCTCATGCACATCGGCGGCGGGCTTAGCCGCGACCATGCGCCGGTGAAGACCGTGCATCTCGCCGAGATCCTGGCGTCCACCAGGGAGGATCCGGCATGAGCACGTTCCTCGGGATGCCCGGACCGCCGTTGCGGGGTGCGGAGCCGTTGCGCGGTGCTGAGCCGTTCCCGGCCGCCGCCGAAAAGGCCCTCGCGGACTCCCAGCTTCGCCGCAACCTCGCCCACGCCACCAGCACGATCCGGGCCAAGCGCGCGGCCGTCGTCGCCGAGGTGGGCGACTGGGAGGACCTGCGCGACGCCGGGGCGGCGATCAAGGCCGACGTGCTCACCCGCCTGCCCGAGCTGCTCGAACAGCTGGAAGCCGCTGTCACGGCGCGTGGCGGAGCGGTGCACTGGGCCCGGGACGCCGCCGAGGCCAACGCGATCGTGACCCGGCTGGTCCGCGCGACCGGCGAGCGGGAGGTGGTCAAGGTCAAGTCGATGGTCACCCAGGAGATCGGCCTCAACGAGCACCTGGCCAGCGAGGGGATCGCCGCGGTCGAGACCGACCTCGCCGAGCTGATCGTGCAACTCGGCCACGACTGGCCCTCGCACATCCTGGTCCCGGCGATCCACTTGAACCGGACCGAGATCCGCGACATCTTCCGCCGCGAGATGCCCGGGGTGCCGGCGGACCTGAGCGACGACCCGCGGATCCTGGCGATGGCCGCTCGCGAGCACCTGCGCCGCAAGTTCCTCTCGGCCAAGGTGGCGATCTCCGGCGCGAACTTCGCGATCGCCGATACCGGCACGCTGGCCGTCGTGGAGTCCGAGGGCAACGGCCGGATGTGTCTCACCCTCCCGGACACCCTGATCACGGTGATGGGCATCGAGAAGCTGCTGCCCACCTTCGCCGACCTGGAGGTGTTCCTCCAGCTGCTCCCCCGGTCCTCCACCGGCGAGCGGATGAACCCCTACACGTCACTGTGGACCGGTGTGACCCCTGGCGACGGACCGCAGGAGTTCCACCTGGTTCTGCTCGACAACGGCCGCACCCGGGCGCTCGCCGACCAGGTTGGCAGGGCCGCGCTGCACTGCATCCGGTGCTCGGCCTGCCTGAACGTGTGCCCGGTCTACGAGCGCACCGGCGGCCACGCGTACGGATCCGTCTACCCCGGCCCGATCGGGGCCGTGCTGACTCCCCAGCTCACGGGGATCGACGGGCCGGGCGATCCGAACGCGAGCCTGCCGTACGCCTCGACGCTGTGCGGCGCCTGCTACGACGTGTGCCCGGTGAAGATCGACATCCCCGCTCTGCTGGTGGAGCTGCGGGCCCGGGTGGTGGACGCCGAGCGCGGCCGGAAGGTCCCCGGCGGGTGGGCGGCCGCGATGAAGGCCGCCGCGTGGGTGATGAGCGATCCAAGGCGGTTCGCGGCGGCCGAACGCGCGCTGGGGCTCGGCCGGCTGGTCCGTCCTCGCCGGCTGCCCCCACCGTTCTCCGGGTGGACCCGCAGCCGCGACCTGCCCGTCCCGCCGCGCCAGTCGTTCCGGTCCTGGTGGCACTCGCAGCGGGGTGGCCGGTGACCGCCGCGCGGGAGGAGATGCTCGCGCGGATCCGGGCCGCGGTGACCGGGGATCCGCTGGTCGGCGTGCCGCGCTCCTACCGGCGCGCCGGGTCGCTGCCGCCCG
>JAOPVE010000380.1 GCA_025963185.1 Actinomycetes bacterium
ACGGTTCGGTGAGCGGCAGGTCCGCTGGGCTCCACCGCCACGGGAGCCCGCCCTCCCGTCTCGACCGCAGCTCCTGGCGCACGGGATGGCTGGATCCGACCGGTAAGTCGGCGTCTTGCGCGCTCCACGCAGCCACGAGCGTGACGGTGTCATCGGGCTCGAAGCGCATCAGCGACGTCGTATCCGCCCACACGAGCGAGCCGGCCTCCTCGGTGACGGCCGCGAACACCTCGGCCTGCGGGATCCCCTGCGCGACAAGCGTCGCCACACGCCGGAGCGCCGCCTGCTCGTCGGCAGTCACGCCCGCCTCGGCGCGGGCAGGCACCCGCACGGCGTCAAGCCGCTCGGCCGGGTCACGCGCGTAGTAGCTGCGGCACGACGCGATGCGCTCGTCGCGTACCCGGCAGATCTCGCAGGCCGTGCCTGCCCGGCGAGATCCGCCGCGGGCAGGATCGCCAGCCACGAGGCTGATCTCGGTGACGATCGTGTCGCCGGATTCCGCGACGATCCGCTCGGAGGTGATGTGGAGCCCTGGGGACTGGCTCACACTCTCGAGCCCGTGGGCGATGACGGCGTCCACTCCGCGAAGGGACAGGCCGTCGATGAAGAACTCGACGTCCTCGTCGAACACCTCGCGCCAGACCTCGAACGCGTGCTCGTTGAACGCCCGGTGATAGCGGGCGGGGAGCGCCGTGAGGTCCATACGCAAGAGCTATCCCCCCACCCGCGCCCCAGCGAGCACCGGCCAGAACAGATCGACCCTACGCTCCGCCCGAGCCTCGATCCACCGACGAGGTTCGCTCCGCACGGCCACCCTGCCCTGGAGAACGACGCATCGACGGGTGGAGCCGACGGTCCCTGGAGTGCCACGGCTGCCGGCGGCGCGTCGTGGCGTCAGGCCAACGCTCTGGGGCTCCGTCGGGGCCGGCTCGGTGTCCACTGGTGGCTCGCCGGAGCGGCATCGGCGGGATCGGCTGTCCGCGGGTGGACGACTGCCAGGATGACCGCTCCGCAAGCAGGGGGCACAACGCCGCGGCAGGTGACGAGCGGCCCGGGGCGGCTGATAATGCAGAGCATGGCCATGACGCGGCAGCCGCTCCGTGAGGACACCGGGGTCTCGGTGTGACGGCGGTGCGGGTGGTCCTGGCCGAGGACGACGTCCTCCTCCGGGAGGGCCTGGCCAGCCTGCTGGAGCGCTCGGGCTTTGAGGTCACCGGGCACGCCGGCGATGGCGTCGAGCTGATGGCCCAGGTCAAGGAGAAGAAGCCGGAACTGGTCGTGGCGGACATCCGGATGCCGCCGACCCACACCACCGAGGGGCTCGACGCGGCCCGGGCGATTCGCCAGGAGTTTCCTGAGATCGCGATCATGGTGCTGTCGGCCCACGCCGAAGTCGAGCATGCGATGGAACTGCTCGCCAGTGGCCGGGGCATCGGCTACCTGCTCAAGAGCCGTGTCACCGACGTCGAGGACTTCATCGGCACGCTCCACCGGATCGCGAAGGGAGGATCCGTCGTCGATTCCGCGCTCGTCCAGGAACTCGTTTCCGCCCGTCGGCTGGGCGACCCGCTCGCCGTGCTCAGCAACCGGGAACGGGAGGTGCTGGAGCTGATGGCGCAGGGCCGGTCCAACGCGGGCATCGGCCGCCGGCTCTGGGTGACGGAGGGGACGGTCGAGAAGCACGTCAGCAGCATCATGTCGAAGCTGGGACTACCCGAGACCAACGACAGCCATCGCCGGGTCATCGCAGTGGTCACCTACCTCGATGCCCGCTGACCGGAGCCAGCCGCCTGCCCGCCCCCGGCCCGGAATTCTCGTACGCCGCCGGCTGGCAGTTGGAGTGCTGCGGCGCAGCACCACACCCAGCACCGCAGTGGACGATCCCATCGGTGTCGGGGTGACGGCGAGCGGGAACGCGGCGGCGGATCAGCGGGACCGGGCCCGCCGGACGACGGCGTCGAACCCGGCCGCGAGCAACAGAACCGCGCCGGTCACCACGTACTCGTAGCCGGAGGAGTTGGCGCCCTGGATGAGGTCGCTCATCCCATTGACGATGACAGCCACGACCAGCCCACCCAGCACTGCGTCGATGACGCGGCCGTGCCCGCCGAACAGCGAGGTACCCCCGATGACGGCCGCCCCCACTGCCAGCAGGAGCGTGTTGCCCGCGCCCGCGTTCGACTGCACCGACTGCAGGAGGGACGCCGCGACCAGGCCCGAGACAGCGGCCATGCCGGAACAGATCACGAACACCGAGATCCGGATCCGGGACACGGCGACGCCAGCCCGCCGCGTCGCCTCCTCGTTGCCCCCGGCGGCGTACACGTGCCGCCCGTAGCGGGTCCGGGTGAGGACAAAGTTCCACCCCACGTACAGGACCGCCACGAGCACCACGACCCACGGCATTCCCTGGGCCTTGCTGCTGAAGTACGCGTTGGTGGCGACGTTCCGGTTGATGCCCATCACGTAGGTGAACAGCGAGCCGAGCACCGCCAGTGCGGCGATCTTCGCCGCGATCACCGGAAACGGCACTGGCGCGAGGCCGTCGCGGCGCCGCCCGAGCGCGTCCGCCACTTGGACCGCGGCGTACCCCAGCACCGCCAGGGCGAGCAGCACCCAGCCGAGCCACAGCGGCACAAAGCTGTTCTCCAGCTGGATCAGTGGCATGTTGCCGGGCAGGTTCACCGAGCCCTCACCGCCGATCAGGATGAGCGTGACGCCCTGGAAGGCCAGGAACGTCGCCAGCGTGATCACGAACGACGGGATGCCGATCCGGGCGCGCAGCCAACCCATGGTGGTGCCGATGAACACGCCGATCACCAGCGCCGTGAGGATCCCCAGCCACCACGTCATGCCGTGCCGGATCACCAGCACCGCCATGCTCGCGGCGCACAGACCCCCGGTGGTGCCGGCGGACAGGTCGATCTCACCGAGGAGCAGCACGAAGATCAGGCCCATCGCCATCACGATGATGGGAGCCGCCTGGATCACGAGCGCCTCGATGTTGTACGCGCTCAGGAAGCCCTGATGGACCACCGCGAAGACTGCGGTGATGAGGACCAGCCCGGCCATCGCGGGGATCGAACCCAGCTCGCCGCCGCGCACCCGGGCGACGTAGCCCCGGAGGTAGGCGCCGACGCCGGGCGCTGCCTCTGACACCTCTCGTGTGTTCTCTTCGAGGATCCTGGTCATGTCGCCACTCCGGCCGACTCGGCGGAGGAGAGTCCCAGATCGCCTGAGCGTCCCGTCGTGATCAGTTCCACGATCTGCGTCTGGGTGACGTCCACCCGTTTGACCTGGGCGGCCATCCGTCCCAGGTACAGCACGCCGATCGAGTCGGCGACCCGCATGACGTCGTTCATGTTGTGGGACACCAGGATCACGGCCACGCCCTGGTCGGCGAGGCGCCGCACCAGGTCGAGCACCTGCTCGGTCTGGACGACCCCCAGCGCGGCGGTTGGCTCGTCCAGGACGACGATTTTCGCCTTCCACAGCACCGCCTTGGCGATCGCCACGGTCTGCCGCTGGCCGCCCGAGAGATTCGCGACGACCTGATGGACCGAACGCACGGTGCGCACTGACAGCGCGTCGAGCGCGCGTCTCGCCTGCTTCTCCATCGTGTTGACGTCGAGGGTGCCCCGCCGGGTGACTTCCTCCCGGCCGAGGAACATGTTGTCGGTGATGTCGAGGTTGTCGCAGAGGGCGAGATCCTGATAGACGATCGCGACGCCGAACTGGGCGGCGTCGCGGGGACCGGTCAGGGTCCGCGGGCTGCCGTCGAAGACGAGTTCCCCGGCGTCGACACGATGGATACCGCCGATGCACTTGATCAATGTGGACTTGCCGGCCCCGTTGTCGCCGACGAGCGCGGTCACCTCACCCGCGCGCGCGGTGAGGTTGACGGACGACAGCGCGCGGACCGGACCGAAGGACTTGTCGACGCCGCGCAGTTCCAGAGCGGGGATGGTGGTCATGTCGCGTCACCTCCTCAGGTGATCGGGGGCCGAAGACGGCATGCGGCTCCGGCCCCGCGGGCGCATCCGGGCTACGGGGCCTGGATGCCGTTGGCGGAGCAGAGCTTCTGCAACGCGGAGGTGGTACAGACGGCAGCCGGCGTCACGTAGCCGTCGGTCACCGGCTTGGCGACATTGGCCTTGGTGATGACCGTCGGCGCGGCGAGGAACGAGGGAACCTCCCGGCCACCGGACGGATCCTTGGTGGTCGCCGACGCCGCCGGCTTGTGACCGGCGAGAATCTGGCCGGCTAGCTTGATCGCCACGTCGGCCTCGCCGGCGACCGGCTTGTAGATGGTGAAACACTGCGTGCCGGACATGATGTTGTCGAGGCCGCCCGGGGTCGAGTCCTGGCCGGACACGGCCACCTTCCCCGCAAGGCCCTGCGACTTCAGCACGTTGATGACCGCCTGCGCCATGGTGTCGTTGGCGACCATGACCGCGTTGAGATCCGGGTGCTGGCCCAGCATCGTGGTGAACACGCCTTGCGTGGTCGCGGCATCCCAGTTGCCGCTCTGGTCCGCGAGCTTGTGCCAGCCCGGCTGCTTGGACAGCACCGAGTTGTAGCCCTGGGCGAACTGGGTGGCGTTGTTGTCGGTCGCCGCGCCGTCGATCTCGGCGTAGTTGACCGGCTGGTGGCCCTTGACCTCTGGGCAACTGGTCAGCGCAGTGCCCTGGTCGACTCCCACCTGCACGTTGTTGTAGGAGACGTAGTAGGAGGCGCTGCCGCCGGGGGTCAGCCGGTCGTAGTCGATCGTGACGACGTTGTGCTGCTTGGCGAGGCTCTCGATGGCCTTTCCGGAGCCTGGGTCGAGGTTCACGACCAGCAGGACCCCGACACCCGCGTTGATGAGCGCCTGGGCCTGGGAAAGCTGGGTGGTCGCGCTGCCGTTCGCGTTGTCGACGTAACAGGTGAGCTTATACGTGGCGCACTGCTGGGTGAGCTCCTTGGGGTCCGACGACACCCAGCGCGGCGAGGAGGCGGTATCGGGCAGCAGGGCGCCCACCTTGGAGTTCGCGGAGCTGGGACTGCTCGCCGAGCCGTTGCCATTGCTGCACGCGACCAGGCTGGTCAGTACAGCGGCGGCGACGCCGCTTACGGCGACGGCTTTTCGGGATGCGATTCGCATGGCTGCCTTCTTCCTCATGGCTGCACGGAGCCAAGGTGGGCCGGTCAGGCTCCGTCGGGAGGATCCGGTGGCCGGCGGGAGAGTGTGTTGCCGATCACCACACCATCAGGCCGAGGACGGTCGAGGGTCTGCACCGCCAGCGCCCAACCCCGCTACCGACCAGCCGGAATGCGGGTCCTCCGGCCAACACCAAGCCGGGTTGCCACCTGCGGCGATCCCCAATTCCCGAGGTGGGCCGCGGCGCGATCCCGCGTCGCCGGGGCTCGGTCCCGGGCAAGCTTGCCCGCCGTTGCCCGCCGTTGCCCGCCGTTGCCCGCCGTTAGCCGCCGCGGCTGGCCGGAGGTCGCCGGACTCCGGCTGGCCGGTAACCGGAGTTGGGTGCTGGCGGCGAAGCCCGCGAGCAGACCCGGATGCGACGGTGGATGGCGTGCAACCCAAGGCCTCGGCGAAAGCACTGATGCGAGCGCACGGCACGCGCCCTAGTCCGGGCCTAGAGCGACGGCACGTGTGGTCGCTTCTCATCGCACCGGCCGGCGTGGTTGCCGCGGTTCTCGCGTTGCGCGGTGTGGTCCCGCATCCGGCGGCGGTCCTTGCCGCCCTGCACACCGCGACGGCGGGATGGGTCGCGGTGGCCGCCGCCTCCGAGGCACTGTCGATGGACATGTTCGCCCGCCAGCAGCGCCGGCTGCTCGGCGCGTTCGGCGTTGCGATCTCGCTACCGCGCGCCGAGGCGCTCACCTACGCCCGGTCCGCGTTGTCGGTCAGCATGCCGGCTGGCGCGGTGGTATCGGCAGGTTTCGCCTACAGGCAGTACCAGTCCAGAGGCGCCAGCCACCGGGTCGCAACCGACGTCACGATCCTGTCCGGAGTGCTCTCCATGGCCGGGCTCGCGGCTCTCTACGCGGTATGGACCGGGGCCGTCGTGGTTGCTGGGCCGGTGCGGGCCCATCCGAGTGTCGCGATCGGGGTGGTCGCGGCGCTGGGCGGCGGCTGGGCGCTGGCGCGTCACCGGTCCGGCCGCAGCCGGCACCTCGCTGCCACAACCAGTCACGAGCAGCCATCCGCTGTTCGCCGGGCACAGGCCCGGGTGGCGGCCCGCTGGCCGCGGGCAGGGCGTGCGCTGGCGCCGGTGGCCGATGCGCTCGAGGCCGCGGCGGCCGCCCGGCGGCGGGACCTGGTCGTCGCGCTGGGATACGCGGCCGCGAACTGGGTCGCCGACCTGGGCTGCCTCATCGCCGTCGGCCACGCGTTCGGGCTCGGCCTGAGCGTCGCGCAGTTCGCCGGCGCGTACCTCGCCGTCCAGATCATCCGGCAACTCCCCCTCACACCGGGCGGCATCGGCGTGATCGAGGCGAGCTTGCTGGTCGCGCTCGTCGCCGCCGGCGCACCGCACGTCGCGGCAGCAGCCGTCGTACTCGTCTACCGGGTGCTCTCCTGCTGGGTGATCGTGCCAACCGGCCTGGCCGCGTGGGCAGGCCTGCTGTCCGCCCGGCCGCGTACTCACCGGCCCGCGTAGTCACCGGCCCGCGTACTCACCGGCCCGCGTAGTCACCGGCCGTCATGATCTTGCGCGTGGCTCTCGCGAACGCCGGGGCCTGCTGGGGACAATTCGGTACTAACCTGCAGGAAAACCAAAGTTCCGGATGGCGTGAAGCGATGCCGGGCGCCCGCCCCGATGACACCGCACCGCTCAAGAGCGGAATCTTGAGAAGGGGCGGCGGGCGCGGAGCAACGACGCCCGGCAGCACAGCACACACCGCTCAGACGAGTCCGGAGGTGCAGTGAGCGAGGCAGAACGGCCGGGCGAGCCGCGCGATCGGGCAGCCGAGCGGACCATCACCGTCGTGATCGCCGGGGTGGCCAACCTGGTCATCGCCGTTGCCAAGGCGGCCGCCGGAGTGGTCAGCGGATCGGCGGCGATGCAGGCCGAAGCCGCCCACTCGGTAGCCGACACGGTGACCGAGGTCTTTCTGTTCATCGCGGCGCGCCGGGGTGCCCGCGGCCCGGACGCCCGGCATCCGTTCGGGCACGGACGAGAAACCTACGTGTGGGCGTTCCTGGCCACCCTGGCAACCTTCGTCGCCGGTGCCGGCTTCTCCCTCGCGCGGGGCTTCGAGACGCTGGCACGCGGTGAACCGCCTGAGCCGGCCGGAGTAGTTGTCTCCTACGCGGTGCTCGCCTTCGCGTTCGTGGTGGAGGCACTCTCTCTGTCGCGCGGTCTGGGACAGGCGCGCCGGATCGCGGCCGCGCGCGACCTGTCACCGCGTGCCTACATCCAGCTGACGACGGACACGACGGTCAAGGCGGTGATCTTCGAGGATGCCGCGGCGCTGATCGGCCTACTGCTCGCCGCGGCTGGCGTCGGCCTGCGGCAACTGACCGGGCAGACCGTCTGGGACGGGCTTGCCTCGGTGGCCGTCGGCGTCCTGCTCGTCCTCGTGGCGGCCAGCCTCGCGCGCACCAACCTCTCGCTGCTCATCGGCCGGGCCGCGGGCACAGAGCTGCAGGCCGTCCTGCGCAGCGGTCTTGAGTCGCTGCCCGGCGTCGTGGCCGTGCCGGTCTTCGCCGCTGTGGTGATCGGTCCCGGGAACCTCCTCGTCGCCGCGAAGGTCCACTTCGACGGCGCGTACACAGCGGTGGACATCGAGCGGGCCGCCGATGAAGCCGAGCGCCGTCTGCGGTCCCTGTTTCCGGGCGTCAGTTACGTGTTCCTGGACCCCACGCCCTCCGCCGGCGAACGGCCGCCGGCCGGCTGAGCGTTCGCGCGAGGGGCCGGCCGGGATGTGGCCGCGCGGCCTGATTCACCGGCGCTCAGGGATTGCCCGGGCTCCTGCGGAGCCGGTGCGAGACCAGGATCATCGCCGCGAAGAGCACGGCCGCCCAGGTCCCGAGGACAGCGATCGGGCGCGCGTGCTGATACGCCGGGAAGTAGACCGCCTCGCGCAGCGCAGTCACCGTGGCGCCCGAGGGCAGCCACTGCGAAACGAACGCGAACGGGCCAGGAAGCAGCGGCGGCGCGACGGCTCCCCCGGACGAGCTGTTGCCGAGGACGACGAAGAAGAGCCAGCTGGGCAGGATCGCCCAGCGGCCGGCCAGCACCGCCACGAGCGAGGTGAAGGACGCGACCGCGACGAGCTGGAGCGCCAGGATCCCCCAGCTCTCCAGCACCGGCAGGTCGAGCCTGTGCAGCAGCGGCCCCTCGACGACCGTGAAAACCAGCGACGCGACGGACGCCAGGGCGACGACGAATGCCGTCCACCTGCGCAGCGACAGGCCGCCCGCGTTCGCGCGAACCTGCAGGACCGTCGTGAAACCGACGATCGTCGCGACAAGCATGAGGTAGAAGATGTCGACGCCGCTCGGGTCGTGCGTACCGAGGGGGTGTGTGTCGATGACGCGCACCGCCGGATCGGCGGCCGATACCTGCTCCAGCACCCGCGCGACCGACGCTCCGGCAGCGCTCGCCACATACAGGGTCGGCCTCGCCGACGTCAGATCCAGGGCGACGTAGACCCGCTGCTCGTCGATCGCGTGCAGCGCGGCCGGGACCGACGCGTACGGGTGGAAGGCCAGACCGCCGTGCGCGATCCGCTCGGCCGCGTCGACTGTCGATGCGTTTCGCGCCGGATCACCGACAAGCGCCGCGTCGATGCGGTGCGGCACCGGATCACCGAGCGCGAGCGAGTACGACGTCACGAACAGCGAGCCCATCACCATCGCCAGCAGGGAGATGACTACGGCCCGCTCCGTCGCGGACCAGCGATGCCTGCGCAGCCCGGGCAGATGCGGGAGACCCAGCGCCGCCTTCGCCCGCTGGCCCACCGCCGTCATGCGAAGTCTCCCGTTCGCGGACCCGCGTGCAGCACCCTCATCGGTTGCCTCCTTGCTCGCAGCAGTTCTCGCCATCACGATCGCCGCTGGGGCCGCTGCTGTCGCCGCAGCGAGCGGGCATATCGGCTACCGGCTAGCGGGAACTGCAGGACTCGCGCCAGCGGCAGTCGGGTACGGCGGCTGGCCGCGATGCCCCATGGGCTCGCGCGGCGAGAACCTGATTGGCGACCCGCTCGGCGGCGCCGCAGACGGGTTTGATCAGCGCGATGCCGGCGGACCGGGTCTGGGGAACCGTCACCAAGCGCGTATCCAGGAGGCAGCCGTGAGTCTGCTCGATCTCTCCAGATGGCAATTCGCCATCACGGTGCTGTTCCATATGACGTTCCCGGCGATCACCGTTGGGTTATCGATCTTCTTGTGCGTCCTGTACGGGGTGCACTGGAAGACCGGGAACCCCGTCTATCTGCAGATGTTCCGTTTCTGGCGGCGGATCTTCGCCGTGGGATTCGCGATCGGTGTGGTCGCGGGCATCGTGATCACCTTCGAGATGGGGCTGAACTGGGGCATTTACGCCGCGCAGACTGGGCCGATCATCGCCCCGATCATCGGGATGGAGGTCGTCACCGCGTTCGCCGTGGAAGCAGGGTTCATCGGCATCCTTCTCTACGGTGACGGCCGGGTCGGGCGGGGCACCATGTTCGCCGCGACGGTGATGGTCGCGATCGGGACAATCCTGTCCTCGACCTGGATCATCGCCGCCAACTCGTGGATGCAGACGCCCGCGGGATTCGCCGTCCGCGACGGGCGGTTCGAGCCGACGAACTGGATCGACGTCATCTTCAACCGATCGTTCGCCTGGCGATACCCGCACATGCTGGTGGCGGTGCTGATCTCCGCCAGCTTCTTCGTCGCCGGCATCGGGGCCTACTACCTGGTGAGGCGGCGGGAGCTGCCATTTGCCCGCCGGTCGGTGTCCATCGCGCTCGGCATCGCGGCGATCCTGATTCCGCTCCAGATCTTCATTGGTGACGGCGTAGCCAATGCCGAACTCCCGTACCAGCCTGCCAAGGGACAGGCGGTCGAGGGCAATTGGGCCAGCGGAAACACGGGCTGGGTGATCTTCGCGATCCCCGACCAGCAGGCCCAGCGCAACATCGCGGAGGTCTCCATCCCCTGCCTGGGGAGCGCGTTCTACCGGGATCTGGGCTGCAAAACGGCCACCCCCGGCCTCGACCTGACTCCCCAGGCCGACCGGCCGTTAATGGCACCGGTCTTCTGGGGATTCCGGGCCATGTACTTCGGAGCGCTGCTGATGTTCGGGACGGCCTTCTACGCGACGATCCTGCGGTTCCGCCGCAAGTTGTGGACGTCGCGACGGTTTCACCGGTTCCTCCAGTGGACTGCACCCGTGGGAATCATCACCATCCTGGGCGGATGGGTCACCGCGGAGACCGGCCGGCAGCCATGGGTCGTGTTCGGCCAGCTCCGGACCTCTGCTGCGGTGTCGCAACTGGCGCCGGGCGAGATCCTCTTCTCGGTCGTGGGCTTCGCTCTGCTCTACCTCGTCATGCTGGTCGGCTACGTCGCCTACGTCGTGCGGACGATGCGGATCGGGCCTGAGCGTGACCACCCCGACCGGGCTGGCCAGCCGTGGCCCGTCGCGGATCCCGCGCCGGTACCCGGCGTATTCGCGGCCGAGTTGACGGGCAGGAGGTAACGCGATGACCACCTGGTTCGTCCTCCCTCTGCTGTGCCTGGTGATGTACGTGGTGCTCGACGGTTATGACCTCGGTATCGGCATCGCCAGCCTGGTCGAGCGCGACCGGGGACACCGGCGCGAGATGCTCGAACTGGTCGCCCAGGGCTGGGACGGGAACGAGACGTGGCTGGTCCTGCTGGCAGTAAGCCTCTGGGCCGGTTTTCCGCTGGCATTCGGGACGATCCTCCCCCATGCCTACCTCGCATTGATCGCCGTGCTGTTCGCGCTGATCGTTCGCGGTGTGAGCGTGGAGATGGCCTCCCAAGCCCGGCCCGCGCCCAGGTGGGAGCGGGCGTTCGGCGTCGCCTCGCTGATCGCCGCGCTGGGCCAGGGCGCCGTGCTGGGCACGCTGACCGAGAGCCTCACGGTGGTGAACGGCGGGTTCTCCGGTTCGCCGTTCGGGGCGATCGGCTGGTTCTCGGCGCTGGCCGCGGCAACCGTCACGGGCATCTACCTGGCGATGGGTTACGCCTACACCAGGTGGAAGGCGACCGGCGCGCTGCGGGCGCACGCCGGGCGCCGTGGCACGGTGACCGTGTCACTCGCGGCAGGTCTGGTCGTGGCCTGCCTCGTCGCCGTCAACCGCACTGCCGCGCCACTGAACCTCTCCCACCCCGGGCCCGCGATCGCCTTCGCCGGATTGCTGCTCTTCTCCGCGGCGGGCGTGGTGCTAGCCCTGGTGATGCTGCGGTCCACCGCCCGGTACGACGCCCTTCCCATCGCCGGGCTCGCGGCCGCCACGGTCGCACTGCTTCTCGCCGTGGTCGTGGCGCGCTACCCCGTCCTCGTCCCGCCCGGGCTCACGCTCCAGAACACGGTGGCGCCGTCCAGCACGATCGTGTTTCTCGCGGTCGGGATCGGGCTCAACGTGCCGTTGCTCCTCTTCTACAACTGGTTCGCCCAGCGCACCTTCCGGGGCAAGGTCACCGGTGCTCCCCAAGGCCGCGACATTGCCGACGCCTCGACAGGAGCCCGCCATGACTACTGAAACCCCAACCGACCCGCGGACGGCCGGCCGATGGCTCGCTCGCACGGTGCTGACCCTCGCCGGTGTCATCGGCGCCCTCTTCTGCGAGTTCGTCTGCCAGGGCGTCTTCGCGGGCTACGCCAAGTACCACACCCAGCTGCTCAGCATCATCGGAATGATCCTCATCGCCCTGACCGGCGGCGTTGCCTGGATCATCGACGAACGCCGAATCGATGCGGACGCGTAAGCAGCGCGAGGCCGCGAATCTGCCTGGGACACCGCGCGGATGGCTCGACGCAGCCGCCGCGCCGGGACGCATCTCACTGCGGCTCGCTGCCACGTTCCAGGTATTGGAGACCGTGTTCACCATCGTCCAGTGGGCGGCGCTGGCCTGGATCGCGCAAAATGTGCTCGGGCGCCGGGCGCCCACCTGGCCCGAGCTGGGCGTCCTGTTCACCGGCGGTCTTCTCGCCGGAGGGTCCGCATGGAGCGCTGCACGACTACAGGCCGCGGGCCGCCAGCGGATCAGCAGCGGCATCCGGCATCGTCTCGTGGCCGCACTGCTGCCGTCGCGACAGCGGCGCGATGAACCAGACGCGGCGATGGCAGCCCTGGCGATCGTCGAGCTGACCGATGATGTCGCCGGCTACCACGCCCAGGCCCTCCCTCAGCGTCTGTCCGCTCCCGTGTCCATGGCAGTCATCTTCCTCGTGACCGCGGCGGTGCAGTGGCCGGCCGCGGTGATCCTGGTCCTGTCGAGCGTCCTCATCCCGCTGAACATGCGCCTCGCGGGCCTGCTCGCCCAGGAAGGCGCCGACGAGCGGGTCGGGGCCAGCACCCGGCTCGGGGCTGTCGTCCTCGACAGCTTTCGCGGCATGCGCACGCTCCAGAGCATCGGAGCGGTGACCCGCCGGCGAGACGAACTCGCCGGCGCAGATGCCCGCCTGAACGCCATGACCATGGCGATCGTGCGGCGAGCGTTCATCTCGGGCTCGGTGATGGACGTCGTCATCACGTTCTCGATCGCCATCAATGCCACGTACATCGGGCTCTCGCTCCTCGGTTACGTCCGGCTGGGCGCCGCGCCGGCCATGACGCTGTCCACCGGTCTCCTGGCGCTCCTCCTGTGCCCCATGTATTTCCAGCCGCTCCGCGCGATGGCCACGGCCTATCACGCCCGGGAGCGGGCACTGGCGGCCGCGCCGCCGATAATCGCGCTCACCGAAACCGACGCGCCGCCGGACGTGGGCGGACTCGCGGAACCGCCACCCGCAGGACCCATCGCGGTTGTGCTCACCGGCGTGACATTCCGCTTCCCCCACTCTGACCACCCGGTCCTCCATGCGGTGGATGTGACGGCCCACGCCGGCCGCTGGACAGCGATCGCCGGGCCATCCGGTGCCGGCAAGACGACGCTGCTTTCGCTGATCGCCGGCACGCGCGAGCCGACCACCGGAACCGTCCGATGGGTCGCCCGCACGGCGTCGTCGCCACCGCACCTGCGTGGCTGTTCCTGGATCGGCCAGCAGACGGTGCTCCTCCCATCGTCCATCCGCGACAACATCCGCATCGGGCGGCCAGCGGCCAGCCACGCCGAAGTCGAGCACGCGGTTGCCGCGGCCGGGCTGGCCGATGTCGTCGCGCGGCTGCCCGAAGGACTCGACACACCGCTCGGCGAGGGCGGGTCCGGTCTCTCGACGGGCGAGGCTCGCCGGATCGCCATCGCTCGTGCGTTCCTCAGAGACGCCGCACTGTGGGTTCTCGACGAGCCGACCGCCCACCTGGACCCACGCGCCGAAGCGAAAGTGATCGATGCGCTGCACAACGCCACCCGAGGGCGGACTGTCATCGTGGCCACCCACTCGGCGGCCCTCGCCCGATCCGCCGACACGGTGCTCACCATCACCGGCGGGACCATCCACACCACACCGGAAGCGATCCCGGCATGAATCCGCACGCGCGGCCGGGCGGCCCGAGCCGGCGGAGCCGTACCGTCCTCGTGTCGGTCGCGGGGCTGATCCTCGCGATCCTCGCCGAGGCCTGCTCGGCCGCGCTGGTGGGGCTCTCGGGATGGTTCATCGCCAGCTCGGCCGTCGCGGGGGCCAGCGCGTACAGCGTGTTCTCCTACCTCGCCCCCAGCGCCGGGGTGCGAGCCTTCGCCGTGGGCAGGATCGCGACCAGCTACGCCAGCCGGGTTGCCCTGCACTCTGCGGCACTGCGGCGGATCAGCGCAGCTCGGCTCAGGTTCTACGACCGCGCCGCAGCCGAATCCGGCACTCACGGCACCTGGTCTGGACAGGCCCTGGACCGGGTCATGGCCGACGCCGACACCAGGGGCATGGCGCTCATCCAGGCCACAGCGCCCATGGTGGTGGCAGGGGCGATGACGGTGGGCGGCTGCGTTGCGATCACGCTCGGGGGCTATCCCCTCGTGGCGGTGATTCTGGCCGCTGCCGCTGGCGTCTGCGCCACGCTCGGGATCTGCACGGCGCGCCGGATGGACGACGGGAGCCGTACCCGCAGCGTGCTGCGCATCGAGCTCGTCACCGCAGTCGGGGCCTGGGCGGAGATGGCGTCACTGGGCGCCGCCGGCCAGCTCGCGCACCGCACGCTGCGGCGTCTTGCCACCTTTGAGGGCCATCGATTCCACCTTGCCGTGATGGCCGCGCGCATGCAGGGCGCGGCCCGTGCCGTCACCGCCGCCGCGCTGCTCCTCACCGTCGTGCTCGCGGAAGAAGGTGGCGCTGCCGTCTCGACGCTGGTCCTCCTCGCCCTGCTCACCGCCGGCGTGATGATCAACGCCGAACGCCTCGTCGCCGCAACCGGAGCGTGGGCGCTCGCCGGTCAGGCCGGCGAGCGCCTCGCCTCGGGCGGCAGCGACCCGATCCGCCGGCCCAGCCCCGCGCCGGTCGTTCGGGCAACATACGGCCACCGTGGACTGACCGTGTCCGGGTACCGGCTGCCGGGCACCCCGACGCGGAGCGCCCGCCCGGTCGAATTCGCCGTCGCCGCCGGCGAGACGCTCGTCGTGACCGGCGCGTCCGGAAACGGGAAGACCACGCTCCTGAACGCGATCGCGACCGCGTTGCGACAGCCAGGGATTCAGCCCACGACGGGGGACGTCACTGCCGTACTCGCGGACGATTACCTGTTCACCGGCACGGTCGCCACCAACGTACGTCTCGCCAGCCCCACGGCCAGCGACGCGGGCATCAGCGACCTGCTCACCAGCATGTGGCTGGACCGCAATGGACTCCACCCGAGCACGAAAATCGGCGTGGGCGGACGCGCGCTCTCCGGCGGTGAGCAGCGCCGCCTCCACATCGCCCGTGCACTCGCCACCCAACCCGGCGCACTACTCATCGACGAGCCGACGACAGGCCTCGATACCAGCACCGCCGCCCACGTGCTCATTGCTGTCCGCCGCCGGCTACCCGACGCGGTTCTCGTGCTCGCGATGCACGAGTTGCCAGCGGACACAGCGGCCCTCGGCTCCACATGGTCCGCATTGTCGCTGGACTGAGGGCGCATTACCGCTGCAGGTCAAGATTCCGGTCAGCCACCAGTGCAGATGGCTACTGGCCGGGCAGACCCCCATCGCCTCAGCGCCCACGCTTGTCGGGACGGCCCGCCAGGTCGCGGGAAGCGGCACGCAGCGCCCGGCCGTCTCCATCGGCACAGGAGGCAACCAGGATGGTCACGCACCGCGTCGCAGGAAACCGGACATCGCGCACCCGCAGCTCGTTACCGGCCGCGGCATGCCTCGCGGCCGCCGTGCTGCTGCTGGCAGGCTGCGGACACGCCGCCTCGGCCGCGCGGACTTCCGCGCCGCCGAGCGCCACGGCATCCTCGCTCGCGCTTCAGCAGCAGTTCGTCACGGTGGTCAGGCAGGTCGGGCCCTCGGTGGTTCTCATCCAGACCAGCCAGGGCCTGGGTTCGGGGATCGTCTTCGACTCCCAAGGCGACATCGTCACCAACAACCACGTCGTCGCCGGCAGCAACACCTTCCAGGTCACCCTGGCCAACGGCAGGCAGTACCCCGCAAAGCTGGTCGGCAGCTTCGCCCTCGACGACCTCGCCGTGCTGCGGATCGCTGCCACCGGCCTGCAGCCCGCCACCTTCGCCGACTCGAAGACGCTGGCCGTCGGCGACCTCACGCTGGCGATCGGCAACCCGCTCGGCCTGCAGAGCAGCGTGAGTGAGGGCATCGTCAGCGCGCTCGGCCGCACCGTCAACGAGGACACCGGGACAGCGCTGCCCAACGTGATCCAGACCAGCGCCGCGATCAACCCTGGCAACTCCGGCGGCGCACTGGTCAACCTCAGGGGCCAGGTCATCGGTATCCCGACCCTTACCGCCACCGACCCCCAGCTCGGCGGCGGCCAGGCTCCCGGCATCGGCTTCGCGATCCCCAGCAACATCGTGCGCAACATCGGCGGCCAGCTCGCCAGCACCGGGAAGGTGACCAACTCGCGCCGCGCCATCCTGGGCGTCCAGCTGGGGACGACCACGGGAGGCGGGCTGCTCGTGACCCAGGTCCAGGCGGGAGGCCCGGCCGCCAAGGCGGGGATCCGCACTGGGCAGCTGATCACCGCGGTCGACGGTACGGCCACACCCGATCCGGCCACGTACGCCGACGTGCTGGCCGGGCTGCGGCCAGGCCAGACGGTCAGCGTCGCGATCAGCACTGCGGCAGCTCTCCGCACAGTGCAGGTCACCCTCGGCCAGTCCGCAAGCTAAGCGCACCGGAGGAATTCGATGATCAGCCACGCACACAGCACCGGGCCGGCGGGGTCCGCCCCGCCGCCCGGCCAGCCACCAGCGCCGGTACCGCCGCCACCGCCGAGGTGGCGGAACTGGCTGCTTGTCGGCGGGATCCTGGTAACCGGGGCACTGTTCCTGCTGCCGGGCCTGACCTCGGGCAACGCCCAGCAGCTCAGCTACTCGCAGCTCAAGACGGACATCGCCGCGGGGCAGGTCGCGTCGGTCGCGCTCGGCGCCGACGGCAGCATCTCGGGAAAGCTCACCACCGGAGCCAGCTTCACCTCCAGCTACCCGGTGAGCGTCCAGGACCCGCAGTTCACCCAGCTACTCGACGCGCACAAGGTGCAGGTCAGCACGCAGGCGGCGCAGACCTCGGTGTGGTCGATCCTGCTCAGCCTGGCGCCCCTGGCCATCATCGTGGCGCTGTTCGTGTGGACCGGCCGCGCGGCCCGCCGTCAGCTGGCGGGTCTCGGCGGGATAGGCCGGTCCCGCGGCAAGGTGTTCGACCTGGAGCGTCCCAGCACGACGTTCGCGGACGTGGCCGGCTACGAAGGCGCCAAGCGGGAGGTCACCGAGGTGGTGGACTTCCTCCAGAACCCCGACCGCTACCGGCTGGCTGGTGCCGTCGGCCCCAAGGGCGTGCTGATGATCGGGCCGCCCGGGACCGGCAAGACGCTGCTCGCCCGGGCCGTGGCCGGGGAAGCGGGCGTGCCGTTCATCTCGGTCACCGGCTCCAGCTTCGTGGAGATGTTCGTCGGCGTCGGCGCGGCGCGAGTCCGGGATCTGTTCGCCGAGGCCCGCAAGCGGTCGCCGTCAATCGTGTTCATCGACGAGATCGACGCGATCGGCCAGCGCCGCGGCGGCCAGCTCGTCTCCAACGACGAGCGCGAACAGACGCTCAACCAGATGCTCGCCGAGATGGACGGCTTCGACCCGGCGACCGGCGTCGTGGTGATCGCCGCCACCAACCGCCCCGACACACTGGACCCGGCGCTACTGCGCCCGGGGCGGTTCGACCGCCAGGTGGTGATCCCGCTGCCGGCCCAGAAGGACCGCAGGGCCATCCTCGCGGTCCACACCCAGGGCAAGCCGCTCGGACCCGATACCGACCTGGACATCGTCGCCCGCGCCACCCCGGGCTTCTCCGGCGCCGACCTGGCCAACCTCGTCAACGAGGCCGCGATCTTCGCCGTCCGGGCTGGCCGCCAGATCATCGAGGCGGCGGACTTCGCCGACGCCCGGGACCGCATCGTGCTCGGTCACCGCGACACCTCCAACGCCCTGCTGCCCGACGAGAAACGTGCCGTGGCGGTCCACGAGGGCGGCCACGCCCTGGTAGCGGCACTGGCGAAGCACGGGGACCCGGTGGCGAAGGTGACCATCCTGCCCGCCGGTCAGGCCCTCGGAGTGACCGAGCAGCTGCCCATCGACGAGCGCCACCTGTACTCGGAGGGCTACCTGAAGGACTCGCTGGCCATCCGCATGGGCGGGCGGGCTGCCGAGCGGATCGTCTTCGGCGAGACCTCCACCGGCGCGTCTGACGACCTGGCCGGCGCTACCGACCTCGCCACCCGGATGGTGCGCGAGTTCGGCATGAGCAGCGTGCTCGGCCCGGTCGGGTTCGCCTCCGGCACCCCGATGTACCTCGGTGGCGAGGAGGTCAGAAGCCGGCCGTACGCCGAAGCGACCCAGCGCGTGATCGACGAGGAGGTCGCCACGCTTCTGCGCGAGGCCGAGCAGCGCGCCACCGCCGCGCTCGCCGCCCACCGGCGTGCCCTGGACCGGCTCACCGACCTGCTGCTCGAGCGGGAGACCATCGACGGCACCGACGTCGACGAGATCCTGGGCCGCGTCCCCGGCCGGGAACCAGCGGCTGGTGAGAACGGCCGCGCTCCGTCGAGGACCTGACCAGCGCGCATCGCGAGGACACCCCGTGGCGGCCCGCCGCGGGGTGTCCTCGGCGGGTCTGCCCACGGAGAACGCATCGCCGTTCCGCGGCGCTACGGCCGGCGGCGAGGCGTCGATCGCGACCACGATCCTGTCCGTGACCGGGGACGATCGCGCGTGGTGGTCGTCCTGCCCGCGCTCGAGGGGCCCGCGGCAGGCCCGTGGCGGGCACGATCCCCGGCCACGGCACGGGTCAGAGGTGGTGAACGCGATGTTCCGGACGGGGAACGGGCGCGGGCCGGCCGGGGCGGTGACGCCGTCGCCGGACCAGCTCCGCGACGGCCATGAGGAGCGCCACCACCATGAGCCCGGACGCGCACAGCAACGCGTCGGATATCGCCGTGGCGTAGCCGTGGCCGGTAAGGACGCGGTAGTAGATCGTGGCCAGCACCGCGGTGCCGATCGCCGAGCCGATCCGCTGGGCGGTCTGGAGAGCGCCACCGGCCGCGCCCGCCGTCTGCACGGGCACGTTTTCCAGGGTCAGCGTCATGTTGGGCGAGGTCACCATGCCGCCGCCGAGCCCGGCCGCGAGCAGCGGCGCCGCAGCCGCCCACGCCGCCGAGTCGCCACCGACGTGGCGCAGCACGAGCGCCGTGGCGGCCAGCCCGCCCCCGGTCAGGATCAGTCCCGCGACCGTGAGCCAGCGCCCGGCGCGGCTCACGAGCCGGCCAGCGACCACCGCGGACGCCGCCACTCCGAGCGCGAACGGCGTTACGGCCAGGCCGGAACGCAGCGGCGAATAGCCCAGCCCGTCCTGGAAGTACAGCGCGAGGACGAGCCAGATGCCGGTGAACGCGGTGAAGTAGACCATGGCGATGCCGGATCCGGCGGGGTAGCCGGACGTGCGCGCCAGCCGCGGGTCGAGCAGCGGCTGCCGTCCCCGGCGAACGGTGTGGAGCTCCCACCAGGCGAACGCGGCGAGCAGCAGGGCCGCCAGGCCGAGCATCGGCCAGAACCGGGACAGGCCGCCTGCTTCGGCCTCGACGACGGGCAGCAGGAGGCTGAGCACTCCCCCGCCGAGCAGGAGCGCCCCGATGACGTCGAGCTGGAGATGGCGCCGCTCGCCCCGGGTGCCGGACGGCACGAGCCGGGCGGCGAGCACTAGCGCGATGATGCCAATCGGCACGTTGACGTAGAACACCCACCGCCAGCCGTCCGGGCCGGTGAAAAGGCCGAGCAGGACGCCACCGATGATGGGGCCGGCCGCAGTAGCCAGCCCGACGGTGGCGCCGAGGACGCCGAAGGCCCGGCCCCGCTCGGCCCCGTGGAACAGTTCCTGGATGAGCCCGGAGTTCTGCGGGATCAGCATGCCGCCCGCGAAGCCCTGCAGCAGCCGGGCGGCGATCAGCAGCCCGATGGCCGGCGCGGCTCCAGTCAGCGCGCTGGTCACCACGAACGCGGACAGCGCGATCAGGAACATCCGGCGCCGGCCGAGTGCGTCACCGAGGCGGCCGGCCGGTACCAGTGCCAGCCCCAGTGCCAGCGCGTAACCGGACACGACCCACTGGACGGTGCCCGCCGAAACGGCCAGCCCACGTTCGATGGACGGCAGCGCGACGTTCACGATGCTGACGTCGAGCAGGATCATGAACGCGGCGATCTGGGTGACAGCCAGCGCCCGCCACCGCCTCGGGTCCGCCGTCTCGAGGTTGGGCGCCGGCGTCTCGGCCAGCGTTGGACTGCTCATCTGGATCTCCTTCGGCTGAGCCGGATCCGCGGGGTGCACGGGTACAGCAATAGCCTCGCGCGATACCCGGAGCCCGGAATCACCGTCAGCCTCCGCCGTCATGAGTGGCTGGCCGGGGTCCGGGGATTGCGGCTAGCCGGTACCGCGGCTGGGCGGTGGCCGCGACGACATAGCCGCGCCCGGACGTGATCCTGGACACATGCAGTACCCGGCCCACCAAGCCATCGACACGGAACTGCGCTCCGCGCAGCCCGGGATGTGAGGGCACGACCATGGCGACAATGCTGGCTGTGAAGACGCCCACAACGTTGGCGGCGATCCGCGCCGAGGCCCTGTTCGTCTCGGCGGTTCAGGCCGGCGACGCACCCACCCCGGACCAGGTCCGTCGCGCGGTCGCGGAAACCTTGCGGCGCCTCGGCGTCCGGGGCTGCGCCGCCCAGCTGGCGGGCGAGTTCGGCGACCACCCCGAAACCGCGGTGGCGCGGATGACCTGGGCGCTGGAGACGGTCAGCACCGTCTACGCGGCACCCTCGGCGCTCCCCGCGCCCCTCCCACGGCCACTTGCCCTCGCGAGCTGACCGCGCCGGGGCAGGCGCCACGCGAGCCGACCGGTATGCAGCTAGCCGGAATGCCGTTGGGTGGAGTCGCTGCGATGCTGGCAACATGCTGCGCTGCCTCCTCGTCGATGACAGCCCGCGCTTCGTGGCCGCCGCGCGCGGCGTGCTCGAAAGCGAGGGCATTGCCGTCGTGGGCGTGGCCCGGACCTGCGCCGAGGCCCTCCAGCACGTCCAGGAGCTGCGGCCGGACGTCACCCTGCTCGACATCGACCTTGGCGGCGAGAGCGGCTTCGAGGTCGCCAGACAGCTTCATGGCACGGGCAGGATCGACCCCTGCCGCGTGATCCTGATCTCGACTCATTCCGGGCAGGACTACGCCGAGCTCATCGCAGCCAGCCCCACAGCTGGATTCCTGTCCAAATCCGACCTATCCGCCGGCGCGGTTCGCGACATCCTCACCCGTTGCGGCAACGGCACGGCTCCGGTGAGCGAGCCCCCAGGAACGTGACAGCCTCCCCGCGGCAGGGTCCGGCCCTTCGCCATGGCCCGCGAGACGACCTCCGCGAGATCGCTCAGCGGCCGCTGACCGAGACCCGCGGCTCTGGCGCGGCGGCCTACCGCTAGCCGGTACCGGGGACGGCGGCTGGCTGCGACGATATGCGCGCACGGCGGTGCCAGGCTAGGCGACGACACCCCATGACGCCGAACCCAGCCGGAGAGGGAACATCGTGAACGCCACCCTCCGCGAAGCCTGGCGCACTGTGGTGCCAGACCCGAACGACCGCCACGGCCCGCTACCTCCGCTGATGCTCCTGCTCACGGTCGTCACCGGGCTGGTCGATGCCTTCAGCTACCTGGTCCTCGGCCATGTCTTCGTCGCGAACATGACGGGCAACGTGATCTTCGCCGGGTTCGGGATCGCCGGCGCCCCCGGATTCTCGCTCACCGCCACGGCGGTGGCCGTGGCGGCGTTCACCGCCGGTGCGGCGCTCGGCGGGCGCGTCCTCCACTCGGTCCGGCCGCACCGGGCCAGGATCCTGCAGCTCGCGGGGGCGGTGCAGACCCTCCTGCTCACAGGCGCGTTCCTGGTGGCCGAGGTGACAGGTGCGCCGGCCGGAGCGGGCAGCCGCGGCCTGCTGATCGCGCTATTGGGCGTCGGTATGGGCGTACAGAATGCGGCAACCCGGGCGCTGGCGGTGCCTGACCTCACCACCACGGTTCTCACCCTCACCCTCACCGGCACGGCGGCCGACAGCCGTCTCGCGCGCGGCGCCGGTTCGAAGGCCGGACGGCGCCTGCTGTCGATGGCGGCCATGTTCCTGGGCGGGCTCATCGGCGCGCTCCTCGTCCTGCACGGCCAGCCGGCGCTGGCCCTGCTGCTCGCGATCCTTCTGCTGGTCATCGTGTCCGGGACCGCCGGGCGGCTCACCCGATCCAGCGCTCCGTGGACACTGCCCGTGGGTGCTCCCGGGGCGGCATCCGCACCCCGGCCGGCCGCCGGCCTGCCCAGCTAGGCCGGCAGCTGTTGCTCGCCGGCTCAGCCGAAGCATGACCGTGTGCCTCCGCGTCATGGTGCTGTGCTTATCCAGTCGCACCTGGTCGGCGGTGCGCCCTCGCACACCCACCCCTGGGGGTCATCGCGCTGATCGCGGCGAACTGTGCGTGTTGCGTGGCCGGCGGCTGGCTGACGTGGGCGGCTACGGCCGGATCCCGTGCCTGACATGCGGAATGTGCTGGCCACATTGCGGCTAGCAGGCAGGTGGCAGTCCCGCTGGCGCCCTGTCGAGCCGGGCCTGACCCGTGGTGTCCTTGATGGGCAGGGGACGCCAACCAGGAGCCCGATCAAAGGAGTGAGCAATGTCTGGAGAAACGCCAGCGCACGCCGCGATGGCCGGCACGATCGATGTGGGCGGTGACCTGACGGTCAACCGCCTCGGCTTCGGCGCCATGCGCATCACCGGGCCCGGCATCTGGGGCCAGCCCGCCGACCGCGACGAGGCGAAAAGGGTGCTGCGCCGCGCGATCGAGCTTGGCGTCAACTTCATCGACACCGCCGACTCCTACGGGCCCCACGTCAGCGAGGAACTCATCGGCGAGACGCTCCACCCCTACCCAGATGATCTCGTGATCGCCACCAAGGGCGGCCTCGAGCGCAGCGGTCCGGGAGAGTGGCAGCCCAACGGCCGGCCCGAGCACCTCATCGAGGCCTGCGAGGGAAGCCTGCGCCGGCTCAAGCTCGACGAGATCCCGCTCTACCAGTTCCACCGGCCCGATCCCGCGGTGCCGCTGGAGGACTCGGTCGGCGCCCTCGTCACCCTCAAGGAACAGGGCAAGATCCGCCACATCGGGCTGTCCAACGTCACCGAGGAACAACTGCGGCGCGCGCAGCGGCTCACGCCCATCGTGTCGATCCAGAACCGCTACAACGTTGACGACCGCCGGTCGCAGTCGCTGGTCGACCTCTGCGAGCAGGAGCAGATGATCTTCCTGCCGTGGGCGCCGATCCAGGACCTCGACAGCAACCGGACCGTGGAGAAGGTAGCGGCCCAGTACGGCGCGACACCGCGGCAGATCGTGCTGGCCTGGCTGCTGGCCCGCTCGCCGTCGATCCTGCCCATCCCCGG
>JAOPVE010000445.1 GCA_025963185.1 Actinomycetes bacterium
CACCGGTTTCGCGGTACCCCAGGGCACCATGGCGAAGCTGGGTCTGGACTCGGCGGAGATCAGCCGGGGCGTGCAGGTCGCCCCGTCCGAACTGGAGCCGGGCCGTATTCTCCACGAATACCGCACCCAGGGCGTCACCATCCAGTTCAACGCCGACACCCCCGCAGCCACCGGCATCGCCCGCGCCAACGCGCAGTTCGGCGCCGGCGGTCAGACCCAGTTTTTTGTCCCGAACCTCGCTGACCACGTCGCCTCCGGTACGGTCACCGTCGTCGACGCCGGTGGCAGTGGCCGGGTGCTACCTATGGTGAACAACTACGTGGCCGATACCAGCAGCGGCGGGCATATCCCGCTGACCAACTTCGACTTGCCATCCGGGTCGTCGATCCTGACCGCCAAGCGGGTCGAGAACACCTTCAACAGAGGTGTCTCGTTCGTCAGCGGCGTGAGCTACGGCACTGTCCGCGGCATCCAGGCAAGCGCGGACGTGACCGCACCAGCCCGTTAGGAGGCCCCATGACCAGTGACGATAGGCGCCGCCCCATCGCCCCTCACGGCGAGCCCGACCGCCGTTACGCCCACCTCGAACCGATCGTCGAAGCAGAACTGTCCTGGGGCAACCGCGTCGATTACAACTGGCGGCGCCTTGACAAGCTCCTGGACGACCGCATCCTGACCCTGATGGAGCCCTTCCATATCGGCTTGCTCCGGCGGACCTTTCTCTTCCCGCCGAATATCCGCCTCTATGCCGTGCTTCCACGGCCCGGCTACAAACACGACGTAGGGCGACTGCTGATCTCCGACACGGAGGACTTCGTCAAGATCGACTCCCCTCTCCCCGAAGGCTGGACCGAAGAAGGCGAGCTGCCATGGTGACCCCCCAGCCGCCGGACTCGGCAGGAGCTCCGCGTCCCGTGCCGGGGGATCCGGAGTCTCCCGAAGCCCTGGAGATGGCGCTGAACCCGCTGATCTTCCGGATCGCCGACAGCTTCGTGCTGATCGGGGTGAAGGACACCGAGAACGGGCCGGAGCTGATGTACGCCGACGTCGGGGACCAGGTGTGCGCGGTGGCGTATACGGACCCCGAGGAGATCCGGCGGGACCTGCCGGCGGGGTATCACCTCTACCAGATCACGGTGCCGAAGTTGCTGGAGCGGCTGCATCCGGCGATCGGGCTGATCATCGGCCCACACGCGGAGTCGCCGCTGACCGTGATGCCGTGGGAGCGGGATGCCGTGCTGGCGGCGGCGCTGCCGTTTCCGCCGGGGGCGCCCGTACGGATCAAGAAGCGGGGGGATCGGCAGCCCAAGCTGATGGCCGCCGCGCTGCCGGGGATCGAGGCGATCGACGGGGTACGGGCCGTGTACGTGACCCGGTACCAGGTCGCGGACGCTCGGGAGAAGATCCTCGTCGCCTACGACCACGACCCGGACGTACCCGGCTCGGACAGCGTGGCCGACGCGTTCATCGCTGCTGCCGCGCAGATCAACCTGGCGGACCCGATGCAGGTCGTGGCCCTGGCCGACATCCCCGAAAGCCTGCGCCCCACGGTCGAGAAAACCGTACCGCCCTCCTACGTACGCAAAGCCAAGCGCCGCTAGGGCACCCGCAGACCCGCACCCAGGAAACCCCCCGCCCCCCAGACAAAAACCAAAGCGCCCCGCGCTGCTCGAAAGCAACGCGGGGCACCCCGTAAAGCAACCGCAGGAACCCGCAAGCGGGCCGCAGGCCTACTTGCTGATCTTGGTGACCTGGCCGGCGCCGACCGTCCGGCCACCCTCGCGGATGGCGAACTTCAGGCCCTCTTCCATGGCGATCGGCTGGATCAGCTGAACGTTCATGGCGGTGTTGTCGCCCGGCATGACCATCTCGGTGCCCTCGGGGAGGGTCACCACGCCGGTCACGTCGGTGGTGCGGAAGTAGAACTGCGGGCGGTAGTTGTTGAAGAACGGCGTGTGCCGGCCACCCTCGTCCTTGGACAGGATGTACGCCTGCGCCTCGAACTCGGTGTGCGGGGTGACCGTGCCCGGCTTGATGATGACCTGGCCGCGCTCGACGTCCTCGCGCTTGATGCCGCGCAGCAGCAGACCGACGTTCTCACCGGCCTGGCCCTCGTCGAGCAGCTTGCGGAACATCTCGATGCCGGTGACCGTGGTGGTGGTCTTCTCGGTCTTGATACCGATGATGTCGACGGTCTCGTTGACCTTCAGCACACCACGCTCGATACGACCGGTGACGACCGTGCCACGACCGGTGATCGTGAAGACGTCCTCGATCGGCATCAGGAACGGCTTCTCGATGTCACGCTCGGGGGTCGGGATCGCCTCGTCGACGGCCTTCATCAGGCCGAGCAGTTCCTTGCTCCAGTGCTCGTCGCCCTCAAGGGCCTTGAGCGCGGAGACACGGACGACCGGCAGGTCGTCACCGGGGAACTCGTACTCGGAGAGGAGCTCACGGACCTCGAGCTCGACCAGCTCGAGGATCTCCTCGTCGTCCACCATGTCGGCCTTGTTCAGGGCGACGACGATGTACGGCACGCCGACCTGGCGGGCCAGGAGCACGTGCTCCTTGGTCTGCGGCATCGGGCCGTCGGTCGCGGCGACCACCAGGATCGCGCCGTCCATCTGGGCGGCACCGGTGATCATGTTCTTGATGTAGTCGGCGT
>JAOPVE010000541.1 GCA_025963185.1 Actinomycetes bacterium
AAGGACTGGATGCTGGTGTACGCGGGCTCGGTGGTCCGCCGGGTGTTGCAGGCCGGTCCCGCGCACGGCCTTGAGGCCACTCACCGGCTCTGCCCGGGACACCGGCTCACGGCGATCGCTGACGGCACGCTGGCCTGGCATGCCGACCCATCGGACCACGGCGCCTACGCGGGCTGTGTCTCCGGCCTGACCGTGGCCTGCACGGGCGACGCCGGGCTGGACAGGCCGTCCCCGCTCGATCGGCGGTTTCACGCCGACGCACGGGGCCGCACCCTGCACCTGCACGCCATGCACAGTGTCGTCGTCGGCTAGTTCGCGGTCTGGACGGGCGACGGGACGCTGCGGCGGGCCCCCAGCGTGTCGCCGGACAACGGGATCATCGAGAACACCGGCACGCCGTTGCCATTCGAGGAGCCGTACTGGGCGGGCACGCGGGCGCTGACCGAGGCGGATCTGGACGGCATTGAGGACTGCCCGCCGGAGTTTCATCCCCTCGAACTTGCCCAGGACGCGCTGCGGGCGTTGTTCGGCTTCGTCTACTAAGGGATACCCGAGGCGGACGGCCCCGATCTGGAGCGGATCGTGCTCGCCGGTGACGACGTGCAGCCCTGAAGCCCCGGTTGGTGGGCTCACCGGAAATTCCGCGAGGTCGAGGTGACGTGGAGGGTGAGCTGTTCTGCCTGCTCGGCGACCACGTTGACGACGCCCTCCGCGCGTTCGAGGCGGCCCCGGATGATCAGCGCAGCCGACGAGCGCAGCACCCGCCGGTACCGGGACCAGAAGCCGGGCGAGCAGACGACGTTGAGCATGCCCGTCTCGTCTTCGAGGTTCAGGAACGTGACCCCGCCCGCCGTCGCCGGGCGCTGGCGGTGGGTGACGACGCCGGCGGCGGCGATCCGGGTGCGGGGCTCGGTGCGCGCTAGCTCGGCGATCGGCAGCACGCCTGCCTCGTCCAGGCGCGCCCTGGCGAACTCGGTGGGGTAGGTGCCCGGCGACATGCCGGTGGACCACACGTCGGCCATCGCCTCTTCGATGCCGGTCAGCTCGGGAAGTCCGGGGGCGGAAACGCCGGAGACCGTGCCCTCCAGCCGGCCCGGCCTGGCCTGCGCGACCGCTCCGGCGGCCCAGAGCGCCTCCCGCCGCGATCCGCCGAAGCACTCGAACGCCCCCGCCGTCGCCAGCGCCTCCACCTGCGCGGACGTGAGCCCGATGCGCTGGGCGAGGTCGGTCATGCCGGTGTACGGACCGGCCTCGGTGCGCTCGGTGACGACGCGCTCAGCCAGGTCGTCGCCGATCGCGCGGACCGACGAGAGCCCCAGCCGGATCGCCTTCCCGCCGTCCGGTGGCGCGTGCGGATGGGAGAAGCCGGCCACCGGATCGGCAGGCTCCAGATTCGCCGTGGCCAGGCTGGCGTTGATGTCGGGGCTGCGGATCGTCACCCCGTGGCGGCGCGCGTCCGCGATCAGGCTCTGTGGCGAGTAGAAGCCCATGGGCTGGGCGTTGAGCAGCGCGGCGCAGAAGGCGGCCGGGTAGTACCGCTTGATCCAGGCGCTGGCGTAGACCAGGGACGCGAAGCTCATCGCGTGGCTCTCGGGGAAGCCGAAGTTGGCGAAGGCGGCGAGCTTGGCGAACAGGTCTTCGGCGAGCTCGCCGGTGATGCCCCGGGCGGCCATGCCGTCGAATAGGCGGCCGCGCAGTTGCTCCATCTTCTCGGCGGACCGCTTGGACCCGATCGCCCGGCGCAGCAGGTCGGCCTCGGCGGGACTGAACCCGGCGATGTCGATCGCCATCTGCATGAGCTGTTCCTGGAACAGCGGCACGCCGTAGGTCTTGCGCAGCGAGTTCTCCAGCAGCGGATGCGGATAGGACGGCTCCTCCAGCCCGTTGCGCCGCCGGATGTACGGGTGCACCGACCCGCCCTGGATCGGCCCCGGCCGGATCAGCGCGACCTCCACGACTAGGTCGTAGAACTGCCGGGGCCGCAGCCGGGGCAGGGTCGCCATCTGGGCACGCGACTCGACCTGGAACACCCCGACCGAGTCAGCGTCGCAGAGCATGTCGTAGACCTTCGGGTCTTCCCGGGGGATCGTCGCGAGTTCCAGCTCCCACCCGTGGTGCCCGGCGATCAGGTCGAACGCGTCGTGCAGCGCCGAGAGCATGCCGAGGCCGAGCAGGTCGAACTTGACCAGGCCGGCGGACGCGCAATCGTCCTTGTCCCACTGCAGGACCGTGCGGTTCGGCATCCGGCCCCACTCGACCGGGCAGACCTCGATGACCGGGCGGTCACACAGCACCATGCCGCCGGAGTGGATGCCCAGGTGGCGCGGAAAGCCGACGAGGTGCTCGGCAAGCTCGGCGACCGGGCCGGGGATGTCGTGGTCGGGGGTGCCGCCGATGCTGCCCCAGAACTCCAACTGCTTGCTCCACGCGTCCTGCTGCCCGGTCGAGTAGCCGAGCGCCTTGGCCATATCGCGGACCGCCGAGCGCGGCCGGTAGCTGATCACGTTGGCGACCTGGGCCGCGCGGTCACGCCCGTAGTAGCCGTAGACGTACTGGATCACCTCCTCCCGCCGGCCCGACTCGATGTCCAGGTCGATGTCGGGATAGCCGTCGCGCTCGGGGGCGAGGAACCGCTCGAACAGCAGCCCGTAGTAGACGGCGTCGACGTTGGTGATGCCCAGGGCGTAGCAGACGGCGGAGTTCGCGGCTGATCCGCGGCCCTGGCAGAGGATGCGATTCTGGCGGCAGAAGTCGACGATGTGGTGGACGATCAGGAAGTACCCGGGGAAGCCGAGCTGGGAGATGACGGCGAGCTCGTGCTCGATCTGCGCGTACGCGCCGGGCACGTTCTCCTGCCCCGGCGGCCCGTACCGGCGGCGCGCGCCAGCCATCGTCAGCTCACGCAGGAAGCTCATCTCGGTGTGGCCGGACGGCACCGGGTAACCGGGCAGGTTCGGAGCGACCAGCCGGAGGCTGAAGGCGCACTCGGCACCGATCTCGGCGGCCGTGGCGACCGCCCCGGGGTACCGCTGGAACAGCCGGGCCATCTCCTCCCCCGACCGCAGGTGCGCGGTGGCGGCGGCCGGGAGCCAGCCGTCGATCTCGTCGAGGCTGCGCCGGGCCCGGACAGCCGCCAGCGCCGTCGCCAGCCGTCGCCGCCGCGGGGTCGCGTAGTGGACGTTGTTGCTGGCCAGGACCCGCAGCCCAGCGTCGCGGGCGAGGGCGGCGAGTGCGTCGTTGCGGCCCGAGTCGAGCGGATCGCGATGGTCGATCAGCTCCACGGCGACGTTCTCGGCCCCGAACAGCGCGGTGAGGGCGTCAAGCTCTCGCGCGGCCGCCTCGGTGCCCCCGGCGGCCAGCGCCTGCCGGACCGTGCCCTTGCGGCACCCCGTGAGGATCTGCCACCTGCCCCCGTGTGCCGCACCCAGCGACTCCAGGTCGTAGACCGGGCGGCCCTTCTCGTTCCCGGCCCGCTGCGCGAGGCTGATCTCCCGGCACAGCCGGTGGTAGCCCTCTGGATCGCGCGCGAGCACGAGCAGGTGCGCCCCCTCCGGATCGGCCACCCCGTTCTGCGGGCCGGCCAGCCCCAGGCTCAGCTCGGCGCCGAACACTGTGGGCAGCCCGACCGCGGAGGCGGCCTCGGCGAACCGGGCCACCCCGTACATGCCGTCGTGGTCGGTGACCGCGAGTGCTGTCAGCCCCAGATTGACCGCCTCGGAGGCGAGGTCTTCGGGATGGCTGGCCCCGTCGAGGAAGCTGAAGTTCGTATGGCAGTGCAACTCGGCGTACGGGACCGCCGGGGGCGGCCGCGGACCTATCGGCGGCGGGACGAACGGCTCGCGCTTGCGGCTCCACGCCGGGCTGTCGCCGCCGTCAGCCCCGGCCGGGACGCCCGAGAGCGCCCGTTCCAGTTGCGGCCACGACACCGACGGATTGTTGAAGCCCAGTCCCCACCTCCGAGCTACCCCAGGTAAGCGAGGGGAAGACCACGCATTCGAACGTATGTTCGAATGCTAGCCGCACGGCAGGGCTGCGTCAACGATCGGATCACTGGCCGGACGGCAACCTCGGACCACCCT
>JAOPVE010000476.1 GCA_025963185.1 Actinomycetes bacterium
CCGTTCCGGGCGGGCCGTTCCCGGGCGTACCGTCTGGCCATGGCGGAGCACGCGCTGGACAAGCTGCTGGGGCGGGTCGCCGAGTACGTCGCGGCCTACCGTGCCTCGCTTCCGGACCGGCCCGTCAACGGGATGCCCGTAAGCCTGCGCGGGCCGCTGCCGGTGACGCCGACGGATCCGGCGCAGGTTATCGACGAGCTGATCGCCGCCGCCGAGCCCGGCCTGGTCGCCACCGCCGGGCCGCGCTTCTTCGGCTTCGTCATCGGCGGCTCGCTGCCCGCCGCCACGGCCGCCGACATGCTCACGGCCGGCTGGGACCAGTGCGCGTTCAACGCGGTCCTGTCCCCCGCTGCGGCCGCCGCGGAGGAAGCCGCCGGCGAGTGGCTCAAGCTGCTGCTCGGCATCCCGGCGACCGCGTCCGCGGGGTTCGTGACCGGCGCGCAGGCCGCCAACACCGCCGGTCTCGCCGCCGCCCGCCAGTACCTGTGCGCGCAGCAGGGCTGGGACGTGGCGGTGAACGGGCTCGCGGGGGCGCCACCGATCCGGGTGCTCGCGAGCGAGGAACGGCACGGCACGATAGACCGCTCGCTGCGGCTGCTCGGGATCGGCACGGCCGCGATCACCCCGATCCGGGCCACGGCCAACGGGGCCATCGACACCGCCGCACTGCGGGAGGCACTCGACGGGCCCGCGATCGTGTGCCTGCAGTCCGGCAACGTCAACACCGGCGCCTGCGACGACCTGCGCTCGGCGTGCGAGGCGATCCACGAGCACGGCGGCTGGGCGCACGTCGACGGCGCGTTCGGGCTGTGGGCCGCGGCGAGCCCGGCCACCCGGCACCTCACCGACGGCGTGGAGCTGGCCGACTCGTGGGGCTGCGACGGCCACAAGTGGCTCAACGTTCCCTACGACTCGGCGTTCGCGTTCTGTGCGCATCCCCAGGTGGCCGCCGAGGCGATGTCCTACACGGCCTCCTACCTCGTCGGATCCGGCACGGTGCACGGCATGGCCGACCTGACCGCCGAGTCCTCCCGGCGGGCGCGGGGGTTCACGGTGTGGGCCGCGATCCGGGAACTGGGCAGCGAGGGGATCGCCGAGCTGGTCGGCCGGTGCTGCGCGCTGGCCCGCCGCTTCGCCGAGGGGCTGGCGCGCGAGGCCGGCGCCGAGATCGCCAACGACGTCGTGCTCAACCAGGTGCTGGCCGGGTTCGGCAGCGACCAGCGCACCGACGCGATCGTCGCCGAGGTCCAGCGTGAGGGCACCTGCTGGCTCGGCGGGACCACCCGCGGCGGCCGCAGGCTGATGCGCGTGTCGGTGTCGAACGCGACGACCACCGAGTCCGATGTGGACGCCTCGGTGGCGGCGATCGCGCGGATCGCGGCGGCGATCCGCTGAGGCCCGGACCGCCGTGACCGACTGGGCCACGATCTCCTCGCTCGCCACCGCGGGCGGCACTCTGGTGCTCGCGATCGCCACGTTCGCGTCGGTGCGGTCGGCGAACCGCGCCGCCAGGGCCGCCGAGGCCGCGCTGCTGGAGGGCCTGCGCCCGGTGCTCGTGGCGTCCCGGCCGCAGGATCCGCCGGAGAAGGTGCGGTTCGCCGACGACCGCTGGGTGCGGATCCCCGGTGGAGGCGGCGTCATCGACCGCGACGACGGGCGTTTCTACCTCGGCATGGCCCTGCGCAACGTCGGCCGGGGCATGGCCGTCCTGCACGGCTGGCACCTCACCACCCGGGTGCTGTCTGGGCCCGTCGACCACCCCGAGCCCGGCGATTTCCGCCGGCTGGTCCGGGATCTGTACGTGGCCCCGGGCGACACCGGCTTCTGGCAGGGCGCGCTCCGGGATCCGGCCGATCCGCTGAACGGCGAGCTGGCCGAGGCCGTGGACCGCGGCGACGGCATCACCATCGACCTGCTCTACGGCGACATCGAGGGCGGCCAGCGGATGATCAGCCGCTTCGCCCTGACCCCGCGCGAGTCCGACGACGGATCGGTCCGCTGGCTGATCTCGGCCGCCCGGCACTGGAACCTGGACCGCAACGACCCCCGCTGACGGGGCCTCCCCCCTTGGCGAAGTGCGGGTCAGGACAGGTGCTGGAGTTCGCGAGGGGGGTGGACGGGGTGGGCCGTGGGCGGGCGGGGGCTCGTGGCTCGCCGCAGTCCGGCGAGGATCGCGTTTGCCAGTGCGCCGGCGACCACGGCGAGGAGCGCCCCGAAGGCGTTGTTGCCGAGGTCCTGGGTCTCGCACACGCCCAGGCCGCTGATCGACTGGAAGCCCTCGATCCCGGCGGTCACCGCCACCGACGCGGCGAGCACGGCGATCGGCCGCCGGGTGGCGACCGTGCCGAAGAACGCGAACGGGACGAGCAGGAGCAGGTTCAGTACGAGGTAGGTGTCGAGGAACTGGCCGGATCCGGATCCGACGATCCCGAGGGACACGAAGCCGTCGTTGAGGCAGGACAGCTGACCGGTCGACCCCCGGGATCCCGGCTCGCGGGCCCCCAGCGTCACGGCGAGGGCGAGTGCGAGCCCGGCGCCGGACAGCACCGCGGGAAGGATCCGCCATCGCAGCCACCAGGCGAGCATGCCCCCCGCACCGGCCACGACGATCGCCGCGGGGACGAGGACGGCGAGCATGCGCGGGTCAAAGATCATCTGCGAGGCCTGGCTGAGGAGTCCGTCGATTTCCATGGTGCTCTTTCATCAGGGTCATGCGTCCCGGCGGCGGTCAGCCCGGCCGGGGAGCGCGTCGCGGAAGCGGATTGGCGGGACAGCCAGCCTCAGGGGCTGGTGAGGAAGACCTGGTTGGCGCACTCGCGGGCCGACGGGCCGGTGCCGGGCGGCGGGGTGAACCCGGGGTCGAAGCTGACGCCGCTGTTGCCGGGATCGGCGTGAACCATCACCCCGCGCACCCGCAGGCAGCCGACGAACTGGCCGTACTGCTCGTCGAAGCGCGGGTTGGCAGTCCGGCTGAAGCGGGCCGCGAGTACGGATCCGGCAGCGGCGCAGTCCGGCACGCTCGGCGGCGAAGCGAGAGCCGGGCAGGTGGCGCTGGTGGGGGCGACTCCCCCCGATCCGCCCGCGCCCGGACGCCCGGTGGGTGCCGCGCTGGCGCACCCGCAGACCAGCGCCGCGAGCAGCAGCGCGGGAATCAGCGCCCGGAACGCCGATGCGGGCATCGAGGCTCGCGCGGTCGCTGCGGTCATCGGATCTCCTCGGCTCTCGAACGCCGGACCTGGCGGAGGCGCCGGCCGGTACCGAAGACGATGCCCGCCGGCCTGCCCCCGCCGCTTCGGCCGGCCGGTACGGCAGCGGCGGCCCGTTATCGGCCACATGGCCGATGCGGACCGGCCGTCAGGCCGAGGCATCGCCCGCCGGGCCCCGTACCCTTCGTCACGTGCAGGAATTCCTCAGGCGCCACGCCGCCGTGCTCACCGGGCAGTGGCCGCTGGCCGTCGTGTTCGCTGGGCTGCTCGCGGTGGACTACCTGCGGATCGCTACCGGCGGCCCGTACGGCGGTGCCTCGCCGCACCTGCTCCTGTGGGGCCTGAGCTGGATCGGCTGCGCCGCCGCGTTACTCGCCGCCCGGCTGCCGGCGCTCGCCACCGGGCTGTTCGCCGTCACGATCGTCATCGGCGCGACCTACGCGCACCTGCACCCGGTCTTCGTGAACACGTTCATCAACCCGCTGACGGTGACCGACCTCGGCGTGTGGCTGGTCCTGCTGGTGGCGGTCGTGCGGCACAGCCCGCCGGTGGCCGTGGTCGCCGAGCTCACGATCCTCGCGGGAGTGGTCGCCTACGCCGGGGTGCTCCGCTACCGCCACGGCGAGACCGCGCTCGGCTTCCGGGTCGAGGCCATGCTCACCGCGTCCCTGTTCGCCCTGGCCGCGGGCGGCGGGCTGTCGCTTCGGGCCCGGGACGTGCAGCGCGAGCACACGTTCTCCACGGCAGTCTTCGACGCCCAGCGCGAGACGCGGCTCGCCGTCGCCCGCGAGCTGCACGACGTCGTGGCCCACCACGTGACCGGGATCGTCGTACAGGCCAACGCCGCGCTTGAGGTCGCGGGCAGCGATCCGTCGGCTGCTCATCGCCTGTTGCCCGGGATCTCGCGGAGCGGAACCGAGGCGCTCGCGGCCATGCGGCGGCTCGCCGACGCGCTGCGCGGGCCCGCCGAGGATCCCGGTGCGACGACCGACCTGCGCGCAGACCTCGTGGCGACGGTCGAGCGGGCCCGCGCCAACGGGCTGCCGGTGCGGGCGTCGATCAGCCTGCCGGGTGCCGTGCCGCAGGAGGTGGGACGCTCGGCGCTACGGCTGCTCCAGGAGTCCCTGACGAACGTGCAGAAACATGCCGTGACCCCGACGTTCGTGGAGGTGGACGTGTGCGTGTCCGGCGCGGCGCTGCGGATCGCCGTGAGCGACGACGGCCGCGGCCCGCACCGCGCCCCGGCGGCCGGGCCCCGGTCCAGCAGCTACGGGCTGGCCGGCATGCGCGAGCGCGTCGCACTGCTCGACGGGCGGATCGCCGCCGGGCCGCGCGAGGGCGGTCCGGGGTGGCAGGTGCGCGCCGAGATGCCGATCGGGGGTGGCGCCCGGTGATCCGCGTCCTCATCGCCGACGACCAGGAGATGGTGCGCGTCGGGTTCCGGATGATCATCGACAACCAGCCGGATCTCACCGTGGTCGCCGACGTCCCCGACGGCACCACGGCCCTGGCCAAGGCCCGCGAGCTGCGGCCCGACGTGTGCCTGGTGGATATCCGCATGCCGGGGATCGACGGGCTGGAACTCACGAGACAGCTCGCCGGCAAGGGCGTCGCGGATCCGGTGAAGGTCATCGTCGTGACCACCTTCGACCTGGACGAGTACGTCTACACCGCGCTCGGCCACGGCGCGAGCGGCTTCCTCACCAAGGACGCCAGCCCCGCGCTGCTGGTCGAGTCGGTGCGCGCGGCCGCGCAGGGCAACGCGCTGATCGCCCCGCAGATCACGGTGCGGCTGCTGCGCCAGTTCGCCCGGCAGCCGGCCCGCCCGGCGCAGGACCTGAGCATCCTGACCCAGCGCGAGCAGGACGTGGTGCGGGAGGTGGCCGGCGGGCTGACCAACGCCGAGATCGGCGCCGCGCTGTACCTGTCGCTGTCCACGGTGAAGACCCATCTGGCGTCCGCGCAGAACAAGCTGGGCGCACGCAACCGGATCGAGCTCGCGTCCTGGGCCTGGCGGTCCGGCCTGATGCCGCTGTGAGAGCGCCGCTACTCAGGCCGCCAGGCGCTCGATCGCGACCGCCGTGGCCGCGGTGATGTCGGCGATCCGGCCGTAGTCGAGGGTCGCGGGGGTGTCGCCGGCCTGGTGGTAGTGCGGGTTGCGGAAGTTCGCCGTGTCGGTGATCTGCACGGCGGGCAGCCCGGCGGCCCAGAACGGCACGTGGTCGCTGCGCGCGAAGTCGCGGACGAACGGGATCTTGCGCGCGAGCAGCGGACCGATCACCGGCAGGTCGGCCGGGGCGCGCAGCAGGATCGCCGCCTCGGGCCCGGCCAGTCCGGTCAGGCACTCGGCGAAGCAGGCGGCGAGCGGGCGCGCCGATCCGCCGTAGATGACCGCCGCGAAGTCGCCCTTGTGGCCGCGCTCGGCGATCCGCCGGACCTGGCCGCGGTAGATCGCGCCGATCTTGGGTGGGAGGCGCTGGCTGCCCGGCTCGGCGGAGCTGTAGCCGAGCATCTCGTAGACGAGCGCTCCGAGGACGCGCCGCTCGCCCGTGAGGTCCGCGACGAGCTGCGCGGATCCGTAGAAGCCCAGTTCCTCGTGGTCGACCGCGGCGAGCACGACGGTCCTGCGCAGCGGAACAGGCGCGAGCAGCCGGGCCAGTTCGAGCAGCGCGACGACCCCGCTGCCGTTGTCGTCGGCGCCGGCGCTGTCGGGCACGGTGTCGTGGTGGGCCACGACGACCAGCGCGTCCGTGGACTCGGCGCCCTCCTTGACCGCCACCACGTTCACCCCCGGCAGCACCGCGGCGGGCGCCCGGTCGAGGCCGGACGAGGCCGCCCAGGAGGGGACGTCACGCGCCTCGAACGGCCGGAGCCCGGCGGTCCAGCCCGCGTCCCGGAAGGCGCCGAGGCAGAGCGCGTCGGCGGTAGCCATCGCGGCGGGCGAGAACTGCCTGTTCCGGGGCCCGGGGAGCTGTTCCAGGGTGGTCCGCAGCCGATCCGGATCGACCTGGGCGCGCACCTCGGAGAGCCGCCCGGCGTGCTCGCCGGACAGGGTGCGCAGGCGGGGCTCGGCGGCTCCGAAGATGGTGTCCTCCTCGTGGCGGGGCTGCGCCGAGCCTACGGGGCGGTGCCGACAACCTCGGGCGCTGCCACGGCGCGGGCCTCCGGCTCGGCGGCCTCACGCGGCTCGCCGGCCCGGACCAGTGCGACCCCGCCGAGGATCAGCACCCCACCGAGCAACTGGATCCCGGCCGGCAACTCGCCGAGCAGCAGCCAGGCGATGAGGACCGCGAACAACACCTCGGTCAGTCCGGCGAACGAGGACAGCCGGGCCCCGAGGATCCGCGCCGCGCCGATCCCCGCCACGTACGCGATCGTCGCCGCCACGACCGACAGCCCGGCGATCGGGACCAGCCAGCTCGTGCGGTGCCCGGCGAACGTGACGTCCCCGAACGTGGCGTGCATCGGGATCGCCCCGAGCAGCCCGAGTGCGGTGAGCAGCAGCGCGCCGGCGGCCATCCCGGTGCTCGCCATGGTCACCGACGGCAGCGCCGGATCGACGCGCGCCGACAGCACGTAGTACCCGGCGAGGCCGACGGCGGCGACCAGTCCCCAGACGACGCCGCGGATGTCGGCGTGCCCGCCGCCCCCGAGGTCCAGCACGAACGCGAGCCCCCCGAGGGAGACCACCGCGCCGGCCAGCGTCAGCGTGGTCGGCCGCTGCCCGTGGACCGCCCACATCCACCCCACGACGAGGACGATCCCGAGGTATTCCAGTAGCAGCGCGACCCCGACCGGCACGTACTGGACCGCGTTGAAGAACGCGACCTGCGCGCCGGCCACGGCGAGCACGCCGTAGGTCGCGACCATGCCGGCGTTGCGGCGCAGCACGGCCCACCGGCCGCGCAGGGCCCAGGCCGCGGGCACGCCGAGCAGGACTGCGGCGATGCCGACGCGGGCGGTGACGGCGGCCGCGGGCGACCAGCCGGCGTCGATCAGCGAGTGGGCGAACGTGCCGGAGGTGCCGAACGTGAAGGCGGACAGCACCGCGAGAGCGAGGCCGGCACCGGCGGTGCGTTCCGGGCGCATGGAGTCCCCCATTCGTCATGAGCAATGAGTAGCTATGCTGATGACACTAGGCCTGGGGTCCGACAGGAGTCAAGATGATCTTTGCCCATGACACCGAGGCGGCTCTCGTGGCTGCCGCGGCACTGGTGAACACCGACGACCGCGACGGCGACCTGCTGCCGGACCTCCCCGCGCTCGACGAGTTCTTCCGCGCCCACGCGTTCACCGGCAGGCGCGAGAACACCACCGCCGAGCTGCGCGCCGTCCAGGCCCTGCGCCCCCGGCTGCGGCGGATCTGGACCTCCGGCGAGGACGAGGTCGTGGCCATCGTCAACGGGCTGCTGCGCGAGTCGAGCGCGCTCCCCCAGCTGGTCCGGCACGGCGAATGGTCCTACCACCTGCACGCGACCCCGCCCGACGCGCCGCTCGCCACCCGGATGGCGGTCGAGGCCGCCATGGCGTTCGTGGACGTGGTCCGCAGTGAGGAACTGCGCCGCCTGCGGATCTGCGAGTACCAGGACTGCGGCAACGTCGTGGTCGACCTGTCCAAGAACCGGTCCCGGCGCTTCTGCGACGCCGGGTGCGGCAACCGCGCGGCGGTCAGCGCCTACCGTGCCCGCAAGGCCGCCGCCCAGCTGTGACGACGCCAGAGCACGTCGCCTCCGCCCTCGCCACCGCAGGTAGCGCCGGGCCGTACTTTCAGCTTGAGACGTGGTCGCCCGTGGTCGGCTGGCGGCCGCTGTCCGACCTGGCCAGCGACACGCGGGCGGTGACGGAACGGGTCTCGTCCGCCCAGTCGGTGCTGGAAGGGACGTCTGGCGAGCCCGTCCTCGAAGGACGGGTCGTCACCTCGATCGTCTTCCTCGGCCTCGCCGCGCGGCTCCTGGCGCCGCCGCTCGCGGCCGCCGTCCTCGGTGGAGTCGTCCCGGCGCTCACGGTGGACGCGCTGTGGTGGCAGCCCACGCCCGGCGGGCCGTGGCCGATGGCCGCGAGCCCGGTGACAGGGCAGGACGTCGGTCCGCTGGCCTCGCCGCGCGAGCTGGACACCGCCGCCGAGCTGCTGGCGGCGGCCGTGCTGGGGGTGACCGAGCCGGTACTCGCGTCGTTCGCCGAGAGTGCGCGGGTGTCCCGGCAGGTGCTGTGGGGAAACGTCGCATCGGGACTCGGCGGAGCGGTGGCGATGCTGGGACAGGCCCGTGCGGACCGGGCGGATATCGCCGCGGAGCTGGCGACGCGGCTGCTCCAGATCGGCCCGCTGCGCGGTACGGGGGAACTCGTGCGGCCCGACCCGGCGCACTGGCGGCGGTTCTTCGTCCGCCGGTCATGCTGCCTGTTCTACCGGGTCCCGGGGGCGGGCTACTGCGGCGACTGCGTGCTGACGCCGGAGGACGTCCGGCGTCAGCAGTGGCAGTCCGCACTCAGACCGTGACCGGAGCCTCCGCGGGTGCCGGGGTCTTGGCGGCGGTGAGGAGCCGGTCGGCGAGCGGGGCGAAGATCAGCCCGATCGCCGTCCAGAGGATGAGCTGGGCGCCGACGGAGTAGAGCCGGAAGCTGGCGAGGACGTCGGCGTCGAAGCCGGGGAAGACGATCGTGCCGTTGCCGTCCTTGAGCGGGAGCGGTGTCTCGGTGGCGCGGTGCCCGAACTCCTTGACGTTGTAGGACAGTTCACCGAGCGCCGGCAGGACCGCCATGACGATGCCGATCGCGGCGGCGAAGCCCGCGCCGGCGAGCAGGGTCGCGTTCCAGGTGCCGAAGCGGGGCCGCAGCCGCTGCCCGGCGATCACCGCGAGCCAGAGGAACACCACCGAGGCGAGCACCATGGTCAGGTACAGGCCGCTGCGGGTGCCGATCGTCTCCTCGTGACCGATCGCCGGCGGGTTCGCCGGGTACTTGAGGAACGGCACCAGGTAGAACGCCAGGAATCCGGCTCCCGCGACCAGGAGCGCCAGCGCGCGAGGCCGGACGTTACCGACCCGCCCGAGGCTGATCGCGTAGACGACGGCGAACAACGCGCCCATCGCCGTCCCGAACACGATCATGCCCACCCCGATCCCGATATTGGCCTGGATCGTGCGGCTGAAAATCTCCGGCATCTCCGGTGCGGCGCCGAGCCCGGCGGCCTTGTCCAGGGCCCCCTGCGCGGCGTCGCGGCCGGACTCGTAGTCGATCGCGGCCTGGATCTGCGGTTCGGCGAACACTCGCGCGAACAGGAACGCGAGCAGCCCGCCGACGGCGCCGGCGAGGATGCCGCGCCCGATGAGTCTGGTCTCCATGTTGAGTTGTCCTCGTGCTCGTAGCGCGGTCAGTGGCAGGGGAAGCCAAGGAAGTGGCGCGAGTCGTGGACGAACTCGTGGATGTGCGTGTCGCTGCCGAACACCGACAGGGCGCCCTGGTCGACGCCGACGAAGTAGTAGGCCGCCAGCGCCAGCATGGCGGTGGCACCGAGCAGGAGCACGGCGCGTGCGGCCGGCACGACCACGGGGGCGGGAACGGCGGTGGGTACGCGACCGGCGGCGGGTACGGACATGCTGCTCACGATGGTGCCTCCTTCTAGGGATTCTGCGTCCCTCATGCGAATGGGCAACGTGACAGTGCGGTGTCTGACTCGCCGGCCACCTGGTGTGGTGGCCCGCTCACAGTGGCGCGACCGTGCTGGATTTCCGCCAGCTTCCCGCCGCTGTCACGTTCGCACCGAACGGTACGGGTAGGGCCATCGGCTGGGCAATCGTCCCGTGGCGTGTATCTCCCCGAACCGGCGCGTATCCCTCCCGACCGCCCCCGGGCCGCCGGGGGTGGATCGCGGGCTGCCGTCCGGGCCGGTGGGGCCAGCCCGGACAGCCGTCCTCAGGCCCGCAGCGAGTACGCCTCCGGGGTGACCTCGCCGAGCAGCGGCTCGCCGGCGAGCCAGCGGTCCAGTTCGGCGAGCGCGTAGTCGGTGAGGCGCAGCACCTCGGTGCCGGTGGATCCGGCGAGGTGCGGGGTGATCGTGACGTTGGGCAGGTGCCGCAACTCGTGGTCCGCGGGCAGGGGCTCGGGATCGGTGACGTCGAGGATCGCCGAGATCCGCCCGGTCCGGCACTCGGCCGTGAGGGCGGCGGTGTCCACGAGGCTGCCCCGGGCGGTGTTGATCAGGGTCGCGTGGTCGGGCAGCAGGGCCAGCTCGCCGGCCCCGATCATGTGCCGGGTCGACGGCAGGGCGGGCGCGTGCAGGCTGAGGATCTCGCTGCGCGGCAGGACGTCGTACAAATCGGACAGAGTCGCCCCCGCCGCCGCCACGTCCAGCGGATCGGCGTACGGATCGGCGACGAGCCGCTCGGGCGAGTCCAGGCAGCCGAGCAGTTCGACGACGCGGCGGCCGATCCGGGAGAACCCGACGATGCCGACGGTCCGCCGGAAGTTGGACAGGTTGGGCTCGTGCCGCGGCCTGGTGGTGCCGGTGAACAGGGCCTGCTTGCCCGCGAAGATGACCGCGGCGAGCGTGAACTCCGCGACGGGGATCGCGTTCGCGTCGGCCGCGCTGCTCACCCGGATCCCCCTGGCCCACGCCGGGGGGCCGAGCAGCCAGCGCACGGTGCCCGCGCAGTGGAACACCGCCCGCAGGCGGGGCGCGCAGGCGAGGCGTTCCTCGGTGAGCGTGGGCGCGCCCCACGACGTGACCAGCACCTCCGCGTCCTGTAAGCGCGCCAGGGCGGCGGGGCTGTCGAGCTCGGTGACCCACTCCGGATTGCCCAGCGTCAGGGTCCGGCCGAGCCGGGCGAGCCGGGCCGCGTCGAAGTGCGCGCGGTAGGCCCGGCGGTCCATGACGACGAGGGCGTTCGGCTTCACGTGGGTGCTCCCCCTCGGTGCTGAGCCGATTTCAGTGAACAGGGCGATCCGGTGAACAGGGCAATCCGGTGAACCAGGGCGATCCGGTGACGAGGGCGAACAGAGGGACAGGTGAACAGGATTAGCCTGGGGCGCAGCCGGGGCCACCGTATGCTCCACCCCGATCAGAACCGTTCACAAACGCTCAGCAGGACGGATCCGCCGATGACGCCCACCGATCCCCTGTTCGCCGTGCAGCGCCGCGAGCGGGTGCTGGCCGAGCTGCGGCGCCAGGGCTCGGTGCGGGTGCGCGAACTGGCCGTGTTATTGCACGTCAGCGAGCTGACGATCCGGCGGGACCTCGCCGCGCTCGCCAACCAGGGGCTGCTGACCAAGGTCCACGGCGGCGCGACGCTGCCCACCAGGCTCGCGGCGGCCCCGCCCCGGCCGCGCGCGGCACCGCCCCGGTTCACGATCGGGATGGTCGTGCCGTCGCTGGACTTCTACTGGCCGCAGGTGATCGCCGGGGCCCGCGCCGCCGCGGCCGCACTCGGCGTGAGCATCCAGCTCCGCGGATCGAGCTACGACGCCGCCGAGGACCGCCGCCAGATCGTCCGCCTGGTCGAGGCCGGGCAGGTCCAGGGACTACTGCTCGCGCCGAGCCTGTCCGGCGACGACGGCATGGCCGACTGGATCGGCGACCTGTCGATCCCCGTGGTGCTGGTCGAGCGCATGCCCGGATCGTTCACCCAGGCCTCGCACGCGTTCGAGTGGGTCCGCAGCGATCACGAGCTCGGCGTCGAGCTGGCGGTGCGCCACCTGCACCACCACGGCCACCGGCGGATCGGCCTGGTCCTCACCGACGCCAGCCCCACCTCGGCGCAGCTCGAACGAGGCTGGGGCCCCGCGTGCGCCGGGCTCGGGATCGATCCGAAGCTGGTGTTCCACGGGTCGGTCCGGCTGGACGCCCCGCGGCACCGGGAGCTCATCGCCGCGATCCTGCGGGCGTGCGGGCGGGCCGGGGCTACGGCGCTGGTGGTGCACAGCGATCCGGACGCGATGTCGATCGCCCAGTTCTGCGCCGAGCGGGGCGTGACGGTGCCCGGCGATCTCGCGCTGGTCTCCTACGACGACGAGGTCGCGCACCTGGCCCAGCCGGAGCTGACCGCGGTCCGGCCGCCCAAGGGCCACCTCGGGCGGGTAGCCGTCGAGCTGATCGTCTCGCGCCTGCTCGAAGGCCCGCGCCGGCCCTCGCAGCGGATCTCCGTCGCCCCCGACCTGGTCATCCGGGACTCGTCGGTGCCGCGCCCAGGGTGAGAACCGCCTGCTCGCCGCCGGGCCAGCGCACACTCACCACGTCACCGGCCACCGTGACCTGGGGCAGCTCGGGGATCGATCCGGAGCCACGCAGCACCACCGCCGCCGCGTAGACGTACCCGGACTCCGGTGGCGAGGCCCGGACCAGCGGGATCGCCACGTGCTCGCCGAGCGGCGACGAGCCGTCCGCGGGCCGGATCCCGGGATCGCCGAGCCCCCGCAGCCCGGTCACGCTCGACACCAGCCGGCCGCTCGCCACCTCGGCGCCCGCGCCCGCCACGGCAACCGCCAGCGGATCGGCGGAGGCGACCGGCCACCCGCTGAACTCCAGCTCCCAGCCCGCCGCGACGGGAGAGTCGACCCGCGCGACCCGGACCTCCACCGCCCCGCGCAGCAGCGATCCCATCGTCACGACCGGACCGTCCGTCACCGTCCCGGACCGTCCCTCGCCGTGCTCCGGACCGGGGTCCTCGCCCGTCTCCACCCAGTGCAGCCTGGCGCGGGACACGGCCACCCCGGTGCCGTCGCGGACCTCGCAGCCCCGGGCCTCGAAGCCGTTGCGGTGGGCCGCCCGGCCGCTGGACACGATCGTCACTGCGTTGTCGGCCGGGCTCGCGATCGCCGCCGGGCCGGCCGGGGGCACAGTGGCGGTCGAGTACCCCAGACGTGCGTAAAGCGGGCCGTCGGACCGCCGGTCGCCGGGCAGCGAATGGTCGGTGCCGTGGTTGACGATCCGCACAATGCCGTCGGTTTTCGTGCCGCTGACGAGCCAGCCGGGTACGGCGAGGGCAGCCACGGTGTCGCCTCGCTCGACTGGCAGTGGCTCGGGCTCGCAGGTCCACACGGGATGGCCGGCGGGCAGCGCGAGGCCGAGCATGCCCTTGGCCGCCCAGTACGGCGACGCGGGGCCGGAGTACGACTGGGCCATCGCCGGCCACTCGTGGTGCCAGCCGAGGGTGAGCAGGCCGCGCTGGTCCGGGACGCCGTGGCGCTGGAAGTGGCCGAGCATGCCGTCGCACACCCGCCGGACCAGTCCGGGGCTCGCCGCTCCCACCAGCGCGCCGGTCCAGAACGGGGCCGCGGCGGTGAAGCGGTAGACCAGGCTGCGGCCCTGGAGCAGCGGCGAGCCGTCCGCGCCCACGAGCAGTACGGCGTCCGCGAGGTACCGGGCGAGCCGGGACCGCCAGCGTTCGCGCAGCTCGGCCGGGCACCACGGACCCGCCAGCTCGGCCCACAGCAGCGGGTACACGTGCAGCGCCCAGCCGGAGTAGTGGTCGAACGAGCGGGCCGTGCCGTCGGCGTACCAGCCGTCGCCCCGGTAGAACGACTCGTGCATCGCGAGGCCGCCCTCGACGTCCGCCGCGGACCACTCGCCGCCCACCGAGCGCAGGAACGTCTCGGTGATGACCTGGAACCACACCCAGTTGTTTGCGAAGTACTCGCACCGGCTGGCCTCGCCGAGCCAGGCCGCGATCCGGTCCTGGTCGGGCGCGGCGAGCCGGTCCCAGAGCCAGGGGCGGGTCCAGTGCAGGGCGAGCGCGATCGAGCAGGCCTCGACCCGGGCCTGCGGGAGCTCGGACAGGCGCGGCCAGGCCCCCGGCTCGGTGCCCGCGCGCAGGCCCGCTGCGTACCACTCCGCAAAGCCCCGGGGATCGGCCCCACCCTCCCCCCGCAGCCGGATCGCCGCGAGCAGGAACGAGCGGGCGAATCCCTCCAGCCCGTCGCTCGCCGTGCCGTTGCGGCTCGCCGGGCCGGGCAGGGCGATCGACTCGTGGCGGGGCGAGGCGTACGGGCGGAGCGCGAGCAGGATCCGGTCGGCGGCGGCGGCCCAGTCAGCCCTGTTCACCCGCGATCCCCGGCGAGGCGGAGCAGCGCGGCGGCGTCCTCGCGGACCTGCCCCGGATCGTCGCCCGGCACGAACTCCAGCAGCACGTCATGCGGCCGCCCGCTGGCGTGCAGCACCGAGAGGACCCCACGCCAGAGCCCGTCCCTGGCCGCGAGCGGGAGCCGCTGCTCGCCGGGCCACCAGGAGAACGCGTGCACGGTGTCCACCCAGGACAGGACCTGTTCGAGATCGCGCACCGCGTCCTGGTCCGGCATCCCGACCCGCGGCTGCCAGTAGGTCCGCACCCCGGGGTGGTCCACCTCGGCGAGCAGCCGCAGCGCGGACTCGGCCGTGTCGGTCAGGGTGTTGCCGTGGTACTCGAAGGCCAGGCCGATCCCGGCGTCCGCGGCCCGCTCGGCCGCGGCCCTGGTGGCGCTCGCCGTGGCGCGGATCTCGTCCGGGCTCGCCTCCGCCGATCCGGTGACGCCGGCCCACACCCGGATCCGCAGCACGCCGAGCGCCACCGCGCTGGCGAGGACGGGGGCGAACTCGGCGGATCCGTGCGGCCCGGCGCGGAAGTACGACCCGTAGGACGCGGCCCGCAGGCCCAGACTCGCGCCGGTCTCCCGGGCCAGGGCGGCCGCGGCGAGGTCGCCGGGCGGCACGTGCACGTCCGCGCCCCACTCCACACACGACAGCCCGGCCGCGGCGGCGACGGCGGCGACCTCGGGCACGGAGTGCGCGCGCAGGGTCACCGAGCACAGGCCCGTGGCCAGGCCTGGGACGGTCGTGGCCATCGGCCCTCCTGACGCTCTGCTGTCCACTTGGTGCGCCGATCCGCTGGGTGGATTGTGCCGTGATCGCTGCCTCCGGCGCCGAGTGGCCATCGTCACACTCAAAACGCGGTTTAAGGATTTCGTGGGCGGAAACGGAGAGCGCGAAGATGGCTCGTGCGCGGGTCGCCGCCGCGCACGCGCTCGCACGGAGGGGGTCCGATGAGCTGGTCCAGCGATCCGAGGAAACTCGCCGTCGCGCGGTGGCGGGGCATCGTCGCCGTGCTCGTGCTGTTCCTCGCCGTGTTCACCGCCCTCGGCTGGTCGGCCCCGTCGCCACAGTCCGGGCAGGCCACCGCCGCCCCGCCGCGGGCCGCCACCGCCGCGGCACCGGCCCGGGCCGCCGCTCAGGACGATCCGCTGCACGAATCCCTGTGGCAGACCACCGTGTTCTGGGACTACCTGCGCTTCACGGCAGGCTCGGTGGCACTCGGCGCGATGGTCCTGTGGTTCTTCTGGACCTACCGCACCACCTACGACGAGAACTAGCGAGCACGGTGCCCGGCCGCCGGTGCCGGTGTTAGCGGTTATGGCCGACCGCCTCCGGCGCGTCGGGCCATGAACCGCTAACACCGGCTTCTCCAGTACCGTGCCGCGGGTGACTGTCACCGTGCACCTGGAGCCCATGACCGTCGGCCAGTACGCCGAGTACCGTGTCGGCGCCGAGACCCACTACGCCGAGTCGGTCGCCGGATCCGGGTCGATGAGCCTGGAGAACGCCCGCCAGAAGGCCGCGGACGACTTCGCCAGGCTCCTCCCGGACGGGCTCGCCACCGAGGGCCACGAGCTGTTCACCGTGTACGACGGCGACGATCCGGTGGGCATGCTGTGGCTGCACTTCGAGCGCAAACCCGACGGCGAGCACGCGTTCGGGTACGACTTCTCGGTGCGCGAGGACCTGCGCCGCCACGGCTACGGGCGCGCGGTCATGGTCGCGGCCGAGCGGTTGTGCCGCGATCGGGGGGTGCTCTCGGTGGGGCTCAACGTGTTCGGCAACAACACCGGCGCCCGGGCTCTCTACGAGCAGATGGGGTACGAGCCCACCTCGATCCAGATGCGCAAGTGGCTTTCGCCGTAAGCAGCCCTTCCACTGGGTGGGCCGCCGTAGCAACGGTGCCGTTGTTAGCGGTTATGGCCGACCGCCTCCGGCGTGTCGGGCCATGAACCGCTAACAAGGCTTCTGCCAGCTCGGTGGCGCGCGGGGGCTCGGCGTGCGGCCCGAGGTGCTGGCTCGCCCGGGCTCTAGGCTGTGCCACGTGACCACCCTGCGGATCGGCGTTCTCGGCGCCGCGCGCATCACCCCCGCCGCCCTGATCCGCCCCGCGAAGGCGGTCGACGAGGTGGAGGTCTCGGCGGTCGCCGCCAGGGATCCCGAACGCGCGGCCGCCTTCGCCCAGCGCCACGGGATCCCCCGGTCCGCCGGATCGTACGAAGAGCTGGTCGCCGATCCGGACCTGGACGCGATCTACGTCCCGCTGCCCAACGCCCGGCACGCCGAGTGGACCCTCGCCGCGCTCGCCGCCGGCAAGCACGTGCTCTGCGAGAAGCCGCTGACCTCGAACGCCGCCGAGGCCACCGTCGTCGCCGCGGCCGCCGAGGACGCGAACCGGGTCGTCATGGAGGCCTTCCATTACCGGTACCACCCGATGTTCGCCCGCGCCCTGGAGCTGAGCGCCACACTCGGGCCGCTCAACCACGTCGAGACCGAGCTGTGCTTCCCACTGCCCCGATTCGGCGACATCCGCTACCAGCTCGACCTCGCCGGCGGCGCCATGATGGACGCCGGCTGCTACGCCGTCCACGCCATGCGCACGCTCGGCGTGCCACTGGGCGGCGGCGAGCCCGAGGTGGTGTCGGCGCGGGCCGCGCTGCGCTCGCCGCAGGTCGACCGGATGCTCGTGGCCGACTACCGGTTCCCGTCCGGCGCCACCGCCCGGACGAGGGCCAGCATGTGGTCCCGGCACGTGCTCGGCGTCTCGGCGCGGGTCGTGGGCGAGGAGGGCGAGCTGCGGATCCTCAACTACCTCGCGCCGCAGGTCTACCACCGGCTCACGGTCCGCACGGCCGCCGGAACCCGCCGTGAGCGGATCCCCGGCGAGGCCACCTACACCTACCAGCTGCGCGCCTTCGCCGGATCCGTGCTGCGCGGCGAGGAGAACCTGACTCCGGCGAGCGACGCGGTGAACACGATGGGCCTGATCGACGCGGCCTACCGCGCGGCGGGACTCGACCCCCGCGGCTGACGGGCACTCGATCCGAGCGCTCCCGGGCCGACCAGTAACCGCCAGGCCCGCCGATCGTTGTCAGGCCGGACGCAGCGCGCCGCGGGCACTCGCGCGCCGCCCTGCGCGGACGGCTACCGGGCGACGAGGAGTACTCGATGGTGCACGAATTACCCGAGGCGCGGTCGCTGGCACTGGACGCGGCGAACCTGCTGGTCCGGGCCGCGGGAACCGACGCGTGGCCCGCCGTGAGGCGCCTGTTCTCCCGGCTGTTCCGGCGCTGGGACGGCCGCCGCCGCAGCATCGCCGAGAAGGGCCTCAACCTCACCGCCGAGGCGATGACCGAAGCCTGCGCCGAGGCGGGGACCGGGGCGGGCGCCGCAGGGGTGGCGGGTCCGGCCGCCGGGCCGGCGGCCGCCGAGAACCACGTCCGCACCTGGCACAACCGGATCCTCGCGCTGCTCGCCGAGCACCCGGGCGCACTGGACGAGCTGCGCGTGATCGCCGGCAGCCACCCCGAGCTCAGCAGGCCCCGCCCGATCGTGCAGCGCCACGATGTCGCCGTCCTCGGATCCGCCGACGGGAACCTCGCCGTGGGCCCGAGGTGACACCAGGCGATCCGGCCGAGCCCGGGCTGGGCAGCGGCTGGAACCCCGGATCACGGCTTCCGCTGCCCGCCGATCCGGCCGCTCCGGGCGGTGGCCTCGGCGAGATCGGCGGCGAGCGGCACCGCGAACTGTGCCGGGAGGCCCGCCGCGCGCTCGACGGCGCGGCAGGGCGGGCAGCGGTGGTCTACGCGATCACCGGCCCGAGCGGGGTCGGGAAGACCACCGCCGCGTCCCGGATCGCCACCAGCCTGCTTCACCGCTTCACGGCGCACGCGTACCTCGACCTGCAGGGCGACGTCCCGGACGGTGAGCGCCCGAGCGCCGCCGACGTGCTGGGCCGCCTCCTCACAGCGGGCGGGGTGGACGCCTCTGTCCAGCCGGACCTCGTGGTGCGGCAGCGGCTCTGGCGAAGCCGGACCGCCGGGCGGGGAGTCCTGCTGGTCCTCGACAACGCCACGGCCGAGCAGGCGCGGGAACTGCTGCCCGGGGACGGTCCGAGCCTGGTGCTGGTGACAAGCCAGGGGACTCTGCGGGGGCTGCCCGGCGCGATCCACCGCGAGCTCCGGCCGCTCACCCACGGGGAGGCCGGGCAGCTCGTCGAGCGCCTTGTCCCGCGGGCCGTCATCGCCGGAGCGGATCCCGCCGCGCTGGCCGGGATCTTCGGCGCGCTGCCACTGGAGATCGGGCTGCTCGCCGCCACGATCCGCGACCTGCCCGACGCCGAGCTGGTGAGCCTCGCCGCCGGCCTCGGGACGTCCTCAGCAGGCGCGGACATCCCCGCCCGCGCGGTGGTCGGCCTGGCCTACCGCCTGCTGAACCCCGGATCGCGGCGCCTGCTGCGCCACCTCAGCCGCGTCCCCGGCGACCTCGACTGGCGCGCCGCCGCCGAGCTGGCGGGGCTGCCCGCGGGCGAGGCGATCGAGCAGCTTCGGGGCCTGCGCAACGCGGGCCTGCTCACCGAGCCGTCCTGGCGGCGCTACGGGATGCACGACCTGTTCCGCCAGCAGATCCGCGAGCAGGACGGCGCCGCCGGCGACGACCCCGGCGAGGCCCTGTACCGGCTGTTCGCCCACTACGAGGCGACGGCGCTGGCCAAGGCCGCACCCGCCGAGCCCGCCCTCACCCGGCACACCCGCCCCGGATCGCGGCCCGCCGCCGGCGTATGCGACCTGACGGCCCGGCGGGAGGCGCTCAACTGGTTCGGCCTCGAACGGCCCGGCCTGCTCTGGTGCGTCCAGCACGCGGTGGAGTGCCGGACCGAGGCCGCCACCTGCGCACTGTGCGGGCGCCTCGTGACCCTCGCGGGCGCGCTCGCCGGGTTCCTGCGCAACGACGGACCGTGGGACACCGCCATCGAACTGCACGCCAGGGCCGCCGCGATCGCCCACGCCCGCGGCGACCGGATCGGCGAGGCCCTCGCCCGCAACGACCTCGGGATCATGCACCGGCTCGCCGACGAGCCCGTCCCGGCGATACACGCACTGGACCGGGCGCTGGACCTGTTCCGAGAGCTCGGGGATCCGCTGGGGCAGGCCAACGCGCTCAACGAACTGGGGATCGTGGCGAACCAGCAGGGCGCCCAGGGCTGTCCGGCGAGATTCGGCGACGCCGAGGCCGCGCTCACCGAGGCGCTGGCGCACTACGAGAAGATCGAGGACCGGATCGGCATCGCGAACGCGGCGAAGAACCTCGGCGTGACCCGGTTCTGGCTGGGCGATCCGGACGCGGCCGGGCAGCACTGGGGCAAGGCGTTCGCCGAGTACGCCGAGATCGGGGACGTGCTGGGCGAGGCGGAGGTCCGCAACCATCGCGGGCGGCTGCGGCTGCTGCGGCGGGCGACCGGCGACGCCGAGCACGAGTTCGCGACCGCGCTGGAGCTGGCGACGCACGCCCGCAGCCTGCTCGAACGGGCCAGGGCGATGGAGGGACTCGGCCTGTGCCTGCTGGGTAGCGACCTCGCAGCGGCGCGCAAGTGGCTGTGCGAGGCCCGGGATCGCTACCACGCGATCACCGGCGCCGAGGCGGACGAGCGGCGGGTCGCCGTCGCCCTGTCCGCCCTGCCGTCATAGCCGTAGCTGCCGTAGCTGCCGTCGTAGCCCGGCTCAGGGCCGGCGGCGGATCCAGTTCGCGACGAACGCCGCCATCCCGAACCGCCCACCGTCGCTGCCCCCGGCCACCGTGCCGACGATCGAGCCGCCGAGCAGCGCGTCCGCGCATCGCGGGCACACCTCGCGGCCGGTGATGGTCGTCGCCGGATCGTCGCGGTAGTCCTCGCGGCAGTCCGGGCAGGTGCGTGCGCTCAGTCCCATGACGTCGAGAGTGCCACGGCGCCGCACCCTCGGTGGCCGCCCGCTCAGGCCAGGGCCAGGCGCTCGATCGCGATCTCGGCGACTTTCTCCGGCGGGAGCCCGGCGTCCACGACGATGCCCGGCTCGTCCGGGCCGAGCGGTTCGAGCGCCTCGAACTGGGAGTCCACGAGGGACACCGGCATGAAATGGCCGCTGCGCCCGGCGACCCTGGCCAGGATCGTCTCCTTCGACACGTCGAGGTGCAGGAACTTCACGGCCTCGGGATCCGCGGCGCGCAGCACGTCCCGATACCGGCGCTTGAGGGCCGAACAGGAGACCACTCCCCCGGCTCCGCCGCGCTCGGCGATCCAGGCGGCGATGGCGGCGAGCCAGGGCTCGCGGTCGGCGTCGTCGAGGGGATGACCGGCGCTCATCTTGGCGATGTTGGCTGCCGGATGGAACGCGTCCGCCTCGGCGTAGGGGACGCCGAGCCGCCGTGCCAGGGCCTCGCCGATCGTGGTCTTGCCGCTGCCGGACACCCCCATCACGACCACGACGGAACGGCGCGCTGCGGGATGGGCCACCGGGTCACTCCTCGCGGTCGGCTGCGGTCCCCGCCATCGTAGGCAACCACCGGCCGGGACAGGCGCCCGCCAGCCCGCTCAGAAGCCGGGCCGGAGCGGCCGGCGCCGTAGTCCGAGAGCCGGTCTCGCTGGACGTGCGCAGGCCGTGGTCGCCCGGGTTCACACCGACGGCGGATCCGCGAGCGGCCAGCCACCGGCGGCCAGCCGTGCGGACACCCGCGCCACGTCCTCGGCGGACGCGTTCTGGAGCACTGAGTCCCCGATCATCTGCTCGATGTCCCCGGTCGAGATGGGATCGGGACTGTCCTGCGCCTGGCTGGCGAGGTCCGCGGCGATCTGCCGGACCTCGGTCTCGGTGAGCTTGCGGCGCAGCAGCCCGAGCAGCGCCACGTAGTCCTGCCTCGGTACCCCGGCCGGGTAGCCGGCCCGGAGCCAGCCGACGGCCCTGGCCAGGAAGTTCGAGCGCGGTTCGCTGACGTTCGTGGTCATTCGCGGTGCCCTCTCACTGCTTGTCCACGAGCACCGGGTAGACGTGCTCGAAGCTCAGTTGCTTACCGAAGCCGGTCGCGACGACAAAGGTAATCCCGAGGGCGACCCCCAGCAGGACGATCACGAAGCACAGCACCCCCAGCGCCCGCGCGGCCGGGTTGGGCCGCCCGGTGATCGTGGCGTCGCCAGCGGCGATCGCGCGGATCCCCAGGGCGAACACCACCGGCAGTCCCGCTCCGAGTACCAGGCCGGCGGCGAGCACCCGCCACGCTCCGTCGAGGGCGAATCCGAGGTTGTGCATCAGGGGTCCTCTCTCGGCTGGGGCGGGCTCAGGACGCCGCGCCGACGGGGGTGCGAGCTTCCGCGTCCCAGTCGTCGTTGACGTTGCGGTGGTCGACCGGGGTGCGGCGGGCGTGCAGCCACAGCGCGGTGGCGAGCGCGCAGAGCAGCAGGAAGATCGCGGTGGCCCCGGCGAGGCCGCCGATCAGGTGGCCGATCCACCACATCAGCGCGCCGACGATGGCGGCACTGGGCAGGGTGATCAGCCACGCGGCGGCCATCCGCCCGGCCACGGCCCAGCGGACCAGCGCACCCGGCCGCCCGACCCCGCTGCCGAGGATCGACCCGGTGGCCACGTGCGTGGTCGACAGCGCGAAGCCCAGGTGGCTGGAGGCGAGGATCACGGCGGCGGACGCGCTCTCGGCCGCCATGCCCTGCGCGGGGCTGATCTCGACTAGCCCCTTGCCCAGCGTGCGGATGATCCGCCAGCCGCCCAGGTAGGTGCCCGACGCGATGGCCAGTGCGGCCGCGACCTTGACCCACAGCGGGATCGAGTGGGTGTCGGTCCAGTCGCCCGCGGCGATCAGCGCGAGGGTGATGACGCCCATGGTCTTCTGGGCGTCGTTGGTGCCGTGCGCCAGCGAGACCAGCGAGGCGGTGCCGATCTGGCCCCAGCGGAAGCCGTTCACGGCGTACCGGGCGGCCAGCCCGGCCGTCACCCGGTAGATCACCCAGGTGCCGACCGCGGCCACGACTCCGGCGATCACGGGGGACATCACCGCGGGCAGGATCACCTTCCCGACGACCCCGTCGAGCTTGGTGCCGTTGCCGTTCCAGTTCACGCCCGCGATGCCTAGCCCGGCGATCGTGGCGCCGATCAGGCCGCCGAACAGCGCGTGGGAGGAACTCGACGGCAGGCCCAGGAGCCAGGTCAGCAGGTTCCAGACGATCCCGCCGGTGAGCCCGGCGAGGATGATCAGCAGGAGCCCGGATCCGCCGCCGGCGAGCAGGGCGGCCTTGGGGGCGCCGGTCTTGTCCTGGATCCGGACGACGGCGTTGGTGACGGTCAGTGCCACCTCAACAGAGAGGAAGGCGCCAACCAGGTTGAGGATCCCCGACAGGACCACGGCGGTCTTCGGCCGTAACGCGCCCGTCGCGATCGAGGTCGCCATCGCGTTGGCCGTGTCGTGGAAGCCGTTGGTGAAGTCGAATCCCAGGGCGGTGATGACCACCAGCACAAGAATCACGGTCTCGGCTGTCATGTCCGCAGTGTTGCGCCGCGGGCGCGCCGCGAATAGCCACCGCACCTGATATGCGTACGCCGTTTACCCTCCGTTCACCTCGGTCTGGCGCCGAGGTGAACGGAGGGCGGCGGTGCGTTAGCCGGCGAGCGCGGTCAGCTCGGCGACCTCGTCCGCGGTCAGCGAGATTGCCGCCGCCGCCGTGTTCTCCTCCAGGTGCGCGACCGACGACGTACCCGGGATCGGGAGCACCACCGGGGACCGGTGCAGCAGCCACGCCAGCGCGAGCTGCGCCGGGGTCGCGCCGTGCCGGCCGGCGATCTCGCCGAGCGGGCCACCCTCGGCGGCCAGCTTGCCGGTGGCGAGGGGGAACCAGGGGATGAACGCGATGTCCTGCGCGGTGCAGGCCGCCAGCACGTCCTCGGCGTCCCGGTTAGCGAGGTTGTAGAGGTTCTGGACCGACGCGATCGGCGCGATCCGCTGGGCGGCCGCGAGCTGGTCCACGGTGACCTCGGACAGGCCGATCAGACCGACCTTGCCCTCGTCCTGGAGTGCCTTGAGCTCGCCGATCTGGTCCTCGAGCGGCACCTTCGCGTCGATCCGGTGGAGCTGGAGCAGCGGGATCCGGTCCAGGCCGAGGTGGCGCAGGCTCAGCTCGGCCTGCTGGCGCAGGTACTCGGGCCGTCCGACGGGGCGCCAGTCATTGGGTCCGGACCTGGTCAGGCCGCCCTTGGTCGCGATGACCACGTCGTCCGCGTAGGGGTGCAGGGCCTTCTTGATCAGTAGTTCGGCCGTGAACGGGCCGTACGAGTCGGCGGTGTCGATGAAGTTCACACCGAGCTCGACACTGCGCCGCAACACCCGAACCGCCTCGTCCGGATCGGCCGGGTCGCCCCACACCCCCGGTCCGGTCAGCTGCATGCTGCCGTAGCCGAGGCGGTGCACCGGGTACGTGCCGCCGAGCTGGTAGGTGCCGGACTGCGCCGCGGAAACCGTCGTCATCGTCGTCCTCTTCTGAAGAATCGTCGTCGGTGCTCTCCTCTCGCCCAAGTTTGCTGCCTCGCGGATTCTTCCCGGAGCTGCCGCGCGGGACCGCCGTCGCCACAGCCGCAGGGCCGCCCCGGTGAACGGGACGGCCCTGCGGGTGTTGCCGTTCGTGCAGCTCAGGCCGGCGTGGTCGTCTTGCGGGTACGGACGAAAGCGACAACTCCGAGCGCGAGCCCGGCGAGGGCGATCACGAGCGCGGCGATGGCGAGCCCGGTGGCCGGCCCGTTCGAGTCCTTGTCGCTGGCTGTCGCGGTGCCGTTCGCAGCGGTCGTTGCCGTGGCCGCCTTCTTGGTCAGGGCGACGGTCGGGGCCGGGTGCTCCGGCTCGTCCTTGCCGTTGGGGATGTCGATCCAGCGCACCACGGATCCGTCGGAGTAGGTCTGGAGTGCCTTGAAGACCATCGAGTCCTTCTCCGGCATCGGCCCGACCGAGAGGTCGAACTCCTGGAACTCGCCGGGCTTGATCGCGGCATCGCCCTCGGCGGTCCAGGTGATGCGGCTCGGGGCCTCGGTGACCTCGCCGTCGTCGGTCTTGATCGGCTTGTCGAGCTTCGCGTTGGTGACCGTCGTGGTCCAGCCGGGCACGGGCTTCACCGACACGGAACCCAGCGGGGAGTCCATCGGCAGCGCGACCTCGACCTTGGTCGTGTTGGTCTTCTCGGTCTCGTTCGGCACCCGGAAGGTGAGCTTGGTGAAGCCGCCCTGGACGGCCGTGCTCGGGTTGACGGTGACGTGGGCGGAGGCGACACCGGTCCACAGTGCGGTGACGGCGGCGGCGCCGAGGGCGACGAGCGCGGTGCGGCGGGCGAAGCGGGTCACGGCGGGGGCTCCTTCGGGGACGGTGCTGGTGCTGGTGTTCGCGGGCATGAGGTCTCCTGGGTTCGCGCCGGGCACGGCCGGGCGCGCGGGGGCAGGCGGGCGGCGCAGCGGTCCGCGGGCAGAGTGGCGGGGCGCTGGCGAGGAATCAGGCGGCGAGTGCCACCGGCGGCCCGCGCCGCGAGAGGGAGTGCCGCAGGACGGCACCGGCGAGGCGGCGAGGCGGCCCGAAGACCGGGACGGCCGCGACCCCGTGGGACGGCTCGGGGGCGAGCAGCGCCCGGAGCGCCGCCGCGAGTGCGTGGAACGGAGCCGCGGCGCGAGCGGACAGCGCCGCGGCGAGCGCCCA
>JAOPVE010000477.1 GCA_025963185.1 Actinomycetes bacterium
GGCGCGGCGGTCTGCCGGCGCGGGTCGAGCGTGGCCCGGATCGCCTGAGCGTGCTTGCGGTGCTCGTCCCGGATCGGCCCGAGCTTGCCGGCCAGTCCCGGGAACCGCGCGATCGCCGCCTCGTACCCGGCCACGAGCCCGAGCTCGGCGGCGAGCAGAGGCTCCAGCGGATCGGGCTGGGCAGGCGGCACGGCGGCCGCGCCCGAGCCGGTGAGGCGGTCGCAGGCGGAGGTGGCGGCGGCGATCCCGGCGGCCGTGGCGGCGGTCAGGACGGCCCGGCGCGACAGGGTCGGAGGCACCACCCCAGTTTGTCAGGCGGGGGCCAGTGTGGTGCTGCCGGAGGCGCCGGCCGCACCAGTTACGCTGTCCTCGCCCCACAACTTCACAGTGACCCCGCGGCGGGCAGTTCGCGAAGTGGTGTGGTCTCACCACTCGCCAGCAGCCCGGAGCCGGGCGGAACAGATGGGAGGTGCCCATGTCATCGGGTGCACCAGCCGGTCAGCGCGCCCGCATCGCCGCCTTGGTAGAGCCCGTGGTCACGGGCGCCGGGTACGACCTGGAGGACCTGTCGGTCAGCCAGGCCGGGCGGCGCAGCCTGGTGCGCGTGGTGGTCGACGGCGATGGCGGCATCAGCCTCGACGACATCGCGGTGGTCTCCCGGGCCGTCTCGGCCGCGCTCGACGACGCGGAGGCGGCGGACAACGCGCTCACCGGCCGCTCGCCGTACACGCTGGAGGTCACGTCCCCGGGCGTCGACCGTCCGCTGACGCTGCCGCGGCACTGGGTCCGCAACGCCGGGCGCCTGGTCAAGGTCACGATCGCCGGTGAGTCCGTCACCGGCCGCATCACCGCCGCGAGCGCGGACTCGGTCACCCTCGAGGTCGCCGGATCGCCGCGCGAGGTCCCCTACGCCCAGCTCGGGCACGGCAGCGTCCAGGTGGAGTTCGCGAGGCCGAAGTCCGCGGCGGCCGACACCGACCCAGACGACGAGATCGACGAGATCGACGACGCCGCCGACACCGGCAGCACTGACGAGGAAGGAGACGGCGCATGAACATCGACATCGCCGCGCTGCGCGCGGTAGAGCGTGAGCGGGAGATCTCCTTCGACCTGATCATCGAGGCGATCGAGACCGCACTGCTCACGGCGTATCGGCACACCGACCACGCCCACCACCACGCCCGGGTCGAGATCGACCGCAAGACGGGCGCGGCCACGGTGTGGGCGTCCGAGGTCGACGCCGAGGGCGAGCCCGCGCGCGAGTTCGACGACACCCCGCACGACTTCGGCCGGATCGCCACCATGACCGCCAAGCAGGTGATCCTGCAGCGCCTGCGGGACGCCCAGGACGAGGTCAACTTCGGCGAGTTCGCGGGCAAGGAAGGCGAAGTCGTCGCGGGCATCATCCAGGCACACGAGGGACGTTCCGAGAAGGGCATCGTCACCGTCAGCCTCGGCAAGGTCGAGGCCAGCCTGCCCGGCGGAGAGCAGGTCCCCGGCGAGGTCTACGAGCACGGCGCGCGCATCAAGTGCCTGGTCGTGGGGGTCTCGAAGGGAATGCGCGGCCCGCAGATCACGTTGTCGAGGTCGCATCCCAACCTGGTGCGGCGGCTGTTCGCGCTGGAGGTCCCTGAGATCGCCGATGGCACGGTGGAGATCGGCGCGGTGGCCAGGGAGGCCGGGCACCGGTCGAAGATCGCGGTGCGCTCGAAGATCCAGGGCGTGAACGCGAAGGGTGCGTGCATCGGCCCGCTGGGCAGCCGGGTCCGCGCGGTGATGAGCGAGCTGCACGGCGAGAAGATCGACATCGTCGACTTCTCCGAGGATCCGGCCCGGTTCGTCGCGAGCGCGCTGTCGCCCGCGAACGTGGTCAAGGTCGAGATCGTGGACCTGGGGAACCGGTCCGCCCGGGTCACGGTGCCGGACTACCAGCTCTCGCTGGCGATCGGCAAGGAAGGCCAGAACGCCCGGCTCGCGGCCAGGCTCACCGGCTGGCGGATCGACATCCGCAGCGACGCCGCGCCGGCGCCCGAGACCGCCTCCGAGGGCACGGCGGAGCAGGCGGGACAGGCCCGTCCGGAACCAGGCGCCACCACCGCGGGCGCGGCGGGGTAAGCTGTCAGGTGGCTCACCGCGAGTCTTCCCTCCCACGCCCGCCTGTAATCCGGACGTGTGTGGGTTGCCGAAAACGGACGGTGGCCGCCGAGTTGCTGCGGGTCGCCGTCATTGGCACCCTGGGCGGGGACGCCGACGTGATCGTTGTCGGTCCCGACCCGGCTCGCAGGCTGCCGGGCCGGGGTGCTTCACTGCACCCAGACCTGGGCTGTTACACCCTTGCGGAGAAGCGTCGCGCCTTCGGGCGCGCGTTGCGTGTGGCCGGCGTCCCTGACACCGGCGCGGTCCGCGAGTACGTGATGGCGCTCGGTACCACCGGTTGTGCGGGCACCAGCCCGCACTCGGAAGAGAAGTAGGTCGATTCGGTATGAGCAAGCGATGAAGTCCCAGCAATGATCAGGCTTCAGTTGTAAGCAGGAGGTCGCGCGGGTTGCCGCACGGCCTCGGATGAGGAGTCCAGTGGCAGGCAAGGCCCGCGTGCACGAGCTCGCGAAAGAGCTCGGAGTAGAAAGCAAGATTGTGCTGGCTAAGCTCAAGGAGCTTGGCGAGTTCGTGAAGTCGGCGTCGTCGACGGTGGAGGCACCCGTTGCCCGCCGGCTCCGTGAATCATTCCCCGGCGGTGGTGGCGGCGGCAGCGCCGACGGCGCCCCGGCGGCTCCCTCGGGCGAGCGGCGCCCCGCGCCGAGCCCGTCCGCCGTTCCCGGCCGTCCGCGGCCGCCCGTGGCCGCACGGCCAGGTCCTCCGGCGCCCGCGCCGAAGCCCGGTCCGCAGCACTCGGTGAACACCATGGCCAGCGCGCAGAACGTCGAGGTCAAGGCGGCTGAGGCGAAGGCGGCCGAGCTCAAGGCGGCGCAGGAGGCCGCGCAGGCAGCGGCCCAGGCCGC
>JAOPVE010000489.1 GCA_025963185.1 Actinomycetes bacterium
ACGGCCTGGCATGCCTCGGCGATCTCGCGCATCTCCGGTCCCCAGCGCCACGCGCGGGGGGCCGCGGTGACGAGCCGGGCGGGATCCCCGAGCGGGGTTTCCGGGAGCTTGCGGGCGGTGAGCTCCAGCAGATCCGGCAGCACGCCGTGGGCCGCCGCGAGCCCGGCGGCCTGTGCGGCGAGAACGTAGGACAGCTTGTTGTACGAGGCGAAGGCGAGCTTGAGGGCCGAGGCCTGCCCCACCGGCCCGCCGAGGACCGCCGGAGTCAGCGCGGTGGCCGCGAACACCCTCGCCACCTCGGCCGCCGCCTCCCCGGGCCCGGACAGGTACAGCGTGGTGGCCCCGGTCCGGCGCGGGGGAGGGCCGACGATCCCGCCGTCCACGACCTGCGCGCCGGACAGCGACGCGGCGATCTCGCGGGCGTGCTGGGGGCTGATCGCGTTGGCGTCGAGGTAGATGCCCGTGAACGCGGTGGCCGCGACCAGGTCCGCGACCTCGCGGGCCGCCGCGGGCGGGCACACGCTGACGATCAGCCAGCACGCGCCGGCCATCGCCGCGAGATCCGGCACGGGGATCAGTCCCGCCTCGGCAGCCCGCCCGATCGTCGCCGGACCCCGCCCGGCGGGCAGCCAGTACACCGGCGATCCCCCGGTGGCGGCCTGCCGGGCCACGGCCGCGCCCATGGCGCCGGGATGGAGCACTCCGATGCCACGCTGGTCCATCGGCCCAGCCTACGGGCGGACCGTCCACTTTCCCCGGTCCGACAACCCCGTGGGTCCGGCGCCGCCGCGAGTGTTATGCGGCCCGTCAGTTGTTGTTCCAGAATCCGACGAGCACCGCCACCCACCACGCGGCCTGGGAGACGACGGCCGTCGCGCCGAGCCGCAGCAGCAATGGGCGGGGTAACTCCCGCAGCGATGTCGAGCTGGGCAGGGCCGCGACCGCGGTCCGCAGGCCGTGCGCGTTGACGCCGTTGAGCCCGGCGGCCAGCACCGCGGCCAGCTTCACCCAGGTCAGCGGGGACGCCAGACTCGGGTGCAGCAGCGCGCCGCTGATCAGCAGCCCGGCAAGTCCGCCCCAGATCAGCAGGTCGAGCGAGGCGGCGAACTGTGCGACGGTGACCGGGCTGCGCCGGTTGACCAGGCAGCCCGCCCCGTACGTGTCGAGCACGACGACGGCGCCGAGCCCCACCACGAGCGAGAGCAGGTGGGCGAACAGCGCGGCCCGGTGCACGGTCACCGACGGCGTCACCCGAGACGCCGTGAAGACCGCGGCGCCCCAGCCCGCGGCGACGAGCGCGACCGCGAGCGGCCGTCGCCAGGGCAGGACCCGGCGCGCGACGGCGTGGGCAGGCGGCGCCAGGCCGGAGGGGATCAGCGCCTCGGGCAGGCCGCCGCTGAGGTCCATAGCCGCGGGCATTGCCGTTACCAGGGGAATGTCCATGCGATTCACCTCGTCCAACGGAGCCACAGTGGAGAGTTCAACGGTGACAGAAACACCCGATATGCGGGTTACCACCAGAATTCTGCACATTCAGAGCATGGATGCTCCACGCCTCATTCGGACCCGTCCGACCCGTGAACGCCCGGATCCGGGGCCCCAGCCATGGATCCCGCTGATCCCGGGACACATCCGCGGAACAAACCCCCGAGCACGACCCGCCGCGCGCAGACGGGGCAAGTGTCGGGGAAGGTGCGGCTATCCGCGGCGGAATCGCCGCGAATACCCGAACAGTCCCGTTCAGGGGAGACGGCGCAGGACGCCGAGCGGGCCCGCGCCGTGGTGGCGCGGGCCCGCTCGGGACTGGTGTTACGGCGTGCTGGGGATCAGATCGGCTGCCACAGGGCGGGCACGGCCGGCGGCTCCCAGCCCGGGATCGACGTGTGCGACTGACGGCACTGGTACCGGACCCCGTTGTACGTCACGACCTGCCCCACCGTGTACGCGGTGTAGGGCGCCCAGGTCGTCGTGCCCGGGTTGCTCGGCGGCGGCGGTGTGGTCGGTCCGGTGCTGGGCTGCGGGGACGGTCCGGTGCTGGGCGTGGGCTGCGGCGACGGAGGCGGTCCGCCCGCCCCGAACGTGGTCAGCGTGATGCTGGCCGAACTCGGGTTGGCGTCGTGCACGAGCGACTCGAAGTGGCCGACGTCGTCGAAGGGGAACCCGTACGCGCGGCCGTCGACCATGTTGGCGTGGACGATCCGCGAGAAGTGGTTGGTCAGGGTTCCCTTGTAGAAGTCGGCCGCGTTGTAGTCGGGCTCGGTGCTCGTCGCGCCCAGCGTGGACCGGTTGAGGGCCGCGCAGAGCGTGCGGGAGATCGCGCCGACGATGTCGTTCGGGGCGGCCAGGTTGCCGGCGCAGCCCCAGACGTCCTTGGTGACGGGCTTGTTGAACGTGGCGACGACAGCGCCGGACGTGTTCCTGAACGTCATCGTGTTGCCGCTCACCGTGCCCGTGAACTTCTGCGCCGGATCCTCCTGGTAGGGCACGACGGTCAGCGGCTTGCTGGCGTAGGCGGCCCAGGCGGTGTTGATGTAGGCGTCCAGGTAGGTCGCGCTCATCAGCCCGGCGTCGAGTGCCTTGCCGGGCGCTAGCACCCGCAGGACCGTCCCGTCCGACCGGGTGATGACGGACCGGTCGAAGCCCGACTGTGCCTTCACCGCGTTGATGATCTTGTTGCGCCCGTCGGCGACGACCTGGCCGGTGCGCTGGGTGCCGCTCGCGCCGGTGACCGACACGACGTGCGGGACCGCGACCATGTCGACCTGGGTGCTGTTGATGAACAGCCCGGCGGCGTCGTAGGTGAACTCACTCCAGTCCAGCAGGATGTTGAAGTTCGCATCACCGGAGACCCACGGTGCCGGCTGCACGAGCTTGCCGCCGGGCACCAGGAACAGCTTGAGCTTCTCGCCGAAGGAGAAGTAGATGCGGCCGTTCACGCCCTGGGGGATCCGCAGGGTGGCGCTGGCGCCGTTCGCCGGGCCGGGGATCGCCACGTCGGGTGCAGGGGAGGGCGGGAGACCGCCGCCGGACCACGCGGTGAACTGCCCGGCCGCGTTCACGTAACCCTGGGCGTGCGTGGTGAGGTTCTCGCTGAGGATGTACAGGTAGACGGGCTCGCTGCGGCCGGTGTTGTTGGTGACGGTGACCGGCAGCGGGTTGGCCGCCGCGGACGCGCCCGTCGTCACGGCCAGGACCGCCGACAGCGGAGCGATCACTGCCAGCACGGAGAGCGCGGTAAGGATTTTTCGCCTGCGATGCACGGCAACTCCTCATTCTTCAGGCCGCCGCGCGCTGTGGGGAGCGGTGCGGCGGTCACGTAGACATCGAGAGCCACGCGCCGCACAGCGTGACTCCCGGGTGCCGCGCTCTGTGGGGCCGCACGGACGTGCGTGTGAGAGCGCTCTCACAGCATCGGTGCACATTTCACGTGTGTCAATAGAGCGTGAGCCGCGCGTATACGCCCAGCTTGGCGGCGGTGCGGTGTGTCTGCCCGAGTGTCCGGCCCCCGTCTTCCATGATTCGACTTCCATGATCGGGTGGGATCGATGGGATCGGGCGAGCGGGAGGAGCGGGCTGGTGAGCGAACTCGAGCATCCCGGCTGGTGCGACATCACGCACTGCACGGCGACGGTCCAGAAGCCGGAGTACCGGGTGGGGGAGACGGGGTATCACCGATCCGTCCCGGTCACGCTGGCGCGGATGCCGATCGTCGGGTTCACGGTGTTCGACGCCGAGCTCAACCCGGTAACCGTGCACCTCACCGAGGCGGCCCCGCCCTGGGACACCGGGCCGGTACTGAACCTGGGCACCGCCGACGATCCGGCCGCGGTGTCGCTGCCGGTCGCGCACGCCAGGGCGGTCCTCGACCAGCTCGCGGACCTGGTGGCGGCGGCGGAGAAGGGCTGAACCGCGCGGTCCCCGCGTTGTTAGCGGTTCATGGCCCGACACGCCGGAGGCGGTCGGCCATGAACCGCTTAACAAAGATGGTGATCGGTACGCCGGCTGCAGTTGGCCGGGTGGCGAGGGCGCCGGGGGGCGGGCGCCGTCAGGCGACCGTGAGGGTGACCTCGACGTTGCCCCGGATCGCGTTCGAGTACGGGCAGACGTGGTGCGCGAGGTCGAGCAGGCGCCGGGCGGTGTCCTCGTCGACGCTCGGCAGCTCGGCCTCGATGGCCGCCTCCAGCCCGAAACCGCCCTGGCCGTTGGGGCCGAGGCCGATGTCCACGGTGATGGCGGCGTCGGTGAGGTCCACGCCCTGCTTGCGGGCGACCAGCTTGAGTGCGCTGAGGAAGCACGCGGCGTAGCCGGCCGCGAACAGCTGCTCGGGGTTGGTGCCGCCGCCCGGTCCGCCCATCTCCTTCGGCACGGCGAGCTGGAAGTCGAGCTGACCGTCGCTGGTGCGGGAGTGGCCGTTGCGGCCGTCGCCGTCAGCGGTCGCGGAGGCGCGGTAGGAGACCTGCATGTCGGGGATCCTCTCGGTGGTTCTGCTTCTACAGGGGATGGCTGGTGGCGGCGGCGCGGACCCGGTCGAGCAGGTCCTGGAGCTGGCGGAACTCGGCGGGTGCGAGGCCGATCGCGGACGCGAGCCGGTCCGGCAGGCCGGTGGCGCGCTCCCGCAGTTCCAGCCCGGCCGCGGTCGGGCGGACCAGCACGGTGCGCTCGTCGGCGGCGCCGCGGCTGCGGTCGACGAGGCCGTGGGCTTCCAGTCGCTTGAGTAGCGGCGAGAGCGTGCCGCTGTCGAGCGCGAGTGCCGCGCCCAGGTCGCCCACGCTGATCTCGCCGCGCTGCCAGAGCACGAGCAGGACGAGGTACTGCGGGTAAGTCAGCCCCAGCTCGCCGAGGGCCTGCCGGTAGAGCCCGGTGACCGCCCGTGACGCGGCGTAGAGGGAGAAACAGATCTGCCGGTCGAGCCCTGCCGTCTCCGCCATGACCAGAACGGTAGGCCGCGATTTGATTGTGCACAATCAAACGTGGGCCAGCTCTCACAGACAGGTCCCAGGGTTGTTCTCAGCGTTCTCCTAGGTTTGGCGCCGATGCTGGAGTAACCCGATGCTGGAGCGACCAGCCGCCGACCGACGGAGGAAGACGTGAGCTTGACGGCCCGCCCGTCCGCGCGACAGGCCCCGGCGCACGTCCGCGAGCGGCGCGCGCCCACCCAGCGGACCAGTCACCGCGCCGGTCAGCAGCCCGCCCGCCGGATCGCCGCCGGGGGACCGCCGCGCCGCTGGTGGGCCGACGTGGCCGGATCCGCGGCGCTGCTCAGCGTGGTCGTCGTGGTCGCGCTGTGGCTCGCCAACAAGGGCGTGCAGAACGCGGCCGGATCCGGTGGCCTCGCCACCACTACCGGCCGCCTGACCGGGCTGCTCTCGGCCGACTTCATGCTGCTCCAGGTACTGCTCATGGCCCGGATCCCGTGGGTAGAGCGCAGTTACGGCCAGGACGCGCTGGCCCGCCGCCACCGGCTGCTCGGCTTCGTCTCGTTCTGGCTGATGATCGCCCACGTCGTGCTGATCACCTTCGGGTACGCACAGTCCTCCGGGCACGGCGTGATCGGTCAGGGCTGGGATCTCGTCGTCAACTACCCCGGCATGCTGCTCGCCACCGCCGGGACGGCCCTGCTGATCGCCGTGGTCGCGCTGTCGATCCGGGCGGCGCGGCGGCGGCTGCGGTACGAGTCGTGGCACCTGATCCACCTGTACGCCTACCTCGGGGTCGGGCTCGCGCTGCCGCACCAGATCTGGACCGGCGCCGAGTTCACCTCCTCCCCGGCGGCCCGCGCCTACTGGTGGACCCTCTACTGCGCCACCCTCGGCGCGGTCCTGCTGTTCCGGATCGGCCTCCCGGCCTGGCGCACCCTGTACCACCGGATCGAGGTCGAGTCCGTCGTGCGGGAGTCGCCCACGGTGGTGTCGGTGTACCTGCGGGGTCACCGGCTGGACCGGCTGCCGGTCCGCGCCGGGCAGTTCTTCCTCTGGCGCTTCCTCGACGGACCGGGCTGGTCGCGCGCGAACCCGTACTCGCTCTCGGCGGTGCCGCACACCCGCATGCTCCGGATCACCGTCAAGGACCTCGGCGACGGCAGCGCCCGGGTGGCCTCGCTCAAGCCCGGCACGAAGGTGCTGGTGGAGGGGCCATACGGGGCGATGACCGCGGCCCGCCGGCAGCGCCCCAAGGTGCTGCTCCTGGCGGCGGGCGTCGGGATCACCGCCATGCGCGCGCTGATCGAGGACCTCGACTACGCCCCGGGCGACGCGACCCTCGTCTACCGGGTCGGCCGCCAGTCCGAGGCCGTGTTCGCCGCCGAACTGGCCGAGATCGCGCAGGCGAGAGGCGTGCGGCTGTACCTGCTCGACGGCGGGCGGGCCCCGCATCCGTCCTGGCTGCCGGCGCAGTACGCGCACCTGGGGGACGTCGCGGCGATCCGCGGGATGGCCCCGGACGTCGCCGAGCACGAGGTGTACCTGTGCGGGCCGCCGGACTGGATGGACTCGGTCCGGGGGACGCTGCGCGAGGCCGGGGTGCCCAGCGAGCACGTCCACGCCGAGGAGTTCGCATGGTGACCACCGCTCCGGCAATCGCTCCCGCCCGGGGCGCATCCACAACCGCTCCCGCTGGGGGCTCAACGACAACCACCGACCCGCGCAGAGAGGACTGAGCATGCGCCGGATCACGTTCGCGTTCATGTCGACCGTCGCCGCGGTCGTCCTGCTGTTCAGCTACCGCACCAGCACCGGCGGCGCGAGCCCCCCGGTCGCGGTCGCGGCAGGCGCCCCGGGCATCGTCTCCGGCCAGGTGGACCCGTCTCCGTCCCCAGCGGCGGGTACGGGCGACGACACCAGGGCGGGCGCGAGCCCCGTCCCCGCGCCCGCGGCCACCTCGGCGCCGTCGCCCGCGGCGAAGCCGAAGAGCTCGAAGCTCGTCGTCAACGGATCCGTGGCCCAGACCCGCTGGGGACCGGTCCAGGTGCAGGTCACGCTCACCAGCGGCCGGATCACCGACATCACCGCGATCCAGTACCCGCAGGGCAACGGGCGGGACGCCGAGATCAACAGCTACGCGCTGCCGGTGCTGCACGACCAGGCGATCCAGAAGCAGAGCGCGCAGCTCGACGGCGTGAGCGGCGCCACCGTGACCTCCGACGGCTACACCGAGTCGCTCCAGGCCGCCCTCGACGCGGCCCACGCGGGATGACCAGCGGCCCACACGCGATGGGTGGCCCGGGGCTCGTGAGCGGGGTCCGGCAGGCGTGGACGCGGCAGATCATGGGGCTGCCGGTGAGCGTGCACCTGCGGGGGCCCGGAGATCCGGCGGCGCGGGAGAGGGCGGTCGCTGCCGCGTTCGCCGAGCTGGAGCGCGCCGACGCGCTGTTCAGCACCTACAAGAGCGAAAGCCAGATCAGCCGGATCAACAGCGGAGACCTCGCCGTGGCCGACTCCGATCCGCTGGTGCGCGAGGTGCTCGGGCTGTGCGAGCGGGCCAGGGAGCTGACGGGTGGATCCTTCGACGCGTGGCGGATCGGCCCCAGGGCGGGCGCCGTGGATCCGTCCGGGCTGGTGAAGGGGTGGGCCGCCGAGCGCGCCGCCGCCCTGCTCGCGGGGCTCGGCGACGACCACTACCTCAACGCCGGCGGGGACATCGCGCTCAACTGCGTGGCCCCGCTCGCCCCGTTCTGGCGGATCGGCGTGGAGGACCCCCGGGATCCGGGCCGCCTGCTGGGGGTGCTCGCGCTGCGGTCCGGTGCGGTCGCGACCTCGGGCATCGCCCGCCGTGGCGCGCACATCACGGATCCGGTGACGGGCGCACCGGCCACCGCGCTGCTGTCCGCGACCGTGACCGGCCCGTCCCTGCTGTGGGCCGACGTACTCGCCACGGCGGTCATCGCCCGCGGCGGCGCCCCCCTGGACTGGATCGCCGGGCTGGACGGCTACGAGGCCCTGGCGGTCGCCGCGGACGGCCAGCTCACCCACACGGACGGATTCGCCCTCCAGCCGGCGTGACGACCGCGGATTTCCCGCCCGTCCTCGAAAATGGTTCCCGGTTTTTGGCCCCCCGAATTCCGGGCGGGTGGTATCGGCGGCTGCCAGGGGCTCGCCACGGTTACCCCACTTGCCGGCGGAGCAGTGCAATTTCACGGTCCGCGACTGTTCGGGCTGGTCAGCGGCACTTTTCTGGCGCCCGCTGTTACCGCCGGATATCCGGGACGATTCCACTGCGCTGCATGCGCTCACCGGGCGTGACGCCACCGTGCGCGCCTGGTACCCGCGAACGTCTCGTCCTATTCGCCCATTACCTAAAGCCTTCCCTAAGCCTGCCTTTACGCCATTGACTCCCGCTGTCCGGGTTTGCCATGTTCGGCCGTGAGATAACCGACGCCGATGACTCGGGTCATCGCGCGTGCCCGCACCCCACGCGGAGAGATCGGACAGGAATGCCTGCGCACCGCACCGGTTCTGCTCGTCGCACCGCATCGCCACGGATCCGGGCTGGCCTGCCCGGCGAGAACGGTGCCGCGCGGGTGGCGAAGCTCGTGCTGCTGCCCGCCGTCGTCTGCCTGGCCGCACTCGGAGAGGTCGGGATGCGCAGCGCGCTCGCGCCGGGATCCCCGGCCGGGACCGCGGCGCACGTGCTGACGATCCTGCGGTTCTACGCCGGGGTGTGCACCCTGGTCGCCCTCTCGCTGACGGTGGCCGCCGGACTGCTCGCCACCGACCGGATCCTGCTCGCCGTCCGCCAGCGGATCTGGGTGCAGTCCGCCCACCGCACCATGAGCATGCTCGCCGTCGTCTTCCTTGGGCTGCACGTCCTCACCGAGGTGGCCGGCGGCCGGATCAGCGCGGTCGCCGCCGTGGTCCCGTTCGCGGCCGGCTCGCTCTACCTCGGGCTCGGCCCGGTCGCCGCGTACCTCATCGTGCTGGTCGCCTGGACCGGGCTGATCCGGGCCCGGTTCGCCGGCGGCGGGAGGCCGTGGGTGTGGCGGGTCCTGCACAGCGTGGCGTACCTGTGCTGGCCGGTCTCGCTGCTGCACGGGCTGCTCGGCGGGCGTCCCCCTGCGGTGTGGGTGAGCGCGAGCTACCTGCTGCTCGTCCTCGCCGTGGCGATCACGCTGGTGGTGCGGGTCCACTCGGACCGGGTCCGGCGCAAGCGGATCAGCCAGCAGGGCCAGCGGGTGCCGACCCGCTCGGTGGCCGTCCAGAACCCCTCGCACCGGGCCCGCGGCCGTGCGGCCGTCGGCTCGGCGCGGTTCGTCCCGGACGACACCTTCGGTGACCTGCCGACGCTCGTCGACCTGGACAGCGCGCGGGTCCTGCGCGGGGGGCCGTCGCGGGGCCGCCGGCCGTCCGCACCCCTGCGCCGCGGCGAGACGATAGCCGGGCTGACGCCGGCCCAGTACAGCGTGCCGCCGCGGCGCGCGATCGGCGGGGCTCGCGGCGACTCGCGGTGACGGCCGGCCCCGTGCCGCCCGTCGCGGCGTTCGGCCAGCCGCGGATCACCGCGGGGTTCAACTGGCACCATCGCCTGGACCTGCAGGCCCACAACACCGTCCACCCGCCGCTGGCCATGCTCGACCTGGGCCAGCTGATCCAGCTCGCCGACGCGATCGTGCTGCGCGGCCGGGGCGGCGCCGGGTTCCCGTTCGCGCGCAAGCTCGTCGCCGTCGCCGACTCCGCCCAGGAACGCGCGCTCAGCCCGGTGGTCGTCGTGAACGGCACCGAGGGCGAGCCCGCCGCGTGGAAGGACAAGGTGCTGCTCACCCGCGCCCCGCACCTGATCCTCGACGGGGCCGAACTCGCCGCCGAGACCCTGGCCGCGGCCGAGATCGTAGTAGCCGTGGCGGACGACGGGGTCGGCGAGGCGTCGATGACCGCGGCGCTCGCCGAGCGGGTCCTGCCGGTGCCCGCGCGGCTCGTGCGGGTCCCGCACCGGTTCATCTCGGGCGAGGGTGGCGCGCTGGTTCGCGGCATCAACGGCGAGACCCCCATTCCGCCGGGGATCAAGGTGCGGGCGAGCGACACCGGCGTCGGCGGCCGCCCCACCCTGCTGTCCAACGCCGAGACGTTCGCCCAGCTCGGCCTCGCGGCCCGGATCGGCCCGTACGAGTACAACTCCACCGGGCTCCGCGACGAGCCGGGGACCGTCCTGCTCACCATCACCGGCAGCACGCCCACCCCGATCGTCGTGGAGTGCCCGACCGGCACGTCGCTGGAGGAGGTGCTGTGGCACTGCTCGGCGCCGATCGGCCCGGCGATCCTCATCGGCGGGTTTCACGGCATGTGGATGACCGCCGAGCAGGCCCGCGGCGCGGTCATCTCCCGCGACCAGCTGGCCCGCCGCGGCGTGTCGCTCGGCGCTGGGGTGATCGCACCGCTGGGTGAGGGCACCTGCCCCCTCGGCGAGGCGGCCCGGGTCGTGGACTACCTGGCGAAGGAGTCCGCGGGCCAGTGCGGGCCGTGCCGGCTCGGCCTGCCCGACCTCGCCCGCCGGATGTCCGAGCTGGTCACCGGCACCGGGAGTGTCGCGGCGGTGCGGGCCGCGGCGAACGGGGTCCGTGGCCGCGGGGCGTGCTACCACCCCGACGGCACGGCCGGGTTCGCGATCTCGGCTGCGGACGCGTTCGCCGCCGACGTGGCCGCGCACAGCCGGGGCGGATCGTGTGGCCGGCCCGTCCGCGGGGTACTGCCCATTCCCGGCGCGCTGTCCGACGGATCGGCCAAGCTCGCCGTCGACTGGACCCGCTGCGAGGGCCACGGCCTGTGCGCGCACGTGGCTCCCGACCTGATCAGCCTCGACGGCAACGGCTTCCCCGCGTTCGCCGACGCACCCGTCCCGGTGCGCCTGGAGGCCGCCGCGCGCCGGGCCGTGTCGATGTGCCCGGGACTGGCGCTGCGCCTGTCCGAGCCCCAGGGCGCCGCATCGCCCTCCTGACCCACCGTGCCCGGACCCGCCCAAGTGCGGTAACCCCGGCCGGTCAGGACCGGCCGGGGTTACCGCACTTGGGCGGAGCGGCGGCGGTTGCGGCCGCGCCCGGGTTAGTGACGGGGTGGCTCAGAGGCCGCGGGCCGCCTGAAAGTGCCTGGTCACGTCAGCGGCGGTGAGCTGGCGCGGGTAAATCGACAGCTCGTCGAGCTGACCCTTGAACGTGACCTGGGAGGACGCGCCCGGCCAGCCGGTGAGGGTGTCCCCGCCGATCCGCCAGTAGCCCTCGTACTGGCCCGGGGTGGCGATCGACCGGGATCCGGCCAGCGCCCCGTCGACGTACAGCGCCATCCCGGCCGGGCCGAACGTGGCGACGGCGTGGTGCCACTGGCCGTCCGTGACGCTGGCCGTCGTGGTCACGACCTTCGGGCCCGCGCTGGTGATCCCGAATACGAGGCGCCCGGCCGTGTCGAGGTAGAGGTGGCGGTCGTATCCGTCCGTGGTGCTGCCCGTGACGTGGTTGCCGAAGCCCATGAGCTTGCCGTACTTCGAGGTGGTCTTGAAGGACAGTTCGAGGCTGAACTCCTTCGGCGCCACGGTCAGCTCCGGACTGTACGCACGCGCGGCCGCGGTCCCGTTCACGTACGCCGAGGTGCTCGCCGGATCGCTGAGCAGCCCCGACGGCTGCCCCAGGAGCATCGACGGGCCCGCGGCGGCGGCCGGCCCGGCGAGGCTGGTCAGCACGGTCCCGGACGGTTCGTCCATCCGCCAGTAGTCACTCGGGGAGTCGGCGAGCACGGTCTCGGGGTAGCGGGAGGTCGTGCCGGCCACGCTGACCGACGCCGTGAACGACTTGGTGCTCGCCGTGCCGCGGGAGTCGATGGCCTGCACCTGGTAGGTCTGCGTGGTTCCCGGCGTGAGGCCGGTGTCGGTGAACGTCAGCGACGGCTTCTCCCACGGCTTGGCCGCGAAGTTCGTCGTGTAGATCAGGGTGTTGCCCCGGTACAGGTTGTAGGTCAGCTCCGGATCGTCGAGGTCCTCCACGGCCCGCCAGCTGGCGTGCACGGTGCCGGGCGCGGTGCTGGCGAGCACCACCCGTTCGGGCCGCCGGGGGCGGTAGGACACGGCGGTCCGGGTAAAGCGCGTGATGGACTGCTGCGGGACGTCGTTGACCACGGTGAACTGGCCGCCCATCCACAGGCTGTCGCCCACGGTGAGCATGGCCCGGATCCCCTGCTTGGTGGGGGTGTGGTCGGCGGGCAGCGCCGGGTCCCCGCCGTCGGTGGAGGGGAACCAGTGCTGGATCACCGGCGCGCCGGTGTGGGTGGTCTCGGCGACGAGCCGGAACGCCCGCAGCTTGAACTGCTCGGGGAATCCTCCCGCCACGGGCGGGGCCTCGGGGTGCCGGCAGTTGTGGCCGTGGGATCCGCTGTAGAGCAACGGCCCCATGAGCGCGAGCGCCCAGCTGGCCCCCTTGCAGTCGTCGGACCACGTGACGGCGCCCGTGCTCGGATCCGTGGCGAACCGGCCGTCGTACTGCCCGTCCGCCGAGGCGTAGACCTGGTCGGCGTCGGCGACGATCTCGGTGACCATCGAGGTCTTCGGCACCGGGAAGTAGCCCGCCCACGGGGTGCGGCCACCGGAGGCGGCGCTGAGCGCGGTGAACCCGTGGATCGCGGTGCCGTTCACCGTGGAGAAGCTGCCGCCGATCATGACCCGGGTCTGGTCCGCCGACATCGCCATCGCCAGCACCTCGGCGTCCGCGCTCGCGGCCCAGGGGAGCAGCGCGCCGGTGGCGCGGTTGTACGCGGCGAGCCTGGTCCGGGTCTGGCCCGCGGTGGCGGTGAACGATCCGCCCGCGTAGACGGTGGTCGCGGTGACCGCCAGCGAGCGCACCCGGCCGTTGGTCCCGGCGGGCTTGAAGCCGGTGTCGAGGACCGCGTTGGCCGTCTGCGCGTTCGCCGTGGAGAACGCGGCCAGCTTCCGCCGGTCCGCGCCGTCGACCGTCGCGAAGTCGCCGCTCACGTAGAGCTTGCCGTCCGGCGCCTTCTTGATCTTGTAGACCGTGTCGCAGGTGTAGGTGTGCGCGGTCCAGTTGACCGTGCAGGACACGTCCGGCTTGGTCGTGGCCGGGTTGTAGGAGAACACCGGCGCGGCGAAGGCGTGCGAGAACGGCAGGAGCGCCCCGGTGGTGGCGTCGAAGGCGGCCATGTTCTTGCGGGCCACCTCGTTCTGCCCCGGCGCCGATCCGGGCGGGCGGACCTTGGTGAAGTTGCCGCCGACGTAGAGCACGCCGCCGGTCTCCTCCATGGCCCAGACGATCCCGTTGGTCTGCCAGGTGGGCTGGGCGTCCGCGGTGAGCAGCGGAGCGGCGGGGATGGCGAGCGGGGTGCTCGCCGAGGAACTCTGGATGTTCACGGCGGCGACACCGGTGACGCAGGCCGCGGTGGCCAGTGCGGCGAGCGTCAGGCGGGTCGGCCGGCTGAGGACCTGCATGTGTGGGGTGACCTTCCAGGCATCGGATCGGCTGCTGCGATGCATATCGGCCACCGGGACGAATCGTTACGGGGCGCACGAAGGGGTTGAAACGGACACAATCGCGCTGGTACGCCCGGTCGGTGGAGTGCGCGACGGGCCGAACGACACACGGCCGGGCCGCGGTACGGGTGCCCGCGTGGGCCCGGCGCGCCACCGCTCACCACCGGCGTGGCGCGCCACGGCTCCGGCGCGCCGCCGCGCCGGGTCCGGGCTGCTCAGCGGGTGGTGGTCTCGCGGTGCAGGATCCAGCGGAGGGTGTCGGCGAGGTGGCGCGCGCCGTGGACGGCCTCGGACCGGGTCCCGCCCGCGATGGTGATCTCCGTCGGGAAGCTGTAGCCGCGGCCGCCGGACAGGTCGAGGGTGACGCACTCGCCGTAGCCGAGCGTCCTGCGGATCCCGTCCTCGCTCGCCACGGCCACCCCGCCGGGATCGATGGCCCGCCCCCGCACCGACCGGATCCCGGTGAGGTGGGACAGCGCGCAGTCGTAGCTCTCGGCGGCGCTGGTGCGGCCGGTCCGGATCTCATACCGGCACTGGTAGATCCCCAGCCGCCGCCCCGAGGTCACGGTGGCCACGAGCACGCTGTACGCGGAGAAGCGGTAGCGGCCGTCGTTCTCGCAGGCCACGGCGACCGAGTGGTCCGCGGCGGTGAAGGTGGCGAGCGGGCCGTACTCGACGTCGGCGGGGGTGAGGCCGAGCGCGTCGAGTGCGGCCAGGCTGATCCGGGCCATGTCGAGGGCGATCCAGTCGTCGAGCGCGCCGCCGTCGGGCCGCGGCCGGACCTCGCGCAGCCGCTCGGAGTACCGCCGCTGGATCTCGGCCCGCTGCCGGTAGCCCCACCAGCCCAGGCCGCCGGCGAGCGCGAGCAGCACGAGGACGAGCAGCCACGGCAGCCCGACCGAGCCCGAGAGCCAGGCCACCAGCAGGCAGAAGCCCGCCGCGGCCCACTTGACCGTGACGGGCACGAGTTCGCCCCGGCGCGGATCCCCGGCGAAGTACTTCTGGGTCTCGGCGCGCGCGTGGGCGGTGGACCCGGTCGGCCGGAGCGCCTGGTGGGGCGGCGGCGTGCCCGAGCGCAGCGCCAGGTGCAGAAAATCCGTGAGCCGCAGCGGATCGACGGGAGCCTGCTCGTCGTGCGGCGGGATCGGCGGCCCGTCGTCGGGCCTGCCCGCGAGGATGTAGTAGTCGTGCTTGAGTGCCCGCCACAGCGCGAACGCGTGGGTGAGGTGGGCGTTCTTGGTCGCCTCGGCGAGGTGGTGCTCGGCCTGGCGCACCTGCGCCCGGCTCAGGTGGCTGGGTCGCTGGCCACGCAGAGTGGCGAGGGCGAGGTGGTAGTGGGCGTCGGCGTGAGTGATGCCCCGGGCGTACGCGGCGCCGAGGTTGGCCAGGGCGGTGTCCCACAGGCGGCGGCGGAGCGCGAGGCGGCCCCAGTGGTAGAGGTCGTCGGGTGTGGGCTCGGCGGGCGCGGCGGAGATGACGGCCGCACCGGGGATCGCGGCGGGTCCAGCGGCGGGGATGCGGACGGTGTCGTGCTCGGACACGCCAGCCTCCTGAAAACTATCATCAGTACACGAATAGCCCATAACTACTCTAGGTGGTCAGCGTTGCGGCACGGGTGTGGCGCTCCGGGGATCCTCAGGTCCCCACGTGGACGGCCGATCGGGTGCTCGTCCGTCCACCGATCCGTGGGGTTTATCCGATGTCCGACGCCGCAGCTGATCCCGGTGCCCGCGTGGGCCGCTGGGACAGGGCCGTGCTGGCCGTCAGCGGCATCGCCGCGGTCGCGTGTGTCGGCTGGTTCGTCATCGCCGCGTTCCTGCCCGCCGGCGCCATCCTCAACAGCTGGCTGCTCGCGCCCTTCTGCGCCACCCTCGCCACGATCGCCGCCTGGCGCGCGGCCACGGACCCCCGGCTCCCGGCCACCGCCCGGCGGTTCTGGCGCCAGCTCGGGTTCGGTCTCGCGGCGGTCGCCGTCTCGATGGTCTCCCGGATCGCTGACGCCCTGAACTCCGACCTCACCCTGACCCCGCGGATCAGCCCCCTGACCGGTGTCCTGCACGCGGTCTCGATCGCCATGCTCGCCTGGCCGATCCTGCGGCTGCCCAGCGGCGCCCGCACCCTCACCCAGCGCACGTTCGTCTGGCTCGACCTCGCCGCGCTCACGCTCGCGAGCTCGGTGTTCGCCTGGCACTTCACCATGCGCCCGATGATCGCCGAGGGCGTCCCGGCCGCGGCCGCGGGCGCGATCGGCGCCGCCATCACCGGCTGCGCGGTCACGGCCGTCCTGCTCATGTCGCGGACCGGCGGATCGTCGCTGCGCCGCGCCTCCCTCGTCCTGCTCGGCGTCGCCCTCGCCACCGGCGGCCTGAGCCCGAGCCTGCGCCCGCTGCTCGGCACGCTCTCGTACGTCGACGCCAGCCTCATCGGCATCCCGATCGCCGCGTTCTTCGTCTGTCTGAGCGCCCACGCCCAGCGGACGGCGGAACGGGCCCACGCCGAGCAGCCGGCCGAGGACGGGCACACCGTCAACGTGCTGCCCTACCTCGCGATCGGCGCGACCGACCTGCTGCTGCTCCTCACCCTGCCGGGGGACTCGCTGCGCGACCGCGTGCTCGTCGGAGTCGTCACGGTCGTGCTCACCGTCGTGGTCGTGGTCCGCCAGGTGATCGCGCTGCGCGACAACGAGGGGCTGCTCGCGCGGCTCAACGACGGGCTCCGCGAGCTGCGCGATCACGAACAGCGGTTCCGGATCCTCGTCCAGAACTCCTACGACGTCGTCACGATCAGCCAGCCCGACGGTCACATCGACTACATGAGCGGCGGATCGCAGCGCATGTTCGGCCGCACCCCGGACCAGCGCAAGGGCGGCAACATGCTCGAACTGGTCCACCCCGACGACAAGGAGCGCGTGCGCGGCTACTTCTGGGAACTCGCCGACACGCCCGGATCGAGCCTGCTCTACCAGATCCGCTTCCAGCACGCCGACGGCAGCTGGCGCTGGATCGAGATCCTCAGCACCAACCTCCTGCACGAGCCGACGGTCAACGGGATCCTGTCGAACACCCGGGACGTCACCGACGCCCGCGAGCTCCAGGACCGGCTCGCCTACGAGGCCACCCACGACGTGCTCACCGGACTCGCCAACCGCGCCCTGTTCAACCAGCGGGTCGCCGACAGCGCGGGCCGCGACGAGCACGGCCACCGGATGAGCATCGTCCTGATCGACCTCGACAACTTCAAGACCGTCAACGACATGCTCGGCCACACGGTCGGCGACGCGCTGCTCGTGACCGTCGCGGACCGGATGCGCCAGGCCATCCGTCCCGGTGACACGGTCGCGCGGCTCGGCGGGGACGAGTTCGCGATCCTGCTCGAAGGCATCGTGGCCGTCGACGTCGACCGGGTGATCCAGAGAATGGTCGCCGCCCTGCGCGAGCCGGTGCTCGTCGAGGGCCACTCGCTGTCCGCCCAGGCCAGCTTCGGCGTGGTCGACGGGGCCGGCGGGGACCACCCCGGCGACCTGCTGCGGCACGCCGACATCGCGATGTACGAGGCCAAGGCGCAGGGCGACGGCGGCTGGGTGCACTACCGGCCCGGCATGGAGCCGCGCGGGGCCGACCGGTCCCGGCAGGCCGCCGAGCTGCGGGCCGCCCTCGACAACGGCGACCTCGTGCTGCTCTACCAGCCCGTGGTCGCGCTGCCCGGCGGGGGCCTGACCGGCGTCGAAGCACTCGTGCGCTGGCAGCACGCCGAGCGCGGGCTCGTGCCGCCGGTGGAGTTCATCCCGCTGGCCGAGGCGACCGGGCTCATCGTCCCGCTGGGCAACTGGGTGCTGCGCGAGGCCTGCCGGCAGGCGGCCGAGTGGCTCACCGAGTTCGGCAACCGGGCGCCCGCCACCATCGCCGTCAACGTCTCGGCCCGCCAGCTCCAGGAGGCCCGCTTCGCCGAGGACGTGATGGCGGCGCTGCTGTCCAGCGGACTCGAGGCGAGCCGCCTCGTCATCGAGATCACCGAGTCCACGGCCGTCGGCGGGGGATCCACCCACGAGACGCTGCGGCGCCTGCGCGAGCTCGGCGTCCGGGTCGCGCTCGACGACTTCGGCACCGGCCAGTCGACGCTCACGCTGCTCGCGAACTGCCCGGTCGACCAGATCAAGCTGGACCGGTCGTTCGTGCCCGCGCCCGGTCCGGACGTCATCGCCACCGCCGTCGTGCAGCTCGCACGCGCACTCAGCCTGGACGTCGTCGCCGAGGGCGTCGAGACCGCCGAGCAGGCCACCTGGCTGCACTCGCTGGGCTACGGCCACGCGCAGGGCTACCACTTCGCCCGCCCGCTCGCGGCCGAGGCGATCGGCGCGGCAATCGCCGACATCACGGTCCTCGACCTCCGCACCGCCTGATCCACCCACCCCTCCCCGAAGTG
>JAOPVE010000535.1 GCA_025963185.1 Actinomycetes bacterium
CGCGGTGGCGTAGACGGGGCCGGCGTGGCCGTCCGCGATGTTGTTCACGGGGTGCGCGTTGGCCTCGCTGATCCGGCCGACGCTGGCCCAGCGGGTGTGGGCGAGCACGGAGATCCGCGCGCTGGGCAGGGCGAGGAGGTCGTGCAGAGCCACGTCGGAGGAGATCTGTGCGCGCAGGTAGGCCACGTTGTCCCCGAGCGCGCCGATCACGGACGCCCGCTTGTAGACCACGGTCACGCCACCGCGGACGAACTCCACGCTGCCGGACCGGTACTCGGGGTCGCGCCGGTCGCGCAGCGAGGCCGGGACCCTGGCCTGGTCGGCCTCGTCGAGGTTCACCCAGACCTGCACGCCGGCCGAGTCGCGGCCGCGCACCTCCAGCCGGTCGACGGAGTCGAGCACGCTGTCGAGCGCCAGGTACGCGAGCGCCGTCCGGGGCGTGATCGGGCTGCCACCGGCGAGCGCGCGGATCCTCGCCGCGGCGCCGACCCGGTCCTGTTCGAGGTTCCACAGCAGATCCCGGACCTTGAGGATCCGGCCCTGGGCGGCCTCCAGCTCGGCGTCACTCAACCGGGATCCGCCGGCGTCGAGCCCGGCCTCGACCTCGCCGACCCACTCGCCGACGGCGGTCAGCCGGTCCCGCACCTCGGCCGCGACGTCCGCCGCGGAGGTCAGGGCAGGCCACGCACCGGGCGCCGCGTACAGGTCGGCGGCCGAGGCGAGCTGCTTGAGCACCGGTTCGAGGGACCCGGATTCAGCCCGGCCGCCGGCGGGTACCTCCGGCAGCGCGGCGAGCAACTCGCGGGGCTGGATCGCCCCGTAATCGAGGTCATAGTCGGGCAGTACCGCGACGACTCCGCACATGTTGTTACGGACCTTCCTGGCTGGTGAGCGTCGCGCTCACTGTAACCAGGCTTCGCGTCCGGACACGGCCCCCCGATCACCCGAAGTGCCCAGGGGGCTACCTCCCGTAGACCGATTGGCCAGCGCATACCCGCTGGTCAGCCGGTTGTCCGGCGCGGCCGCTCGCCCGGATCAGGCCGGCACGACGCACTGGGTGCCGTCGGTCACGGCGTAGGCCGCCCCGAGCCGGACCCCGCTCGTCCTGGAAGTCCGGTCCGCCAGGTACCACCACTGGCACTGCACCCGGTCCGGCCGGACGTCGAGCACCGAGTAGCCGTGGGAGTCCAGCTCCACGAACTTCGTGTGCCGGTTCAGCAACCGCACAGCGCTTTCGGCGAGCAGGGAGGCGGTCCGCGGCGGCACCTTGAGGAAGTCATCGACGTTGTCGCTGGTCACGGACGTGACGACGAACTCGGCGGCCACGCTCGGCGACGAGCCCGGGTAGGTGGCCGCGTCGAGCGGGACGTCGTGCGCCCACGAGGAGTGGATGTCGCCGGTGAGGAAGACCGTGTTGCGGATCCGCCGGTCGTTGAGGTGGTGCAGCAGGGCCTGCCGGTCGGCGGTGTACCCGTCCCACTGGTCGGCGTTCACGGCGATCCCGCCCGTGGAGAGGCCGAGCAGCTTCGCCAGCGGCCCGAGCAGGTTGTCCGGGACGAGGTCGAGGCCGACCGGCGAGATCATCACCGGTTGCCGACGAGGTTCCAGCGCGACCGGCTCGCGGCCAGCCCGTCCTTGAGCCAGCCGAGCTGGGCCGGCCCCGCGATGGTCCGCTTCGGATCGTCCACCGCGCTCCCGTTCGTCGCGCCCACCTGCTGGGACCGGTACGAGCGCAGGTCGAGCATCGAGAGCTCGGCCAGGGATCCGAAGCGCAGCCGCCGGTAGATCGGCCCGTCCTCGGCCGCCCGGATCGGCATCCATTCCAGGTAGGCCTGGCGCGCGGCCGCGATCCGGTCGGCCCAGCGGCCCTCGGTGTCGGGCTGGTGGTTCTGGGCGCCACCGCTCCACGCGTCGTTCGCGCTCTCGTGGTCGTCCCAGGTGACGATCCAGGGGTAGGCGGCGTGCAGGTCCTGCAGATCCGGATCGGTCTTGTACTGCGCGTGGCGACGGCGGTAGCCGGCCAGGTGCACCGCCTCGGTGGCCGGGTCGTGCGGCCGGACCGTCACCCCGCGCGCCCCGAACTCCCCCACCCCGTACTCGTAGAGGTAGTCACCCAGGTGCACGATCGCGTCCAGGTCGCCGCGCGCGGCCAGGTGCCGGTACGCGCCGAAGTAGCCGCCCTGCCAGTTCGAGCACGAGACCACGCCGAACCGCAGCCCGGCCACGTCGGCGGACTCGGCCGGCGCGGTCTTGGTGCGGGCCACGCCCGAGTAGACCCCGCCGAGGCCGAACCGGTACCAGTACACGGTCGCCGGGCGCAGGCCCCGCACGTCGGCCTTGACGGTGTGGTCGCGCTCCGGTCCGGTGTGGACCGATCCGGTGGCGACGATCGCGGCGAACCCCGGATCCGCGGCGACCTCCCAGGTCACCTCGCTGCTCGGCCCCACCCCGGAGCCGGGCACCGCGCCGGGCTCGGGCGTGACCCGGGTCCACAGCAGGATCCCGTCCGGCAGCGGATCGCCGGACGCGACCCCGTGCGCGAACTCGGGCGGGCCGGTGGCGGCCGACGCCCGGACCGCCGCGGCGGGCACGAGCAGGACCCCGCCAGCGGCGGCGGACAGGCGCAGGAACGACCGGCGGTCGAGCGGGCTCGTCGTCATGGCAGGCACGCTAGCGGCGCGCCCGGTGCCTGCGGCGGTACTTCACCGGATGCTCGCCAGCCGTTCGCCAGCCGGGCCGGCACCCCTCCGGCCGGCCCGGCGCAGCACCTACCGGCCCGGCGGGCAGGTCGTCTTCGTCCAGTCGATCGGCTTGTCCGTCAGCGACGTCCGGGCCGCCGCACGCCCGGCGTTGTACAGGTACCAGCGCTCGTCGCCCTCGGTCCGGCGCAGGTCCTCGGCGATGGTGGCCAGAGCACAAGACCGCAGCGGATCGTGGAGGCGCTGAAGCGCGGGCACCGCGTCCGGGGACAGGTCACGCAGGTACCAGACGTCGATATTGCCGGTGGTGTTGTACCGGTCCACGTTGTGCGCGGCGGCGTACGCGTCGGGGTTGAGCCCGGCGAGCGCGAGCAGTGCCAGCGCGCCCGTGCCGGCGATCGCCCGAGGTAGCCACCGTCCACTCAGGCGGATCCCCGCGGCCAGGACCAGCACGAACACCAGTCCGAGCCAGAGTTCGGCGCTGTGCACCAGGATCCGGAGCTGCGTGAACCCGAACGCCTCCTCGTAGCGCTGCATCCGGGACAGCGCCGAGGCCACGATGACCAGCGTGAACGCGCACAGGGCGCCGATCAGCAGCCGGACGGTGATCCGGTCGGTGCGGGAGGCCCTGCCCGCGTAGGCCGCCGCGACGGCCACCACCAGCAGCGTCAGGACTGTCACGGCCAGGAGCTGCCAGAAGCCCTGCCGGGCGTACTCGGCGTAGTCCCCGGCCAGCGCGGGCTTGCGGTGCCCGAACAGCACCGCCAGCTGGATCGCCGCGAAGCCGCCGAACAGCACGTCGAGGACCGCGACCGGAACCGCCCACTCCCACGTCCGCACCGGCCGCGGATCCCGGCTGAACCCGTCGAAGCGCGGCGGCAGCGCGGCCAGGCACCCGGCCGAGAGGGTCAGCCCCGCGACGAACACCGCGAGGATCGTGTTGCCGGCGATGCTGAGCCCGTCGAGGTGCGGGAGCACCCGGTCGACGATCCCGGCGAAGGCGTGGTCCGCGCCGTAGAACAGCGCGCCGAAGATCCCGGCCAGGGCGAGGCTGAGCAGGCCCACGACGAGGATCCGGGCCACCTGCCCGCCCTTCCCGGTACCCAGCTCCCGAACCCCGCGGATCGACCACCCCCATGCCCTGAACTGCACGAAGAGCGGGGCGGCCAGTCCGAGAGCGAGGCCGATCCAGCTCCGGCCCCCGACGAGCGCGAGCGCGCCCATCGCGAGCGCGGCGAGCAGGCAGAGGGCGAACAACCAGTCCGCGGCCCGGACCGCACCCACGGCCGCCAGCGCGATCGCGAGCACCGCGGCCGCCGCCTGCGCCACCGGGAGCCGCCCGGACCGGCTCGCCAGCGCCGCCCCCAGCATCGCCGCGCCGGTCAGCGCCAC
>JAOPVE010000032.1 GCA_025963185.1 Actinomycetes bacterium
CGGGCGCGCGCGGCCGTCAGCGCGCGGTAGATCCCCCGGCCGCGCCACTCCGCACGGGTCGCGCCGCCCCAAATCCCGGCGAAGCTGGTCCCCGGCACCGGCTCCAGCCGGCCGGCGCTGACGATCCGGCCTTCCGCTTCGGCGATCCACAACTCCATCCCGTCATCGAGAGCCAGGCGGCGCAGCATGGCGTCGGCCATGTCATCGCTGACAGGGTCACCGAAGACCTCGTCTTGCATCGCGGTCATCGTGCGGACGTCCGCCTCCTCGGTGACCCGGCGCAGTGTCACGCCCTCAGGCAGCAGAACCTCGCCGGCGAGCAGCCGCGCCTCGCCGATCATGATCGACTCGGGCTCGCCTGCGACGAACCCGTTCTCCAGCAACGCCTCGTGCAAGCCCGGCGCATGGTCATGCCCACGGGTCTTCCATTCGACCCGGCTGATCTCGGGGTCCGCACGGTAGTGGGCGAGCACCTCGGGGATCAGGAGCCGAATACCGGCGCCCGCCTGGCCGAGGTGGGGATAGGTCACAAAGCCACGGCCACCCGCGAAGGTCACGAGGCGCAGCGGTCCGAGCCGGGTGACGGAAACCGCACTCGGCGTCTCGGCGTCGGTGCGCAGCTGCTCGTCATAGGCCGCGAGGAGGTTCGCACTGTCGATCATGACCGTCACGGTGCAAGGACGGGACCGTGGCAGCAACCGGTTTTCCGCCACGCTCGCCGGCCAGGCCGCCGGGAACCCGGCAGTCTTCGAAGGGCAACCCCACGGCCGATCCGCTATCGGCGGCGGAGGAGGTAGGTGTCCATGATCCAGCCGTGCCTGGTGCGGGCCTCGGTGCGGACCTGCGCGATCTTGCCCGCCACCTCGGCGGCCGGTCCCGCGGCCAGTAGTTCGTCGTCCGTGCCCAGGTAGGCGCCCCAGTAGACGTCGGCCTCGGGGTAGCGGGCCAGGTCCGGGTTCGCGTCGAGCATCACCACGACGTCGTCCACGCCCTCGGGGATCCCGTTCTCGGCCAGGCGGCGGCCCGTGGTGACCTGGAAGGGCCGGCCGACGCGGTTCAGGCCGATCCGGTGCTGGGCGGCGAGTGCGGACACGCTGCTGATCCCCGGGATCACCTCGTGGCGGAACTCCAGGCCGCGGCTGAGCAGGTCGTCGAGGATCCCGATCGTGCTGTCGTAGAGCGACGGGTCGCCCCAGACCAGGAACGCGCCGGTCTCGCCGTCCGCCAGCCCGGCGATCAGGCTGGCGCACACGTCGGCGCGGCGGGCCCGCCAGTCCGCGATGGTGCCGGTGTAGTCGGCCGGGGTCCGGTCGCGGGCCGGATCCTGGCCCACCGCCACCCGGTGCCCCGCCCTGGCGTGCTCGGCGAGGATCCGGCGGCGCAGCGCGATCAGGCTGTCCTTCTCCTCGCCCTTGTCGAGCAGGAAGAACACGTCGGCGCGGCCGATCGCCTTGACGGCCTGCAGGGTCAGGTAGTCCGGATCGCCAGCGCCGATCCCGATCACGAGGATGTCTCTCACCCCGCCATCCTGCCCGGCCCCGGCCGCCGCGGGGACGGCCGGGGCGCGAGCCGGCTGCGCGGGGCTCAGCCGGCGGGGGGTGGCAGGTAGCCGTGCGCGGACAGGTCGAACCAGTTCCCCTCCGGATCGATCGCCCGGTACTCGGCGAAGGGCCGGGTGGTGTGCCGGGGCGCGGGCTGCGGGGATCCGGCGGCGACCAGGCGCTGGCACCGGTCCTGGACGTCCTCGACGAGGAACCCGAAGTGGTTGAAGCCGGTTGGCACCTCCCCGTCGAGCGCCTGCTGGAGGATGGCCAGGTTGAGGTAACCGTCGGTGAGGAAGTGGCTGCCGTCCGGATCCTTGTGGAAGATCTCCATGTCGAACTGGTCCCGGTAGAAGTGCGCGAGGGACTCGGCGTCGCGGGCGGTGAAGGCCAGGTGGCGCAACTGGGGGCGGCTCATGCGGACACTCCGGTGGGGGTGAGGGGCACCATGTTGTGGAACGCGACGATCTGCCAGCCGCCGGCGCGCCGTTCCGCGACGGCCTGCGCGTGGGTCGTCATCGGCGGGCGGCCGCCGGGCGGGGTGACGGTCGAGGTGGCGTGCACCAGCGCGAGGTCCGGGCGCAGGTAGCGGATCGACTCGACCCGGGCGGCGAGCGCACTCCCCGCGTACGCGGTGTCGAACAGTGCCCCGTGCCGGTCGGCGATCTCGCCGCGGCCCCGGGTGGCCTCGCCGCGGACCGTCACGAAGTCCGCGTCCTCGGCGAACGGCGCGGCGAACCGCGGCCCGGACCCGCCGGACCACCCGTCCTCCATCTGCCGCCACAGCGCGTGAATCTGCTCCTCGTCCGTCACGGGACGGTCACCTCCTGGTGCTCGGGGATGGTGCTGGGAAGATCGGTGCGGATCCGCAGCGGCAGCGCCGGACAGCCGCCGGGCGGATCGCCGGGCTGGCCCCAGGCGCGCAGCGAGTAGCACAGGCTCTCGCCGAGCCGCTCCAGGTAGCAGATGACGTTGACCGGCCACAGCGTGCTGCCGAAGACGTACTCGTCCATCGAGGTGGGCTGCTCGGACAGCGGCATGGACTCGGCGGGCGGAGGGCCGATCCGGTGCCAGTCGGGGTGCATGTGGATCGATCCGAGGATGTCCAGGGCCAGGTCGTCGGCGCGGCGGGAGATCCGGAGCAGGTCGCGCGAGTCCAGCCAGTAGCCGCGCACCGGGTTCTCGTACGCGGCGCCGAACTTCGGGACGATGCTGGCCGCGAACTCCTCGACGGCGGACGGGTCCGAGGCCCGCGCGTTACCGCCGAAGTCCAGGTCCTGGATGTGGGCGGTGCCGCCGTCGATCCGGCCGAGCAGGACGGCGAAGCAGGGGCGGGGTTCGAGCGGAGTCAGAGCCTTGTACTGGCCTATCGCCGCGGCGAGGAAGCGCTGTAATGGCCGGGGTTCGATCAGGACCGTGAGCTCGGCTGGCGGTCGCATGAGCGGGTTCTCCTCGGTCGGGCCGCGCGCAGGGGAGGCCACAGGAGCACCATCCACTCCGGACTGGCGATTCGTTTGGAGGCAAATTAACAGCGTTCGCCACGATTCGCCAGCTGAAGATTTTCGGCACCGAACGAGGATGATCCGAAACTAATTCCTGTCATTTCTGCAGGAATTGAAGAATTTACTCGCCCCGGCGAACCCCGCTGCCTGCCCGCCGGCGAACCGTGTGGGCAGGCAGCGGGATCGCTCAGACCGACTTCTGGTACGTGCGGAACGTGCGGATCGACAGCGCCACCATCGCCGCCGCCAGCGCCGCGAGCAGCCCGCCGCGCCAGGCCACCGATCCCCAGTCCGGGTCGCTGGCGAGCGCCTCGCGCGCCGACAGCAGCGCCCAGCTCACCGGGTTGGCGTCGGACAGGCGCCGCATCCAGCCGGGCATGAGCGCCGCGGGCATGAACGCGGGGGACAGGAACGTCAGCGGCAGCAGCAGCATCGTGTTGAGCCCGATGATCGTCTCGCGCTGGCGCACGAGCATGCCGACGGTGTTCGACAGCGCGCTGAACACGGTGCCGAGCAGCACCGCGGCGACCACGAGCAGGGCGATCCCGGCGGGGCCGCCGGCGAAGCTGGCGCCGCCGAGCGCGGCGAGCCCGACGATGATCAGCGACTGGACCGCGGTGGAGAGCGCCTGCTCGGCGACGTTGGCGTTCATGATCGCGCTGCGTGCCACCGGCGTGACGAGGAACCGGTTGAGGGTGCCGCGCTCGATCTCTTCGAGCGCGCCCATCCCGGCCCACATGTTCGACGACAGCGCCGACATGACGACCACGCCGGGCGCGAGGTAGGTGAGGTAGGACCCGCCGCCGAAGCCGGGCAGCTCGACGATCCGGCGGAACAGGTTCCCGAACAGGAACAGCCAGATCGCGGGCTGGATCAGCATGATCAGCAGGAACCAGGGCTGGCGGGCGAGTGCGGTGAGACGGCGCTGCGTCATCCACCAGGTCTGGGCGGCGATCGCGGTCATCGGGCACCTGCCATGGCTGCGAGGGCCGAAGCGCCGGCGGCGTTGTCGGCGTCGGCGAACCGGCGGCCGGTGTGGCGCAGGTAGACGTCGTCCAGGGAGGGGCGGGCAACGGTGACGGCCGCCGCGGGGGTGGCGGCCTGGTCCAGGGCGGCGAGCGCCGCGGGCACGGCGCCGGCCCCGTCGTCGGCGCGTGCGCTGATCCGGCGGCCGTCGAGGGTGACCTCGCGCAGGGCCGGCACGGCGGCGAGCGCCCGCAGGACCACCGCCTCGTCCCCTGGTGGTGCCTGGAGGTCGATGTGGACGGCGTCGCCGCGCAGGCTGGACTTGAGTTCGTCGGGGGTGCCGGTGGCGACGACGCGGCCGCGGTCGGCGATCGCGAGGCGGTGGGCGAGCCGGTCGGCCTCGTCGAGGTAATGGGTGGTCAGGACGATCGCGAGGGACTCCCCGGCGGCCAGGCGCGCGATCTCGTCCCAGAGGGCGGTGCGGGCGTCCGGGTCGAGTCCGGTGGTGGGCTCGTCGAGGAAGAGCACCTGGGGGCGGTGGATCAGCCCGAGGGCCACGTCGAGCCGGCGCAGCATCCCGCCGGAGTAGGTGCGGGTGGGCCGGTCCGCGGCGCTGGCGAGGCCGAAGCGGTCCAGCAGTTCGGTGGCGCGGCGCCGGACGGCGGTCCCGCTGAGCCCGTAGAGGCGGCCCTGCAGGACGAGGTTCTCGCGCCCGGTGGCGACCGGGTCCGATCCGGACTTCTGCGCGACGACCCCGATGACCCGCCGTACGCGGCCGGGGTGGCCGATCACGTCGTGGCCGCCGACGGTGGCGGTGCCGGAGTCGGGCCTGGCCAGGGTGGTGAGGATCTTGATCGCGGTGGACTTGCCGGCGCCGTTGGGCCCGAGCAGGGCGAACACTTCGCCGGGCCGGACGTCGATGCTGAGCCCGGCGAGCGCGCGGACTCCGCCGGGGTAGGTCTTGACGAGGTCGCGCGCCGTCACGGCGAGCGGGTGCTGGGTCATGTGGATTTCTCCGGTTCGGTGTGAACCGGTCCCGTTCTGTGACCCCGGCTATTGTGGTCGGTGCAGCCTCCGAGCCGGGATCGTCGTTAGCGGGATCGGTTCGAGGTGGGCGGCCCCGGGCGTGGTGTTCCAGCACCTCGTGCCGGGGCCGTTTTGTTGTTTCTGGCCGGTGGAGTCAGTCGGTGGGCGTTCCCTTCTCGGCCCATTCGGCCCAGTCGGGGGTGGTGGGCGTCCCGGCGTGGTACTGCCGCCACATGTCGAGGCCGGGCAGGGATCCGGTCTCCAGTTCGGTGAGCAGGGACCGCACCCAGTGGGCTTCGGCCTCGGTCATCGCGATCCGGAATTCGGCCTCGACCAGGAAGATCCGTGGCACGTCGGCGGCGCTGGCGAGCCCGGCCTTGGCGATGGCGATCTGCTCGTCCAGTACGCGGGCCCGCTCGGCGAGCAGGGCCTGGGCGCGGTCGGGCGGGAGGATGCCGAGCAGCGTGAGGCCGGCCTCGAACCGGGTGAGCTCGGGCTCGGGGGTGCCGATCAGCTCGGTAAGCCAGTCGCCGAGTTCGGCGCGGCCGGCCTCGGTGACCGAGTAGACGGTGCGCTCGGGGCGGCTGCCCTGGCGGGTGGTGCCGGTGGCCTGGATGAACGCGTGCTTCTCCAGGTTCTGCACGACGGTGTAGAGCGACCCCCAGCGGATCTTGATGCTGCTGTCGGTCGAGCGTTCCCGCATCACCGAGGCCATCTCGTACGGGTGCCGTGGCTTCTCGGCGAGGGTGGCGAGGATCGCGAGCGCGAGCAGGTTGCCGACCTTGCGCCGCTTGGCCATCGCGCACCTCCCCAGGTCGCCGTGCCGTGCCCGGCGCCGAATGCTCGTGGCCGAATATACGCATCCGGATGAGCACCCGGCAACCCGTCCACTGGCGCGGGCTGCGCAGGCGTGGCCCCGTGGGGTCTGAGCGTGCAAGAGTGGGTTCATGGGCGATCCGTGTACGCACCTGGACTTGTACAACCCGGCCGCGGTCCCGTCCGCCGAGGGCTGCGAGGACTGCCTGAAGACCGGCGGGCGCTGGGTCCACCTGCGGATGTGCCGCTCGTGCGGGCACGTCGGGTGCTGTGACTCCTCGCCGAACAAGCACGCCAGCAAGCACGCGGCCGAGTCCGGCGATCCACTGGTGTCCTCGTTCGAGCCCGGCGAGGACTGGTGGTGGTGCTACGTCGACGAGATCGCGTTCGCCGTCCCGTCGGCTCCCCTGTACTCGCATCCATGACCGCTCCACCCTCGCTCGCGGGCCGGCCGATCCTGCTGACGGTCGACGACGATCCGTCGGTGTCCCGGGCGGTGGCCCGTGACCTGCGCCGGCGCTACGGCGAGTCGCACCGGGTCGTGCGCGCCACCTCCGGCGCCGAGGCCCTGGACGCGCTGCGGGACATCAAGCTGCGCGGCGGGCAGGTCGCCGTCCTGCTGGCCGACTACCGGATGCCCGAGATGAGCGGCATCGAGTTCCTCGAGGCGGCGATGGACCTGTTCCCGCACGCCCGCCGCGCCCTGTTAACGGCCTACGCCGACACCGACGCCGCGATCGCCGCCATCAACGTCGTCGACGTCGACCACTACCTGCTCAAGCCATGGGAGCCGCCGGAGGAGAAGCTCTACCCGGTGCTGGACTCGCTGATCGACGCCTATTCCAGCGATCCGGGCACCGAGGCCGAGGAGGTGCGGGTGATCGGGCACCGCTGGTCCCCGCCGTCGTTCGCGGTCCGGGACTTCCTCGCCGCGAACTCGGTCCCCTACCGCTGGTACACCTCCGAGGAGGCCGAGGCGGGACGGCTGCTGGCGGCCGCGGGGCTGTCGGCGGACACCCTGCCGGTGGTGATCACCGCGGACGGGTCCGCCCTGGTCGCGCCGTCCACAGCGGAACTGGCGAGCGCCGCGGGCCTGGCCACGGCACCCGAGGGCGGCTTCTACGACCTGGTCGTGGTGGGCGGCGGCCCCGCGGGGCTCGGCGCGGCCGTGTACGGGGCGTCCGAGGGCCTGCGGACGCTGCTGGTGGAACGGCAGGCGACCGGCGGGCAGGCGGGCCAGTCCTCGCGGATCGAGAACTACCTCGGTTTCCCCGACGGGGTGTCCGGTGCGCAGCTCACGGACCGGGCGCGGCGGCAGGCCGTGAAGTTCGGCACCGAGATCCTCACCACCCGGGACGCGACCGGGCTGCGCGCCGACGGGCCGGCCCGGGTCGTCCAGTTCAGCGACGGCACCGAGATCGGCGCGCACTGCGTGATCATCGCCACCGGCGTGTCCTACCGCGAGCTGTCGGCGCCCGGCGTGGGCGGCCTGCGCAGCCGCGGGGTCTTCTACGGATCGGCGCCGACCGAGGCCGCGGACTGCGCCGACCGGGACGTCTACATCGTCGGCGGCGCCAACTCGGCGGGCCAGGCCGCGGTGTTCCTGTCCCGCACCGCCAAGTCGGTGACCCTCGTGGTGCGCGGCGACGGACTGGAACGCAGCATGTCCCACTACCTCATCGAGCAGATCCGGGCGATCGGCAACATCGGGGTCCGCAGTTGCACCGTGGTGGGGGAGGCGCACGGCGGCGAGCACCTGGACGCCCTCACCCTGCACCACCTGCCGTCGGGACAGCGTGAGCGGGTCGCGGCGAGCCACCTGTTCGTGTTCATCGGCGCCGAGCCGCGCACCGACTGGCTCTCCGGGGTGCTCGACCGGGATCCGCTGGGGTTCGTGCGCACCGGATTCGACCTGCTCACCGACGGCCGCCGCCCGCGCGGCTGGACCGAGTCCCGCGACCCGTGGCCGCTGGAAGCGAGCGTGCCCGGGGTGTTCGTGGCCGGCGACGTGCGGGACGGCTCGGTCAAGCGGGTCGCCTCGGCGGTCGGCGAGGGCGCGATGGCCGTCACACTCGTACACCGCTACCTGGGGGCGCCATGACCGTAGACCGGCGAGTCGGTGCGCTCAGCCCGGCGGAGCTGCGTGGCCTGTTCCTGTTCGAGGCCCTGACCGGCGACCAGCTCGCGTGGCTGGCCGGGCACGGCTGGGTCGCCGAGGTGCCGGCCGGGTCGGTGGTGCTCTCCGAGGGCGATCCGGCGGCGTTCGTGGTGCTGCTCCTCGACGGCACGATCACGCTGAGCCGCCGCGTCGGGGACGACGACGTGGAGACGGTCCGCACCAGCCAGGTCGGCGCGTACGCGGGCGCCACCCGCGCCTATGTGGAGGCCGACACCTCCCAGGCGTACTCGGCGAGCATGCGCGCCCTCACCGACGCGCGGCTGTTCGTGCTCACCGGCGAGGACTTCGGCACCGCGATCCGCAGCTGGTTCCCGATGGCGGTCCACCTGCTCGAAGGCCTGTTCCTCGGGATGAACAACACCCAGCAGGTGCTCGGGCAGCGCCAGCAGCTACTCGCGCTCGGCGCGCTGTCGGCCGGGCTCACCCACGAACTGAACAACCCCGCCGCGGCCGCCGTCCGGGCCACCGCCGGGCTGCGCACCCGGGTCGCCGGGATGCGCCAGAAACTGGCGATGCTGGCCCACGACGAGCTCGATCCCAAGCTGCTCGAACTGCTCGTGGACGTGCAGGAAGAGGCCGTGCAGGCCGTCGCGACCGCGCCCAGGCTCAGCCCGATCGAGGAGACCGAGCGCGAGGACGAGATCACCGACTGGCTTGAGGAGCGGGCGGTGCGCGGCGGGTGGGAACTCGCGCCGATCTTCACCGCCGCCGGCATCACCCCCGAGTTCCTCGACAAGCTCTGCGCCGGATCGCCGGCCGGGCTGCTCGAAGGGGCGATCCGCTGGCTGGCCTACACGCTGGAGACCGAACTGCTGCTCGACGAGATCAGCGACTCGGTCACCCGGATCTCCTCCCTCGTCGCCGCGGCCAAGCAGTACTCCAACATGGACCGGTCCCCGCACGAGCGCGTCGACATCCACGCCGGGCTCAAGTCGACGCTGATGATGCTCGGCGGCAAACTCACCGGCATCGAGGTCGTCAAGGACTTCGACCGCACCCTGCCGCCCGTGCCCGTCTACCCGGGCGAGCTCAACCAGGTGTGGACCAACCTCATCGACAACGCCGTGCAGGCCATGGACGGCCACGGCACGCTGACGATCCGCACCTCGATGTACTCCGGCGAGTGCGTGCAGGTCGAGATCAGCGACACCGGCCCGGGGATCCCCGAGGCGGTCAAGGGGCGCATCTTCGAGCCGTTCTTCACCACCAAGCCCGTCGGCCAGGGGACGGGCCTAGGCCTGGACATCTCCTACCGGATCGTCGTGGCCCGGCACGGCGGGGCGCTGCTGGCCGAGTCCCAGCCCGGCGACACCCGGTTCACGGTGCGGCTGCCGCTCACCGAGCAGCGGTCCCGGGACGTCACACCCGCGGACATCTGAGTCCTGCTCACAGACCCCGAAACGGAGGTGGGTGCCATGGCCATCGTCGCCCGCGGCTTCACCGGGCGCGGCCGCAGCGATCCGGCTCTGCCGCCCGGCCAGTACCTCACCCAGGACTTTCCGGTGCTGTCGGCCGGGCCCACGCCGCGGATCGACACGAGCCGCTGGCAGTTCACCCTCGCCACCGAGACCGGCGAGCGCCAGTCCTGGACCTGGGAGCAATTCCTCGCGCTGCCGTCCGAGGACGTCACCGTCGACCTGCACTGCGTCACCAAGTGGTCCAAGCTCGGCAGCCACTGGACCGGCGTTCCGCTCGAGGAGTTCCTCGGCGAGCTGGACACCTCCGCCGAGTACGCCTCGGTCAGCTCCTACGGCGGGTACACCACGAACCTGCCCGTCGAGGACCTGCTCGGCGGGCAGGCCTGGATCGCCCACCGCTACGACGGCGAGGACCTCACCCCCGAGCACGGCGGACCGGCCCGCCTGCTCGTCCCGCACCTGTACCTGTGGAAGAGCGCCAAGTGGATCCGCGGGATCCAGTTGCTCATCGAGGACGAGCCGGGCTTCTGGGAGACCGCCGGCTACCACAACTACGGAGACCCGTGGCGCGAGCAGCGGTACTGGGGCGACTGACCTGGCGGGCCGTCACCGTCACCGGTGTCCGCGACGAGACCGCGACGGCCCGCACCCTGGTCCTGGACGCCGGAGACTGGCCGGGGCACCTGCCCGGCCAGCACCTCGACCTGCGCCTGACCTCCGCCGACGGCTACTCCACCCAGCGCAGCTACTCGATCGCGTCGGCGGGGCCCGGCCCGGTGGAGATCACCGTCGCCGCCGTCGACGGGGGAGAGGTCTCCCCGTACCTGGCCAGGGACGTCCGCCCGGGTGACCAGTTCGAGGTCCGCGGGCCCGTCGGCGGGTACTTCGTGTGGCGGCGCGAGGATCCGGCGCCCGTACTGCTCGCCGCCGGCGGATCCGGGATCGTGCCGCTCATGGCCATGATCCGGGACCGCTCGGCCAGCGACTCGCGGGTGCCGTTCCGGCTGGTGTACTCGATCCGGTCGCCCGCCGAGGCGATCTACGCGCGCGAACTGGCCCGGCGGGTCCGCGACGACCACGGGCTCGACGTGACCTACCTGTACAGCCGCTCGGCCCCCGAGGGCTGGCGGCGAGCGCCGTCGCGGATCCGGCCTGGTGACCTCGTGGCGAACGGCTGGCCGCCCGAGCTCGATCCGCTGTGCTTCGTGTGCGGTCCGACGGGCTTCGTCGAGGCCACCGCCACCCTGCTGGCCGGCGCGGGCCACCCGGCCGGCCGGATCAAGACCGAACGGTTCGGAGGCTGACATGACCCACACCGACGGCAACCTGCTCGCGGGGCCGCTGCGCGCGATCCTCGGCGTCGACCTGACCACCGCACAGGGCACCTGCGACGGCTGCGGCGCCCGCGGGCCGATCGCCTCGGCACTGGTCTACGGTCCCGAGCCGGGCCTGGTGGCGCGGTGCCCGAGCTGCGAAAACGTGCTGCTGCGGATCGTCCAGACCGCCGACCGCGCCTGGCTCGACCTGCGCGGCCTCACCAGCATCGAAGTCGCCCTCGCGTGACCGCCCATCTTGGCGGCACCCTCAGTAGGTGAACAGGACGAGGAGCAGAACCGCCACCATCGCGAGAGCGGCGGCCAGCAGGCCGATGGCCTCCCAGAGCTCGTAGCGGGGATGCCCGTGCGCCCCCCGGTTCGCCCAGGATCCGCCGAAGCTCCACCGGGGCACGGACGGGATCCGGTCCTGCGCGACCGCGCGGAGGCGGCGGCGCGCCGTGCGGATCCCGGCAGCGCCCAGGAGAGCGAACAGCACCGCGACGGCCAAGGCCAGCAACAGCTCGGCGCGGTCGGTCGGGGACACGCGCACGATCGTGCCACTGCGGCGCCACAGCGCCCCCCGCCTGGCACCGCCTAGAGTGGCCGGGTGCCCGCCGATCCGCAGCGCCGTGTCGACCCCGATGTCGACCTGCACATCGCCGGTGACCGGGGGCCCCTGCACGGGCAGGTCCTCGCCGTCGTCGCCGTAGGCGGGGCGGTCGGATCCGGCGCGCGGTACGGGCTCGCGCAGGCGTTCCCGCACGGACCCGGCGCCTTCCCGTGGGCCACGTTCGGGATCAACGTCAGCGGCTGCCTGCTCATCGGCGTGCTGATCGTCGCCGTCACCGAGGTGTGGGACGCCCTCCCGCTGGCCCGCCCGTTCCTCGGCACCGGGATCCTCGGCGGGTTCACGACGTTCTCCACGTACGCGGTCGACGCGCTGACCCTCGCCGGGGACGGGCATCCCCGCCGCGCGCTGCTCTACGGCGGCCTCACGCTGGTCTGCGCCCTCGCGGCCGCGGCGGCGGGGATGCGCCTGACCCGCGGGCTGGCGAGCGCCAGGGTCGCGCCGTGACGCTGCTGCTGGTCCTGGCGGGGGGCGCGATCGGGGCGCCGCTGCGGTATCTCGCCGACCGGGCGATCCAGGCGCGGCACGACACGGTGTTTCCGTGGGGGACGATCGCGGTGAACGTCGGCGGATCCCTGCTGCTGGGTTCCTCGCCGGGGCCGCGTCCCGCGGCTCCATCGGGACGGGCTGGCTCGCGCTGGCCGGCACCGGGTTCTGCGGCGCCCTCACCACGTACAGCACGTTCGGGTACGAGACGGTGCGGCTGGCCGAGGACGGCGCGACCGTCCAGGCGGTGGGGAACGCGGTCGTCAGCGTCGCCGCCGGTATCGGTGCCGCCGCCGCAGGGATGACCCTGGCCGCCGCGCTGTAGATCGGTTGCGTTGACGCAGGGCAGACCACGAGGGGCGCGGCCCCCCGGGGGGGGGCCCCGCCCCTGGTGGAGCAGGACGTGGTTACCGGTGCGCGACGCCGCGCGGGCGACCGCCGTAGAAGCCGGCGGCGATGGCGATACCGACGGCGGCGGCGGCGATCTGGATGATGAGCTCGATCCAGTCGATGCCCTTGGTCTCGGCCACACCGAACGCCTTCGCGATGAAGGTGCCGATCAGCGCGGCGACAATACCGATCACGATGGTGAGCCAGATCGGCACGTTCTGCTTGCCGGGCAGGACGAGCCGGCCGAGGGCGCCGATGATCAGGCCGACGACGATGGCGCTGATGATCCCGGAGATAGCCATTCGTGCTCCTTAGAAGTCCCGGGCCGGGCGGGGGACCCGGCTCGCCGCTGGTGGGGAAGTCCCAAACGGTTGTTGACAGGCAGATACCCGGCGGATCAGCCCGGCAAACGACCCGTTCGCACACCGCGACCCTCCAGCCGGCGTGGCCGTCCCCCGACTCGCCGGCTCGGCCGGGGAGCCACCTCGGGTGGCGGGAACTCCTGGCGGGACATCGGGCAATGACTGGTGAGACCGAGTCGCCTGAGGAAGGGTTTCCTTCGATGAGTTGTCGCACGCAATGAGCAGAGTGAGCGCCGCGGTGCCGGCGCCGCACACCGCGGCCGGCGAACGGCTGGCCGACAGTGCGGTGATCGCCCAATCCGCCGCGGATCCGGAACGATTCGCCGAGATCTTCGACCGGCACGCCCAAGCCATCCACCGGTACCTCGCCCGGCGCATCGGGGACGAGATCGCCAATGACCTCGTGGCCGAAGCGTTCCTGGTGGCGTTCCGCCGCCGGGGCAGCTACGACACCAGCCAGCCGGACTCCCGGCCCTGGCTGTACGGCATCGCCACCAACCTGCTGCACCGCAAACGCCGCGCCGAAGTACGCCAGTACCGGGCGCTGGCCCGTACCGGAGTGGACCCGGTCAGCGGCGGCGACGAGGACGCGGTGCTGGCCCGGGTGGCCGCCGTCACCGTGACCCGGAGGCTCGGCGCAGCTCTCGCCGCGTTGTCGCAGGGGGAACGCGACGTGCTGTTACTGGTGGCCTGGGAGGAACTCAGCTACGACGAGGTCGCCCAAGCCATGTCGATTCCGGTCGGCACCGTCCGGTCCCGGCTGCACCGGGGGCGCAAGCGGCTGCGCGCAGCGCTCCCCGACCTCGATCCCGCCACCCTGGACAGTGGAATGGAACTGCCATGAACGAGATGGACCTGCTGCGCGAGTTCCGCGCCGGCCGGCCGGCCACGGACCTGGCCGCGATTTCCCCCGCACGCCGTCAGCTGCTGCGGGCGGCCCACGGACGGCCCAGCCGCACACTCGGGCTTCCCCGGCTGCGCTGGCAACTCGCCGTGCCTGGCGTCCTGGCACTGGTGGTCGCGGCGGGGCTCCTGGTCGCCAATCTGCCTGCCAGCTCCCCGCGCGCCGTCCCCGAAGCGGTGAACGTGCTGCGGCTCGCCGCGCAGACCGCCGGGAACTCCCCGGACCTGGCACCCCGGCCGGATCAGTTCGTGTTCGTCGAGTCGATCGACGCGTCGATCGATCCCCAGAGAGCCCCGGACGGGGTGCACACCGTGTACAGACCCGACCTGAGCGATCGCCGGATCTGGCAGTCCGTCGACGGTACCCATGACGGGTTGCTGCTCACGCGGACACGGCCGGGCAGCACGTGGGTGCGCTCACCGCTACCCGGCTGCCGGAACGGCAGGATGGACGGAATCAAGGGCGATCAGGTGTTCCCCCATGCCGAGAGCTGCACGGTGGACACCTCGTCGGTGCTGGACAATCTGCCGACCAGCACCGACGGCATGTTCAGGTACCTGTACAGCGACAAGAACGGCAGCCGCACGGCCGACCAGCGGGCGTGGACCAAGGTTGGCGATCTGATCCGGGAGTCATACGCCAGGCCGGCCGTGATGGCCGCGATCTTCTCGGCCGCCGCACGGATCCCCGGGGTGAGCGTGGTCCACGGCGTTACCGACGTCGCAGGGCGGCCCGGGATCGCCGTCGCGCTCACGGATCTGGGGGTCCGGGAGGAGCTCATCTTCGATCCGGCGACTCACGCGTACCTCGGTGACCGGGGTGTCAACGCGGAGGATCAGGACAGCGGGAAGAAGGGGACCGTCGTGGGTTCGTCGGCGATCCTTCGCCTCGCGATCGCCGACAAGTCCGGCGTGCTGCCCTGACGGTCTCCCGGGGGCAGGGCTGGGCCGCCGCCCAGCGCTGCCCCCGGTGGCGATCGGGGTAGCCGCGAGCAGCGGGCTACGTTGCCCGGCAGGTGCTTCGCCGGCGGGGCGCACCCTGCGAGGATGGCGCCGCGGCCCGACCACCCCGAGGAGCGCCGATGCCCGGACCGGCGGACCCCTCCCACCCGCGGCGGCGCTGGATCGTGCCGATGACCGGCCGTTCCTCGGACGAGGAGCACCGGGTCGCGACCCCACTGGAGCTGCTGTTCGACCTGTGCTTCGTGGTCGCGGTGGCGCAAGCGTCGGGCCGGCTGCACCACGCGATCGCCGCGGGCCACTTCGCGTCCGGCGCCGGGCATTTCGTGCTGGTGTTCTTCGCCATCTGGTGGGCGTGGATGAACTTCACCTGGTTCGCCTCGGCCTACGACTGCGACGACGTGCCCTACCGGCTGACCACGCTCGTGCAGATCGGCGGCGCGCTGACGATGGCAGCCGGGATCCCGCGCGCGTTCGACGCCGAGGACTTCCGGATCGTCACCGCCGGGTACGTCCTCATGCGGCTGGCCATGGTCGCCCAGTGGCTGCGCGCGGCGCACGACGACCCGCCGCGCCGCCTGGCCCTGCTGCGGTACGCGGTGGGGATCACGCTGGTGCAGGCCGGGTGGCTGGCCCGCCTCGCCCTGCCGGACTCGCTGTTCCTGCCCGGGTTCGCCGTGCTGGTCCTGGCCGAACTCGCCGTCCCGGCCTGGGCCGAGCGGACCACCATGACGACCTGGCACCCCCACCACATCGCCGAGCGATACGGGCTGTTCACGCTGATCGTCCTCGGCGAGAGCGTGCTGTCGGCCACCGTGGCCGTGCAGGCAGGACTCGACGCGGGGCAGCACGCCGGACCGCTGATCGCTCTCGCCGTGGCCGCGCTCGTGATCGTGTTCGCGATGTGGTGGCTGTACTTCGGGCGGTCCTCGCACGAGCTGCTGACCTCGATGCGGTCCGCGCTGTTCTGGGGGTACGGGCACCTGCTGGTGTTCGGATCCGCTGCCGCTGCGGGTGCGGGCCTCGCCGTCGCCGCCGATCACGCCGCCCGCCACGGGCACGTCAGCGCGCGGGCCGCGGGGTACGCGGTGGCGATCCCGGTGGCCGTGTTCGTGTTCAGCGTGTGGCTGCTCGTGGCCCGGCGGCTCGCGCGCCAGGGGGCGATCCGGTGGGTGGCGGCCGCGTTCCCGGTGACCGCGGTGCTGATCCTGGTGGCGCCGCTCGGTCCCGCGCCGGTGCCGGTCATCGCTGTCCTGCTGACCGCGCTCGTCGCGGCGAAGGTGGCGGTGACGGGTCCGGACCCGCAGGAGTGAGCTCCTCAGCTCCCGGTCTTCGCCAGCTGCTCGCGGCGGGTGGCGCCCTCGGTGGGCTTCTTAGCGTCGGTCCGCCCACGCCGGCGGATCGACCAGACCGCCACCCCAGCCCCGCCGATGCCCAGCGCGGCGCCGACCAGCAGGCCCGCCCACAGACCCCCGCCCACGGGCTGAGCCGGACCGGACTGCGCGGCCGGGACCTGGGCGGGAGCCGCCGGCTCCGCGCCGTGCCCCGCGTGCCCACCCGAGGCGACCTCGGGCGGGCCGGTGAGCCGGATCGCCACGGCCGGGTGCGCGGGGTTGCCCTTGGCCGGATCGTCGCCCCAGCGCACCACCGTTCCGTCCGAGTACGTCTGGATGACCGTGAACAGCACCCGGCCGGTGTTCTCCGGCAGCGGCCCCATCGCCATGGCCAGGGTGAACGGCTTCGCGGCGGTCCCCGCGTCGGGCATCCGGATCCACGTGATGCCCGCGACGACCTGCGAGGTCTTCGTGCCGTGGATCAGCTCGGCGGGCTTGTCCAGCCTGCGCATCGCCGTCTGCGGCGCCCAGCCGCGGATCGACAGTGCATAGATCTCGGCGATCGGGTTGTCCTGCGGCGCGACCAGCTCGACTTTCGTCGTGTAGGCCCCGGGCCGGTCCTCGGCGATCTTCAGTGCCACCTCGGCGCTGCCCCCCGGCGACGCCGTCGTGGGAGCGATCTCGATCTGCGCGGCCGCGGGGGAGGCGAACGTGAGCGCGCCCGCCGCTGTGGCGCCGAGCACCAGCGCCGCGAGCGCGCCGAACCTGCGAGGACCGGAAGTGTGAACCATGAGCTTGACCGTCCTGACGGAGAAGTCACCGAACCGCGGAAGCGCCGCGGCGGGGCACGAGCGTCGCTCGTACCCCGCGCGGCGGGATGCCGTCCTTAGTTGTTGCGCCGGCGGCCCTGACCAGCCTGCTGTCCACCAGCCTGCTGACCACCAGCCTGCTGACCGGCGTTCTGCTGTCCACCGTTCTGGGCGTTGCCAGCGTTGTTGTTGCCAGCGTTGTTGTTACCGCCGTTGTTGTTCCCACCGTTGCCGCCGACCTGGATCCGGACCGCGTCGAACGCCGGGGTCTGGTTGGCCCGCTGCATCATCGGGATCCGGTGGCTGCCGTCACCGGCCCACGAGGCGCACTGAGCGGTGCCGGCGGTGGGCAGGCCCGGAACCTCGATGACGATCTGGTCCGGCTGGGCGCCGCCGCCGTTGTCCTCGGTGGCGACGAAGAACGCCGGCGCCGGGGCCGCGTCGGGAGCCTCGTTGGTGTTGTTCAGCATCCGGCAGGCGGTGTGGAAGTGACCGCGGACCAGACCCTGCGCGTCCAGCAGCGACATCTCGGCGTAGTAGCCGCCCTTGGCCGCGCCCAGGAACCGGTCACGGATCAGGTTGCGGGTACTGACCTGGATCTGGAACGGCTGGTTGACGCCGACCTGCTGCGGGAACTGCGTGATCAGGAGCGAGGGGTTCTTGTCCTCGGTGCCGACCTCACCCATCTCCAGGCTGACGCAGCGGTTGCCGTTCTGGAACCCGTCGTGCGGCGTGAGCTTGCTCGTGCCGGCGCACTGGGTGCCCAGGATGCCCAGCTTGTTCGGGTCGTTGATGTTGCCGGCGTTGTTGTTCCCGCCGTTGTTGTTGCCGTTCTGGCCGTTGTTGTTCCCGCCGTTGTTCTGGCCGCCGTTGTTATTCCCGCCGTTGTTGTTGCCGTTCTGGCCGTTGTTCTGGCCACCGTTGTTCTGGCCGTTACCGGCATTCCCGGCGTTGCCCGCGTTGGTCACCGTGCACTTGGCGGCGGCGTCCTGCAGGTTCGCGGGGGGCTGGCCGCCGGCCTTGGTGATCGCGGCCGAGATCTTGGTCAGTGCCGTGGCCCGGGCGGCCTTCAGCGCGGCGAGCACACGGTCGGGTGCGGTCCCCGACGCGAGCAGCTGGTTCGCCTTCGCGAACTGGCGCGACATCAGCGAGAGTTCCTGGACGACCGCGGCACGCGCGGCCTGGGGCACCTTCTTGATCGCCTGCGCGGCGCTCGGGCAGCTCGCGGACGGCTTGGCGGCCGCGGGTGCGGCCTTGACGCCGTTGACGTCGGCCGAGCAGTCCTGGCCATCAGCCCAGTGGTTGCGGACCGTGCGGCCGTTCTGCGTCGTCGCCGTCACGGACTGGCCGTTCGGTGCCGCCGGCCCGGGCGCCGGCTGGCATTGGGCCGTCCCCGTGCGCTGCAGTGCCTGCACGCGTCCTGGCTGTGAAGCGAAGGACACTTTGGTCACCGCGACGATCGCGCCGACCACGAGGATCGTGACCACCGCGATGATGCGCCCGTTACGGCTGATTGGCGAATCTCCGCGGCCTTGTGCCGACCGGTTCATGGGCGGACCTTCTCTTTCGCGTCAGGTGCAACGCCCGCGCACGGGCGCCGTCGATCAGGTGGTACCTGCGATGTAGTACGAGACTGGTGGTGCATCGGCTCAACGGGTTGGCAGTTTTTTCGAACTGATTTCCCGAGCCGCACAATGGCGCTTTATCGCAGGTGGTGACTGATTCCCCGGCGTAGCGACCATTTCGGGCACCGCGCGCGGACCAGCCGCTCACCACCCAGTACGGGCGGTGCGGCCGCTCGGTTGACCTTTGGCGAAGATCCTCGAAAAGGGCCGGCCATTCTCACTCGGCGCTGGCCGTCGCTCACTCAGGGGAGTGGCAAGGAAAAGACAGAGGAACGCGCGCGCACGCGAGGGGCGGCGGTCCTTTCCGCGCCGGTCCCTCCCAGGGGTCGCCGGCGCGGTTCGCAGGCGCCACCAACGCGCGGCGGCCGGCGGGCAGCAAGCGGGGAAGCGGCCAGGAGGCCAGCGGGGACGGCCCGCGGCACGGGCAGCGCACGCCGGTGCGCCGGGTGGCCCGGCCTAGGAAGGATGGTGCGGCGGCTCAGGCTGGCTGGCGTGCCGCGGAGGCGTACCTCTCTACTACTGCAGGTAGCCCTCGACCTCGCGGACGTCCCGCGAGTGGGCCGCGTCGGGGTTCTGCCCGGCGTCGCGGCGGGCCCGGCGCTGGCGCAGCAGGTCCCAGCACTGGTCCAGGGACTCCTCGAGCGTGGTCAGCCGCCGCCGCTCGTCGTCGGGCTCGATGTCGCCCGCCTCGCTGCGGGTGCGCAGATCGTGCTCTTCGTCCACCAGGGCCCGGATTTTGGTGAGAATGTCCGCGTCGTCCACGATGCCCCCTCGCCTGTGGCCGCCGTCGCCGGCCGCCCGCACGCCGATCGCATCACAGATCCCCCGGCAGCCACAACCGGCGCGCGGCACGGTGACGGGGGTGCGAGTGAGATTCGGATCCTGTACGGAACGGGACAAGCCGCCCCCTCGCGTCACGAACTCACGAAAAACCCGTCTCACCCTTGCGACCGAATCGGGATCGGTCCGCACCAACCCCGCAGGTGCGTCCACGGAAGGAGCTCTTGAGTGCACGTCTCCCCGATCAGTCCCACGCCGGCCTACTCGGCGCCGCTCGCGCGCAAGGATGAGGAGGAACCGTACATTCCGGTCGCCGGATCGCAGCCGACGGCCAGCAACCGGTCCAGCGCGGACCCGGCTACGGCCTCCACCGAGAAGAGTGCAGACAAGAGCAGGGCGGCCATGGCGTCGGCGATCTACCTGAGCAAGTCCGACCGCGACGCGGTGTTCGTCATCACCGGCCAGCACATCGCGCCGGACCAGCTGCCGATCCCCCCGATCGCCCTGCAGATCGCCGCCGAGCGGCGCGCATCAGGTCCGTACGGCCCGCCGCAGGTGGTGGCCGAGGCGTTCACCGAGAACGAGCCGAAGTCAGCCGTGACTGCGGTGCAGGGTCTCGACGTGGTCGCATAAGCGCAGCACAGGGGCCGAAGGGGCACATCAGCACAACGAATATCGCGGGCGGCGGGTAGGTATCCGCTGCTCGGGGTCAGGATGCGGCGCGGTCCACTGAGGACCGCGTCGCTGCGGCCGTTGACAGCGGCGGGCGGCACGCTCACCATGAGCCGCCAGCCGCGGCGGCCTACCGCGGTGGAGTGGTCCGCACCTGACCCCACCGGGAGGACCCATGAGGTCGTCACGTCCTGTCCTGTCGCTGCTGGCCGCCGCCGCGGCCGGCCTAGCCCTGCTCGCCGCACCCGCACCCGCGGGCGCCGCCGTCGTGGGCACTCCCACGACGCTGATCAGCCAGGCTTCGTCGCGCTGCCTCACCGTCGAGGGCGCCTCCACCAGCGCCGGCGCCAAGCTCGTCGTCTTCGCCTGCAACGGCAAGGCCAACCAGGCGTGGACCCTCACCGCGTCCGGTGACCTGCGCGTCTACACCGGCACCACCGAGAAGTGCCTCGACGGCAACGGCGCGGTCAGCGGCGCGCGGCTGATCATCTGGCCGTGCACCGGCGGGCCCAACCAGAAGTTCACGCTCGACGCCGCCGGGCAGCTGCACCACCAGAGGTCCGGGCTGTGCCCCGACGTCACCGGCGGCGGGAGCAGTCCCGACAACACCCCCGTCGCCCTGCTCGCGTGCAGCCCGAGCGCCACCAACCAGCGCTGGACCCAGGGGACCATCACCACCCCGCCGCCGCCTCCGCCGCCCCCGCCGGGCAGCGGCCTGCCGGTCGCCCCGTACATCGACATGGGCGCCTGGCCCACCCCGGTGCTGCCTGACATCGCGACCGCGGGTAACCAGAAGGCCCTGACCCTGGCGTTCATCACCGCGTCGGGCTGCAAGGCGATGTGGTTCAACGCCTACGATCCGCGGGCGGGGTGGAAGCTCGACGAGATCACCACGCTGCGCAGCCGGGGCGGTGACGTGAAGATCTCCTTCGGCGGCGCGACCGGGATCGAGCTGGCCACGATGTGCACGAACGTCGACCAGCTCGCCGCCGAGTACCAGGCCGTGGTCACCGCGTACAAGCTCAAGTACGTCGACCTCGACATCGAAGGCGCGGCCACGGCCGACACCGCGGCGGTCGCCCGGCGATCCCAGGCACTGGCCAAGGTACAGAAGGCAAACCCCGGCCTGCGGATCTCGCTCACGCTGCCCGCCCTCCCCGAGGGCCTGACCGCCGACGGCCTCGCGGTGGTGCGCTCCGCCCGGGACGCCGGGGTGGCCCTGGACCTGGTCAACGTCATGGCGATGGACTACTACCGGGCCGGTGACTACGGCGCGTTCGCGGTCCAGGCGGGCCAGTCGCTGTTCAGCCAGCTCAAGGGGCTCTACCCGAACCTGAGCACGGCCGCGCTGTGGAAGATGGTCGCGGTCACGCCGATGCTCGGGCAGAACGACGACGGCCACATCTACAACCAGGCCGCCGCCCGTCAGCTCGTGAGCTTCGCCCAGTCCAACCACCTGGGCATGCTCTCGTTCTGGGAAACGACCCGGGACCGCAACGCCTGCACCGGCGCCCTGTACATGTGCACGAACATCCCGCAGGCCCCGTACGAGTTCAGCAAGATCTTCGCGGGCTACACGGGCTGATCTCCAGCAAGTGCGGTAACCGCGACCGGCTCGGGCCGGTCGCGGTTACCGCACTTGCGGCTCCGA
>JAOPVE010000085.1 GCA_025963185.1 Actinomycetes bacterium
TCGAGCGGATCCCCGTCACGGCCGCCAGCGATCGCGCCCGGACGGTGGCCCGCCGATCCGTGGTGGTGGCAGTGGCGGCGGTCCGGCCGCACTGAGCGTTCCCGCGGCACGCCCGCGTGGAGCCGTACCGTGATGGCGGGAACCGTCCGGCGCTCTCGCGGGGGTTAAGAGGTGTGACCGACCTCAGCGAGCTGTACTCGGCGAGCTATCCGCGCCTCGTTGGGCTGCTCGGCGCCATCACCGGTGACCGGCACGAGGCCGAGGAAGCCGTGCAGGACGCGTTCGTCCGGCTGATCGGGCGCTGGCAGCACGTCTCCCGGTACGACGATCCGGAGGCGTGGGTCCGCAAGGTCGCGCTCGGCAAGGTCAGCAACCGGCGGCGGAAGGCCCGGAACGGGATCCGGGCGGTGTTGCGGCTCGGTCCCGCGCCCGAGGTGGCCGGTCCCACCGGGGATGCCGTCGACCTCGACCGCGCACTCGCCGCCCTGCCCCGCGACCAGCGTGCCGTCATCGTCCTCCAGCACCTCGGGCTCGGCGTCGGCCAGATCGCCACCGAACTGCGGATCCCCGAGGGCACCGTCAAGTCGCGGCTGAGCCGGGCCAGGGCCGCCCTGCTCCCGCTACTCCAGGAGGACGTCCATGACCGCACCTGAGCTGGACCGGGCCGTCGCCGACCGGATCCACGCGTACCAGCCCAGCGCCATCCCGCCGTTCGGCGCGGTCAGGACCCGGCGGAATCGGTGGGTCGCCACTCGATCCGCTGGAGCGGTTGTGGCGGTTCTCGCCGTAGGCGCGGCCGTGCTGCAGCCGTGGAATCGCGCGGACCACCACGTGGTGTCCATCCTGCCCGCCGCCTCGCCCTCGCCCGCCGCTACGGCCGGCCCGCACCACGGGCCGAACGCCGCTGACCGGGCGGCCGAGAAGCGGTGGCGGGCACACGGACTGCGCACCTACTCGATGGACCTGACCGTGCTGTGCGAGTGCCACGGCGGCGGGATGACGGTGCCGGTGCGGGTGGAACTGGGCGGACTCCCGCCGACCCCGTCCACCTGGCCGTCGCTGACCTCGATCGACGGCATCTTCGAGCGGATCGACGCGGCTCAGGACGCCCGGATCACCGCGAAGTACGACCCCGTCTACGGCTTCCCCACGCAGATCACCTTCGACCAGATCCTCAACGCGATCGACGACGAAACCAGCTACACCATCACGAACTTCCGCCCCCACTGATTGGCGGCTCCAGTAGCGGGAGTCGTGGTGGTGCCTGGTTAAACGGTGATTACGCGGGGGAAGCCCCGATTTGGGCCGGTCATCGGGGGCTTGGTGAGATGTTCAATCGCGAGTACTTGTCACCTTTGTTACAGCCGGGTTAACGTCGGTCACGAATTGAGCAATCTGTGCAATTTGTGCAGGCCCCGGGTCCCCCGCCCCGGGCCCGGGAGGAGGAGACATGGTGCGGTTATCAGAGCAGCGGTCCACCGGCGCGCGGCGCGCAGGGATCCGCGCGATCACCCTCGGCGCCGGACTGGCCCTGGTCGGCGCGGTCGTCGGAGCGGCTCCGGCGTCGGCCGACACAGGAGCGCTGACGTACAACTGCAGTGCCTCGATCCTGACCAATCAGCTGCTGACCGCGACGGTCCACGCCACGGCGCCCGCGACGGCCACCGTCGGTGACACGGTCGCTCTCAGCGGCTTTTCCGCGGACGTCACGGTCAACTCGGGCGCCACCGGGGCGCTGTACTGGTTCCTCGGTGCGCGCTCGGTCTCCGGCACGGCCTCGGTGCAGACGTCCGTCGACAACGCCGGAACGTCCGTCCCGCAGCCGAACGCCGAACTGGCGATCCCGTCGGCACCCGTGCCGTCCTCCGGCGAGCTGAAGATCGTCGCGAGCGGCCCCGGTCCCTCCTTCGTGACCACCACCGCCGGCACGGTCCGCTTCCAGGTCGGCGGGTTCACGGGCGACCTGATCGCCGTCAACTCGACCGGTGGCACGTCGACCGCGCCGGTCAACTGTGTGCTCAACCCCGGCCAGGACCCGACGGTCGCCTCGGTGGCCGTCTCGGCTCCGGCCTGACGAACGCGGCCGGCCCCGGACGCGGATCACGCCCGGGGCCGGTCAGCTCGCGCCGCCGCCGGGCAACTCGACGAGCGACGGGCCGCGCGAGGCTTCTCAGGACCGGTCCAGGCGCGGGAAGGCGACCTCCCGCAGGATGATCCGCATGGCCGCGGCGACCGGGATCGCCACGAGCGCGCCGATCACCCCGAGCAGCGCCCCGCCGACCAGCGCGGACACCACCGTGACGATTGCCGGTACCTCGACCGTGCGGCCCATCACCCTCGGGACGATGAAGTAGTCCTCGGCGAGCCGGTACGCGATGTAGAAGCAGACCGTGGCCAGCGCGACGGTCCACGACACCGTGAGCGCGACCAGCGAGACGGCGATCCCGGCGACCGTGGATCCGACCACGGGGATCAGGTCCATGATCGCCACGAACAGGGCCAGCAGCAGCGGGTACGGCACGTGGAAGGCCACCAGCCAGACGAACGTGCCGAATCCGGCGATCAGCGATGTGAGCAGGTTGCCCAGGACGTAGCCGCCGACCCGCGCGCAGATGTCCTCGCCCAGCAGGATCACCCGGGGCCGCCGCGAGTGCGGGACCAGGCGGTACAGGGTGTTCTTGACCCGCGGCAGATCCGCGAGGAAGTACAGCGTGAGCACCAGCACGACGAACGTGGACGTCAGCGCCGACAGTGCCAGCATGCCGGCGCCCAGGATCCCGTTGACCAGCGAGAAGCTCCCGCCGCCCGTGCCCATCTCGGCGAGCCTCTTCGTGAGGTGGAAGCGGTCGTTGAGCCGGCCGAGCATCGAGTTGTGGTCCAGCAGCGTCTGGAAGTACTGCGGCGCGTGCGCGATGAACGCGCTGGTCTGCGTGACCAGCGGCGGGATCGCCGCGGCGAGGAAGCCAACGGCCACCCCCAGGGTGAGCCCCATGATCACGGTCACCGCGAGTGGCCGCGACAGGCCCTTGCGCACCAGCCAGCTCACCGCCGGATCCAGGCCGATCGCGATGAACATCGCCAGGCCGATGAGGACCAGCGCGTCGCGCGCGGACGCGATCACCGTGAGGATCGCGTACGTCGTCGCGACCCCGAACGCCCCGGCCATGCCGACGTAGAACGGCGAGCGGCGGTTGAGTGGCCGCCCCGGACGCCCGAACGGCTGCGCCTCCGTCGACTGCTCCGCGGCCTTGTCCGCCGCCTCGGCGACGATCCCCTCGGACCGGTCCGCCTCGGTGGCGTAGGCCTCGGCGGGCTCGCTGCTGCCGCCGTCGTGCGGATCATCGCTGGTGGGCGTCTCGCCGTGGTTGTGCGCGAGCGCGCTGAATTTTCTGCTGACCATCGCCGAGCCCCTCCCCGTCGCCTCCTCTGGTGCCCCGGGGAGGCAGCGAGAAAGATGCGGCTGTAGACGGTGAATTCCCGGACCCGCACATTCCCCAAACTGTGCATTCCGAACCGCGCGGTCCGGCGCCGGTCTGTCTCACCGGTGACGATCGGAGAAGCGATGCCCCGCCGCGTCGGAACGCTCTCGGCGTACCTGCGGCTGGTCCTGTCGCTGGCGGCCGGGGTGGCGACGGGCGCGATCCTCGCCGCGTCGGATCTCGCCGACCTCTCGACGGTGGGCGGGTGGGACGTCGCCGCCATCGTCTTCCTCGGGTGGGCCTGGTTCGAGATCTGGCCGATGGGCCCGGACGAGACTGCCCGGCTGGCGGTCCGCGAGGAACCGGGGCGGGCCGTGCGCGAGGCGCTGCTCCTCGTCGCGAGTACGGCGAGCCTGGTGGCGATAGGTCTCGTGGTCGCCGGATCCGGTGCCGGGGTCCCGACCGCGGTCCGGGCCGGGCTGGCGGTCGCCAGCGTGGTCCTGTCGTGGGCCGTGGTGCACACGATTTTCACGTTCCGGTACGCGCGGCTGTACTACACCGGTCCGGACGGTGGCATCGGCTTCAACGAGGACGACCGTCCGCAGTACTCGGACTTCGCCTACGTGTCCTTCACGATCGGGATGACGTTCCAGGTCTCCGACACCGACCTGACCACCAAGGAGATCCGCGCCACCGCCCTGCGTCACGCCCTGCTGTCGTTCATGTTCGACGCGGTCATCATCGCCACGACGATCAACCTCCTCGCCGGACTGGTGAAGTGAGCTCAGGCTGTCCGGTTTGCCCCTAAAATGACCCCAGAGCGGCGGGGATGCTGGTTAAGGAGCCGCTGTCGCGTCGGGGGGCGAGCTGGTGGACGGCGATGGGATCTTCCTGAGGACCGGCACCGGGCTGGTCGTGTTGCAGCGGACCTTGTACGAGTCCGAGGCCGTGCTGCAGGAGGCGCTGGCCGCCTATCCGGAGATCATCGCGGGGCCGTCGACGAGCGGCGACGGGCAGGCCCGGCTGCTGCTGGTGCGCCGGGAGATGGGCATCGGAACGAGCGACGGCGCCGCCGGGACGTTCAGCCTCGACCATCTGTTCATCGACGCGGCTGGGGTGCCGGTCCTCGTCGAGGTCAAGCGCTCGACGGACACCCGGATCCGGCGCGAGGTGATCGGCCAGATCCTGGACTACGCGGCGAACGGCGTCCGGTACTGGCCGCTGGACGCGCTACAGCGATCGCTGGACAGGACCGCGGAAGAGGCAGGGCGCAGCGCCGAAGAACTGATCGCCGAGCTGGGCACCGGACTGGCACCCGAGGAGTTCTGGCGCACCGTCGAGACGAACCTCGCCGCGGGCCGGATCCGGATGCTGATCGTCGCCGACGCACTCCCCGCCGAGCTCGTGCGGATCATCGAGTTCCTCAACGAGCAGATGAGCCCGGCAGAGATCCTCGGCGTCGAGGTCCGCCAGTTCCGGCGCACCGACGACGCGGCCGGCGAGCACGTGGTCTACGTCCCGCAGGTGATCGGGCGCACGGCCCTGGCGGTCGCGGGCAAGGCGGTGGTCCAGGGCAGCCAGTGGGACCGTGATTCCTTCTTGGAGGCCGCGGCCGCCCGCTGTCCCGACTCCGAGTACCGGCTGGCCTGCCGCCTGCTGGATCACGCGCCGAAGCTGGTCTGGGGCAAGGGCGCGACGCCGGGCGTCACCGCCTGGTACGAGCTCGACGGCCAGAGGTGCCCGGTCTGGTACCTCAACGCCAACGACGAGCGCCCCACGAGCCGCGCCTACCTCCAGCTCTACCTCGCTGACATCGTCAAGCGGACCGGCGCCGAACGGGTCGACCGCGCGAGCCGGATCCTCGAGACCGTTCCGCCGCTCAAGGACAAGATCGCCGAGGCGCGCGCGAACGACTGGCGCAAGTACCCGTCTCTCTACCTGGGCGATGCCGCGCACAGCCAGGAGTACACCGAATCGCTGCTCGCCGCGCTGTCGAGCCTCGCCGGGCGCGGATAGTGGGCGGGCACCTGGTCGTCACGGGCTACGGGGCGCCGGCGGTCCGGGCCCTGCGGCGGGTGATCGGCGCGGTCCGGGGCGGGGATCCGCTAGCGCCGGTCCAGGTCGCGTGCCCGAGCGCGCTGGCCGCCGTGGGGGTCCGCCGGGCGGTGGCCGTCGGTGGCGGGCTGGCGAACGTCCGGTTCGGGACGCTGCCGCAGATCGTCGGGGCGCTCGCGGGATCCGGTCGTCCGCCGCTGCCTCCTGGTGTGCGCGCCGCGGCGGTCCGCGCGGTGCTCGACGGCCCGCTCGCCGCGGCGGCCAGGCCGGTCGAGGCGCTGTTCGCCGACCTCGACGACATCGCGGACGACGCGATGCTGGACCGGCTGACGGCCCTCGGCGGACGGCCCACGGAGATCGCCCGGTTGTATCGCGCCTACACGGCCCGGACCAGCGCCTACGCGCGGCCGCCGGAGCTGTGCGGAGCGGCGGCCGACGCGCCGGAGGCCAACCTCATCCTGTTCGCATCCGAGCGCCTGCGCCCTGCCGAGCGGCTGCTCGCCGAGGGTCTGGCGGCGCGCGGCCGCCTGCACGCCATCCTGTGCGGAACCGGCGAACAGCCCGACGACACCGAGGAGTGGCTCGCCAGCCTGCTGCCCGGCGCCGAGCGCGAGCCGGCCGAGACGCCCCACGGCCAGCACGTCGTGGTGGCGCCGGACGCGGAGGAGGAGGCGCGGCTGGCCGTCCGGCGGGCGGTCGCCGAGCTGGCGAACGGCATCCCGCCCGACCGGATCGCTATCACCTACCGTGCCGCCGTCCCGTACGCGCGGCTGATCGAGGAACAGCTCGCGGCCGCCGGAGTCCCGCACCACGCGCCCGCCCAGCGGACCCTGGCCAGTAGCGTCACCGGACGGGCCCTGCTCGGACTTCTCGCGCTGCCGGCTGCCGGGTTCCCCCGCGCGCAGCTGATGGCGTGGCTCCGGGACGCCCCGATCCTCGACGAGCACGGCCACCCGGTACCCGCCGCGCGCTGGGACCGGGTCTCGCGCGAGGCCGGCATCGCGGGCACGACGGAGCAATGGGAGCAGCGCCTCACCCGATACCTCGCCGAGAAGGGTGAAAACCCGGCCGCGGACGGGCTGCTCGCGTTCGTCCAGAAACTGGTTGTGGATTGCGCCGGCCCCGCGCGAGCCGCCACCTGGCGAGCGGCGGGCGAGACACTGAAAGCGCTGCTGGGGACCTACCTCGGCGACCAGCGGCAACGAGCCCAGTGGGGCCGCGGCGCCGAGGACGCGCGCTGGCTCGCCGCCGAGCACGAGGCCCACGACCGGGTGCTGGCCGCCCTGGACTCCCTCACGGCCCTCGACACGGTGGGCCTGCCGCTGAGCGCGCTGGCGAGCGCCGTCCGCACCGAGCTGGAACGGCCGCTCGCCGGACCGTCAACGCTCGGGCGGGGAGTCGCGGTGGCGCCGGTGCGGGACGTCGCGGGGGGAGACTTCGGGCTGGTGCTGGTCCTGGGCATGACCGAGGCCGGGTTCCCGCCCCGGCTGCGGGAGAACCCGGTGCTGCGGGACGCGGATCTGGTCGCGGCCCGCACCGGGCTGCCGGTGCTCGCCGAGCGCCGGGCGGCCGAGCGTCGCCGTTTCCTCGCCGCCGTGGCGGCCGGCGCGCGGACGGTCCTGAGCTATCCGCGGGCCGACACCCGCGCGCAACGGGCACAGCACCCGGCGCCGTGGCTCCTCGAAACGGCCCGTCACCTGCACGGCGAGCCGGTCACCGCCGCCGGTCTCGACTCGCTCACCGCGCCATGGCTGACCCGGTACGCCTCGTTCCAGGCCGCGCTGCTGGGCAGCGTGCCCGCGAGCCCGCACGAGTACGACGTGGCCCTGGCACTCGGCGGGCACCACGGCGAACTGGACGCGGCCGAGCCCCGGTACGCCCGTGGCCGGGTCGCCGCGGCCGCCCGCCTGGGCGGGGAGTTCGGGCCCTGGCTCGGCGGCATCGATCCGCTTGCCGGGGCGCTCGGCGACCGCGCTGCCACCGTCCTGTCCGCCACCTCGCTGCAGACCTGGGCGGTGTGCCCGCGCAGCTTCCTGCTGAAATACCTGCTGTCCGTGCGGGACCTCGCCGACCCGGGCGAGGAGGACGAGGCCTCGGCGCTGGACCGCGGCTCGCTGGTGCACGCCGTCCTCGAGGAGTTCTTCGCCGCGCACCTCGGCCGCGACCCGGCCGCAGCCTGGACCCCGGCGGACCTCGCACGAGCCAGGTCCATTCTCGACACCCGCGCGGCGGAGCTGGCGGCCACTGGACGCGCGGGCCGGCCGTTGCTGTGGCGGGCCTACCTGGCGAAGGCGCACCGGCAGCTCAGCCGCGTCCTCACCGTGGACAGTGGGCTGCGCGCCGAGCAGCGGGCCCGGCCACTTGCGGTCGAGGACACGTTCGGGCGCGACGGCGAGCCCCCGCTGACGCTGGAACTGCCGACCGCCGGACTGGTGTCCTTCAGCGGATCCATCGACCGGGTCGACCGCACCGACGACGGCGCCCTCGTGGTCATCGACTACAAGACCGGCAAGGGCAGTGCGTACGAGGCGATCCCCGAGGCGGGTTCGGCCTCGCCTGACCGGGACCTCGTCGATCGCGGGCGGCGGCTCCAGCTCGTCCTGTACGCGATGGCAGCGCGGGCGCGGCACGGCACCCCGGACACGCCCGTCCACGCGTGGTTCTGGTTCGTCGAGCGGGGTGCGCTGCGCCGGGGCGCCACCGTCGAGCCGGCCGACGAGCGGCGGCTGCTCGACGTCCTGGACGTGGCGGTGAACGGCATCCGCAACGGCGTGTACCCGGCGCAGCCCGGCGAACTGGGCTGGCGCGGCTGGGACTCCTGCGGGTTCTGCGCGTACGACCGGGTCTGCCCGAGTACCCGCGGCGAGCAGTGGCGCCAGGTCCGCGGCGATCCACGGGTAGCGGCCTACGCGGCGCTCACGGAGGCGGGCGCATGACCCCGGCGGACAGCACCCCGGCGGACAGCACCCCAGCGGACGGCACCCCGGCGGACTCGGCAGCTCGCGGGCGGATCCGCGACGATCACGCCCAGACCCTGTTCGTCGAGGCCGGCGCCGGGACCGGGAAGACGACGGCGCTGGTCAGCCGGGTCGTGGAACTGCTCGCGACGGGACGGCTCGCCGCACCCGGCGCACTCGCCGCGATCACGTTCACCGAGAACGCCGCCGCCGAACTGCGCAACCGGATCCGGGAGGGACTGGAGGGCGCCGCCCGCGGCGAGCACCTCGGGCGCGTCTACTCCACTGTGGAGGCGGATCGCTGCGCAGCCGCCCTGGACCTGCTCGAAGACGCCGCGATCAGCACCCTGCATGGCTTTGCCGCCCGGATCCTCGCCGACTTCCCCGTCGAGGCCGGGCTCGCCCCCGGGTTCGCGGTGCGCGACGCCGTGACCGCCCGGATCGGCGCGGGGGCGTCCTGGCAGGCCTTCCTCGACGAGCTCCTCGGCGACGAGACGGTCCAGCCGCACCTGCTCGCCGCGCTCACGCTCGACGTGCAGCTCGGCAAGCTGCGCCAGGTCGCGAGCGCGTTCGCGGGCAACTGGGACCTGCTCACGAGCCGTCCCTTCACCGAGGTTCCCCTGCCCTCCGCCGGGGCTGCCGGGGTGCTCGGACCACTGCGCGAAGCCGTCGCGCACCGCGGTCCAGACGGCGACAAGCTGACTAGGTGGCTGCGCATCACGGGCGCGCCGTTCGTCGCGGAACTCGAATCGCTGATCGATCCGCTGGATGTCCTCGACGCGCTCAACCGCACGGAGCTCCGCTGCAAGTACGGCGTCAAAGCGGCCTGGCAGGCGGCCGGATCGTCCAAGGACGAGGTCGTCGCGCTGCTCAGTACCGCCGAGAGCGCACGCACCGAATTGCTCGCCCGGATCGGCGCCGCCGTCGCCCAGACCCTGTGCGCCCGGATCCAGGACCACGTCCTCGCCGACGTGGACCGCCGCCGCACCGACGGCGCCCTCGACTTCCACGACCTGCTGGTGCTGGCCCGCGAGCTGCTGCGCGGCGACACCGGAGTGCGCCGGGCGCTGCACGAGCGATACCAGGCGCTACTCGTCGACGAGTTCCAGGACACCGATCCGCTCCAGGCCGAGATCGCCTGCCTCATCGCCGGTGGATCCGCCGGGGGGACCTGGGACGAACTGGCCGCCGCTGTCCCCGGTGGGCGCCTGTTCTTCGTGGGGGATCCGAAGCAGTCGATCTACCGGTTCCGGCGCGCCGACGTGCAGCTCTACCTGCGCGCCGGGCAGACGTTCACCGCCGGCCGCACCGCGCTGAGCGTGAACTTCCGCTCGGATCCCGCCGTCACCACCGCGGTCAACGCGGTGTTCGGCGAACTCCTCGCGGGCGGGCCCGTGCCCTTCGCCGAGCTCGCCCCACACCGAGCCCCCGCCGGCACGGCCGGAGTGCAGCTACTCGGGGGCCCCGTCGACCTCGACGCCGCCGCCTGCCGCGACGCCGAGGCGCTCCACATCGCCCGCGCCATCACCACCGGCTGGCCGCTCGGATCCCGGCGCGCGGCCTACCGCGACGTGGCGATCCTGCTGCCCACCCGTGCGGCGCTGCCCTCGCTGGAGAAGGCGCTGGGCGACCACGCGATCCCGTACCGGATCGAGAGCCGCTCGCTCGTGTGGTCCACCGACGCGGTCCGGGACCTGATCACCCTGCTCCAGGCCATCGACAATCCCGCCGACGAGGTCGCCACCGTCGCCGCCCTGCGCCACCCCGGCCTGGCCTGCTCCGAGGCACATCTCGCCGCCTGGCGCTCGTCCGGGGGCTACTGGAACTACCTCGCGCCGCTTGCCGACGTCCCCGGGCCGGTCGCCGACGGCATGGCCACGCTGCGCCGATACCACGACCTGCACTGGTGGCTGCCCGTCAACGAGCTCGTCGAGCGGATCGTCCGCGAGCTGCGGCTGACGGAGCTCACCGCCGCGTTCCCCCGGCCGCGCGACCACTGGCGCCGGCTGCGGTTCGTCACCGACGCCGCCCGGGCCTTCTGCGACGCCGGCGGATCCGGGCTCACCGCGTTCACCGCCTGGGCCGCCGACCAGATCGACTCCGACGCCGACGTCCTCGAAACCGCCGTTCCCGAGCCCGACGACGACGCCGTGCGGATCCTCACCGTCCACGGCTCGAAAGGCCTGGAGTTTCCTGTCACCATCGTGGCGGACCTGGGCGGCACCGGGCGCCCGGTCCCCGAGGTCCTGTGGGCAGGGCAGCGGCCCGAGGTCCGGCTGCGCGGGGCCGTCGCCACCGCCGGATTCACCGGGCAGGCCGCCGCCGAGAAGCAACTCGACGAGGACGAGGCCCTCCGGCTGCTCTACGTCGCCATGACTCGCGCCCGCGACCACCTCGTCCTCGGCTGCTACCACCGGACCAAGGGCCAGACCAGCCACGCCCGCCGCCTGTGGCCGATCCTTACCCGGCAGCCCGGGCTGGCCACGGTGGAGCCGCCGATCGAGCTCAAGGCAGCGATCCCGGTCCGGCCGGCGCCGCGTACCGCCGGTGAGCCGAGCGACGGCCGCGACGCGTTCCTCGCCCGGCACGCGGCGCTCCTGGCGGCGGCCCAAGGCCAGGTAGCGGCCTCCGCGACCAGCCTGGTGAGCGTGCCACTGAACGCCACCCGGGGCGGCGGCGCGCGCCTCGGCAGCGCCGTCCATCAGGTCCTGGAGCTGGCGGATCTCGTCACCGGCGAGGACATCGCCGCACTCGCCGAGGCCGCGGCCGCCGAGCACGAGATCCCGTGGCTGGCCGCCGACGTCGCCGCGCGAGCCCGGTCGGCGATCAGTGCGCCGATCGTCCGGCAGGCCGTGACCGGCGGGCGCTACTGGCGCGAGGTCTACGTCGTCGTCCCCGACCACGGACGGTTCCTCGAGGGCTACATCGACCTGCTCGTGGAGACCCCCACCGGCGAACTGGTCGTCGTCGACTACAAGACCGACCGCGCCGCGAGCGACGCCGAAGCCGCCGCCAAGGCCGTCCACTACACCCCACAACTGACCGCGTACGCCCAGGCGATAGAAACCGCCACCCTGCGGACGGTCTCCCGCGCCGTCCTCGTCTTCGCGGCCCCCGGCACCGCCCGCGAATGGGAAGTGCCGCTCCCTGCCAACCTTCGGCAGCGACTCGCCGATGTAGAGGAGTGAGTCCGAAGTCTGACCGGCTCTGACGATCCCCGGATCGTCGCAGCAGACATCTCGACCGGCGTGCCCGTCGACCCGGCGTCTGGTGCGGTCAGTGGCACACGATCATGAGCCAGGGGAGGAGGCCGCAGGAGCCGACGAGAGACAGGATGACCACGGTTGCTGCGCGGGTTGCGATGTCGATCCGGCTGCGGTTGCGCCGGGTGACGGGGAGCGCCTGCTCCAGAACGACGAGCACCACCCAGCCCAGAGCCAGGATCGGAAGGTACAGGTCCCAGACGGGGTTCGAGAACGCACTCGCGTTGCCGTTGCCGCCGTAATTTGGGCAGTCCTCCGGGCGGGTGATCGGATCCAGCCCGACCGTCAGCGCCACGAGGCCGACGCCACCGACGATGAAGGACCACAGCCCGCTGAGCGGCGGCGGACGGGCATGATCGTCATTCATCCAGGCCACAGTAGGTAAGCGATGCCAGTGGATTGACCTCGTCGGTGTGACTGTGGACCTGCACCGCCCCGGGTTGGTCGGCGTTGGACCGAGACCGCCGCAGCGTGCGGCTCTGCGAGCGTGGCTGTGCCTCTGAGGCGGACGGGGAGGCTGAGGGCGGCCGCCCCGTCCCGTCGGGGTCAGCCGGTGCAGTTCAGGGTGCCGGCGCGCAGCGCGTGGCCGCCGTCGTCGGTGTCGTCGGACCAGACGACCGGCTTGTGGCCGGCGGTGCAGGCGGTCCGGGGAGCGATGGCGAAGCCCTCGTTGTTGTAGTTGGGCATCTCGGTGGGGCGGGCGTAGACGGCGGTGG